>CAMDBX010000115.1 GCA_945889445.1 Rhizobium sp. Q54
ATGGTAATGCCGATCTACACCGCGCTTGAGAAGATTCCGCGAAATCTCGTCGAGGCTGCAAGCGACCTCGGCGTCCCGCCCCTTGGGGTGCTGATCAAGGTGATATGGCCTTTATCGCTGCCGGGTGTCCTCGCCGGCGCCACCATTACGTTTTGCCTGACCTTCGGTGACTTTATCGCGCCCATTCTCGTGGGTGGGCCCGATGGAAGTATGATCTCGAATGTCATCACCTCGCAATATGGAACTGCGCTCAACTGGCCCCTGGGTTCGGCGCTCGCAATTTTGATGCTTGTCATCGTGCTCGCGATCATCGAGGTTTCCGACCGGTTGCAAAAATCAGAACGGATCTCTACAGGCTAGCCATGGCAACAACTTCTCAGGCTTTAACGGCACGACGGATCGGAGACGGTGTCTTCGGAGCGGCACTCGTTGCAATTCTCGCCTATCTCTATCTTCCGGTTGCCGTTCTGATCATCTTCAGCTTCAACGATTCTAATACGCTGACGCTGCCGCTTTCGGGTTTCACCCTCAAGTGGTACGAGGAATTGTTTGCCAACAGCGATCTCAAGAAAGCGCTGTTCAACAGTTTCTATGTCGCAACGCTTGCCACTGCGCTCACCGTGATCATTGGCGTTCCGGCGGCATTCGCGCTCGACCGCCTGAGCTTTCCTGGCAAGACGCTTTTTCGACGCCTCGTGTTGCTGCCACTGGTGCTGCCGGGAATCATCACAGGCATTGCGATGTTGAACCTCTTCAAGATCATGGGCTTCCGTCTTAGTTTGGAGACCGTTATCATTGGGCACGCCACCGCTTTGCTGTCGGTAGTGGTCACCCAAGTTTTTGCGCGCCTCCAGCGTCTTAATCGTAATCTCGAAGAGGCGGCGGCTGATCTCGGTGCCAAACCCTGGGAAACTTTCCTTTACATTGTCCTGCCCAACATCCGCTCTGCCATCATTGGTTCTGCACTTCTTTCATTCACGCTCTCGTTTGACGAAATCCCGGTGACCTTTTTCCTCACCGGACGTGACAATACGCTGCCGATGTACATCTGGTCGACTATGCGGCGAGGGATCACGCCTGAAATCAATGCCGTTGGCACCCTCATCGTGGCCGCCTCGCTTGTCCTCATCGCTCTCTCTGTCTGGATGCTGCGTAGCAACGAGCGGTAGCAAAGCGTGCTCACGACTTGAATGCTCTTCGAAATCTTACAAGGAGTTGACGAACCTTTGCCGGACCTTTTTGTCGGTGGATCAGACTCGACCCCTATCTCTCGCCGGGCTTCACGGTTTCAATTGGAGAAGGCTTTGAAGGCCGTGAATTTCGTTGGCCGTTCGGATGTCCGCATGGGATTCGAAAAGAGTGCAAATCTGCCCCAATAAAATCAATGGTTTACGACTGGAGAACGTTGGATTCCAGACCCTTTCCCTCCGCCATTTAGCCCTCGGGCAAAGCTCTCTCCTCGAATTCCGAGCGCTCAAAATCCCCAGTATTTGCGGGCTTCCTCGCGAAAAGCTCCTGACTGCCGGAATGGCGGCCGGGCTGATTTTGGTCTCTCTTTGCCCGATATTCTCCAAACCTCCTGACTGCGCGGGAAAAGTACGGTGGCGATAAACTGTTGAAATACCGTAGTTTTCTTGTGGGTTCACCGCCGTGCTTTGCATCCTCCATCCGGTACGCGAGAGGCTCTCTCATCCAACCTGCGCCATACTCGCGAGCCTACATTGGCGCGGGAAAACTTGGCCTTGGGTTCATGTCCGGGATTCTTTCAGTGCTGGAATCAAGGTGGTCAGCTTTCCCGACCAAGAGACGCGGAGAGATCTCTTGGCGCGAGTGGCAGCTATCAGGTCACTCACCGTACCGGCTATGAGGCCCGCAACGCCCGATCGAACAGAAGATCAATGCGCTCGACCAGGCCGCACCATTGGCGGAATGGCATCTCCCCGAGGAGTTCGACAGCCTCCGCCGCCTGATGGAGGCGCGCATGCTGATGATGGGCCGGCGCGAATATGTCCAGGTGCTCCGGCTCCTGGAAACCTTCGGCTTCGAGGACCTCCATGCCGCCGTCAAGCACGCCCTGCGACTGGGCGCGGTGAGCTTCGACGCTGTCAAGCATCTGCTGCTCTGCCAGATCGAGCAGCGGCCGCCGAAGCTCGATCTTGACAACTACCCCTATCTGCCTCGCGCCAATGTCGCCGCGACCTCGCCCGCCAGCCATATGAGCCTGATGACGGAGGGCCAGTCATGAGCGAGGCCCCGAAGATCCTGCTGGCCCAGCCGCCGCGCTGGTCAATGCGCTGATGGAGGCCCGCGACAAGCGCCGTCTTCTCCGCCTGCAGAAGCAGATCGCCGGATACAAGCTGCTGATCATCGATGAGCTCGGCTTCGTGCCCCTTTCCAAGACCGGGGCCGAGTTGCTGTTCGAGATGATCTCCCTGCGCTACGAGCGTGGATCAACGCTCATCACCAGCAATCTACCCTTCGACGAGTGGACCGAGACCTTCGGCACCGAGCGGCTCACCGGTGCGCTCCTCGACCGCCTGACGCACCATGTCAGCATCCTCGAGATGAACGGCGACAGCTATCGCCTTGCCCAGAGCCGGGCGAGAAAATCAACACAAGCCGAGTAAACCGCAGCCTCCCGGATTGGCCCTCACGGGCCACAGCGGTCAGTCACCCGCCAGCCTCCTGTGGGCGCGGCTGACTGGCCGCTGTCCCTCTTGCCGGCCCTCCCCCGCGCCAAAAGGCAGGGTGGCCCACTATTGCGCCGCCATGTGGCCTAGTTTTGCACCGCCGTTGACATCCAACCTTGCGCGACTGGTTTGCCACCACCACCGGTTCTTGACTTCCACTAAGGCAGCGTCACCTCAGCGCGGAGAGATAGTTGTAGACCGCCGCTCGGCTGACTCCCAGAAGTCCGGCCACCTCCTCGGCCGCACGCCGCATCTGGAATACTCCTTTCGTCTTGAAGTGCCTCACAAGCTGTATCCGTTCGGCCGTCGAAAGGAGAGCCAGTGTGCGGCCCTGAGCGCGCAGATATTCCGTCGCAGTCTGGGCGATCACCTCGCGTGGAGAAGTGAAGTTCTCGGAAATCGCAAAATCGTGGGGTTCAGGTTTGCAGAGCACCGAGAGCGCCTGCACGGCAACCTCAAGATCGTGAACCAGGAAGTTTACCGCAAGATAGCCAATCACCCGCCGGTCTTGTCGGACTGGGATGACGGACACTCGAATTTGTCGCCCGTCGGGCATGGTGGACATATAGTTAAAGAGTGGTTCCTCGCGCCGGGTGACGTCCTGTCCGTTAACAAAAATGCGAGTCATGAGATCGCCGACCGTCCGGCCAGTAACATGTCCGTTGCCAATGGCGCGAATGGTGGGAGGCGATGTAGTGTTCTGGTGCAACACGACCTCGCACAGAGGGCCAACCGCCCTTGCCAGCATCGGAACAAGCTCCGTCAGCAGATCGAGTTTCAGCTCGGCCTTAGATCGAGCACGCTTAGTAGCGGCGCGGTTCTTTTGCACTTCATCCTTCTTCATCTGCGTATTCCTGCGAGAACGACCGAAATTTAGACTATTATTTCATATGTTGACAACTTGTCAAAATACGCGCCAACCTTCAATTCAAGCTGGAGAAGGCGTCCATCAGAACGAAAAACAAACGCTACCCAGCTTTGATAGATAGCATCTTGGGAGGACGAGATGAGCGTACGGGCGCCCAATTCTGACGATATTCAGGGTATTGCAATTGATTTTGGGATGACGCTTTCCGATGCCGACGCTGAGTCCTTCGTTGGGTTGTTCAAAGGGTTGCTGCCGGGCTATGAGGCAATCGACCGGATGGCTGAACCGAAGCCCCGCGTGAAGTATCCGCGGACCTCCGGCTACCGCCCACCGCCTTCAGAAAATCCTTATAATGCCTGGTACTGGCGGGCCGAGGTCAAGGGCGCCGGAGAGGGGAAGTTGACCGGCCGTACCATCGCACTGAAGGATACGACCTGCCTTGCCGGCGTCCCGATGATGAACGGCACGGCGGTGCTCGAAGGGTTTGTTCCAGACATTGACGCCACGATCGCCGAGCGCATCCTAGATGCCGGCGGCACCATCATCGGAAAGGCCGCATGCGAGAACCTGTGCTTCTCGGGCGGTAGCCACACAAACCAGATTGCCGCCGTTCACAATCCTCACCGGGAGGGCTATTCTGCGGGAGGTTCGTCCAGCGGAAGCGCCGCTCTCGTTGCATCCGACAACGTGGACATGGCGCTCGGTGGTGATCAGGGAGGATCGATCCGCATCCCGGCTTCCTGGTGCGGCGCTTATGGCCTGAAGCCCACTTACGGCCTGGTACCCTGCACCGGAGTCTTCCCGATTGAGATGACGCTCGATCACTCGGGGCCAATCTGCGCCTCGACTGCTGACGTGGCGTTGTTGTTGTCGGTGATCGCGGGCCGCGATCCCCTGGACCCAAGGCAGTTCGAGTGCGAGACAAATGACTACTTAGCCCAACTCCGCGAGGGGGTGAAGGGAATGAAGATCGGTATCGTGCGAGAAGGGTTCGGCAGGCCCGAGAGCGAGGCGGCAGTTGACGAAAAGGTGCGCGCCGCCGCCGGCCGTTTCAAGAAACTCGGAGCCACCGTCGAGGACGTTTCAATCCCCATGCATCTGGACGGTGTGGCCATCTGGACGGCCATTGCCGCCGAGGGTGCAACCGACCTCATGATCAAGGGAAACGGCGCAGGCAGCAATTGGCAAGGCTTTTATCCCACCGCTATGATGGAGGCCTACGCGCGCGGTTGGCGGTCGCGGCCGGACGACCTTCCTGATACGGTGAAGTTGGTTCTCTTCGTCGGCGAATACATGCAGCGTTTCTATCATGGCCGCTACTACGCAAAGGCGCAGAACCTGCGGCGGTTGCTGCGCAAGGCATACGATGATGCTTTAGTACAGTACGACATTCTAGTGATGCCGACCACCCCCATGAAGTCCCAGCCTCTGCCGAAAGATGGTTGCAGTCGCGAGGAGTATCTCGCGCGGGCACTCGAGATGATCAACAACACTTGTCCGCTCGATGCATCTGGGCATCCTGCAATGAGCGTGCCATGCGGAATGATCGATGGCCTTCCAGTAGGCATGATGTTGATAGGACGAAAGTTTGATGAGGCTACGGTGCTCTGTGCTTCGCAGACTTTTGAGGAGGCCGGAGACTGGAAGTCAATGTGACTGAAGCGCGGTCCACGGAGGAAAAGGCACATGAATCAGAAGGCGCACGAGCATACGCTTGGTTGCAAGCACACTATACATCAGCATCAGCAAAATCTCTGCTGGGATAACTCGCTACAGCCAGCGATGATCGTCGCACCTGGCGACACGGTAGAGTTTCGCGACATCGATGCCACCTGCGGGCAGCTAACCGCGAAGTCTACGGTTGCCGACATAGCCACACTCGACTTTTCCCGTATCAACCCCATTGCCGGTCCGATCTATGTCGATGGCGCCGAGCCCGGGGATGCCCTGAAGGTCACTCTTCTAGGTTTCCAGCCCTCCGGCTGGGCATGGACAGCAGTGGTTCCGGGCTTCGGCCTGCTTGCGGACGACTTCCCTGAACCCGCTCTGAACATCTGGTCCTACGAAAAGAGCTTCGCCCAGCCTGCTCTCTATGGCGCTGGAGCAAAGGTGCCGCTCAAGCCGTTCTGCGGCACAATCGGCGTAGCACCGGCGGAGCTTGGTAAGCATAGCACGATTCCACCCCATTCCGCTGGGGGTAACATGGACATCCGTGACCTCACCGTTGGCGTGGAACTCTATCTTCCCGTGAAGGTGAAGGGAGCGCTGTTTTCCATCGGTGACACCCACGCGGCACAGGGCGACGGCGAGGTGTGCGGTACGGCAATCGAATCTCCTATGAGCGTTGCGGCGAAGCTCGAGCTCGTCAAGGGCGCGAATCTCAGATTCCCGCGCTTCCGCACAGATGGCCCCGTGACCCGTCACCTGGATGCCAAGGGCTACGATGTCACCACGGGAATCGGGCCAGACCTAATGGAGGCCACCAAGAACGCCGTGCGCGGCATGATCGACCTACTAGGACAACAGCACCACATGAACGCGGTCGACGCGTACATGCTCTGCAGCGTCTGTGCCGATATGAGGATCAGCGAAGTGGTCGACCGACCCAATTGGGTGGTGTCGTGCTACCTGCCGCGCATCGTCTTTGATTGATCTGAACTCAACCGAACATTCAAGGGAGAAAAGCCCAAACATGGTCATCATCAAGCAAGTTGTTGCCTTGTGCCTGCGGGTCGCTGTGCCGCTCGCCGCATCTGCGGGTCTCATGACAGGCTCTGCCCAGGCCGATACATGGTCGCTCGCGGAAGCAGCCAAGCCCTACTCGGGAGCCACGCTCCACTGTATGGGCGATGGATATTCACCGGCTCTCGCGTATCAGAAGCTGTCCGAGGAGTTCACGCAGATAACCGGCATTAAGGTCGAGTGGGAGACCGCCGATCTTGCTGTCATGAATCAGAAGATGCTCGCGGATACCATGAACAACACGGGGATCTACGACTGCGATGAAGTCACTTCGGTCGACGTCGGCCTGTGGATCGCGCGGGATTTCGCGAAGCCCATGCAGGATTTCCTCGACGATTCCAAACTACGCGACCCTGGCTTCGATCCCCACAAGCAGTTTATCCCCGAGACCCTCGCCTTCTCCTCCATGGAAAACGGCAAGATCTATGGCCTTCCTTATCACTTCATTCCCCGCTTCATGGTCGTCCGGAAGGACATCTATGACTGCCCGGCGGAACAGACAGCCTTCAAGGAAAAGTACAAGTACGATCTTCCCCTCAAGCCCGAGACCTGGGAGCAGTTCCGGGACGCGGCGGAGTTCTTCACCCGAAAGGCGGGCGACAAGCTCTGCGACAAGCCCTTGGCCGAGGATTTCTACGGCACTGCTGTTTCGCTCAAGCGTTACCTCGCCACACAGTATGACTTCGAAATGTTCCTCAATGCATTCGGCGGCCTCATGTTCAAGGGTGATGGCCAACTGAAGACCGCAGAGGGGTTCAAGAGTGGAGACGACATCGCCTTCGACAGTCCCGAGGGGATCAAGGGCCTCGAATACTGGCTCTCGCTCCTGAAATTTGTCCCTCCAGGCTACCTCGAATACACCTGGGACAACACCTACTCGGACATGTGCAAGGGCAAGCTCTATACCTATCCGACCTGGGGTGACACGACTCCGTTCCTCGAGGATTCATCTGATCAGGGTTGTCCCGCCGTCGCGGGCAAGCTTGCCTATTACCCGGTTCCGGGAACGCACCAGACCGGGGCCGAAGGCCAGACATGGTTCATCCCCGCCTCCTCGAAGAACCCCGAAGCCGCATATCTCTTCCTTCAGTGGCTTGCGTCAAAGGACGTCGCACTTCGCTGCCAGGGCATGGGATGCACCTCGCCCCAGCGCGATCCGTGGTTCGACGAGGCCTACGACAATGAAGGTCGTGCCCAGGTAACGCGTGAGATCATCGACAAGGGCTATCTTATTGCCCGCGCGCATCCGCCCGGGTTGAGTAAGATCTCGACGATCCTGATCGACAATCTTCAGGCGGCGGCACGCGGCGAGATGACCGCCGAGCAGGCACTGAAGGATGCTGCCGACAAGGGCCGCAAGCTGATGAGCAGCCCGCAGTAGGCCCCGCTATCCGGATGTGAGCGCGGCCGTTTCCAGCCGCGCTCCTCACTTGTCTACTAACATTGGAGGGGGCCTGCAGGTGCGTGCGCTCACGAGCACATCCGAGATAAGCGACGAGGGGGCCGAGTACGAGGACCTTTCAGCGCGCGAGGCTCGCCGGTTCATGATCATCTGCATCGTGCCCGTCATCGTCTTCCTCCTGCTCTCATCGCTCCTCCCGGCCGTAATCGCCCTCACTGACAGCTTCCGAAACCTGAGCCTGACAGACGTTTTCCAGCACGGGCAGTTCGTTGGCCTCGATAACTACCGCCTTGCCCTTGGCGAGGAGTCGAAGCTCTATCACTCACTCTGGTTGACGTTGATCTTCGTGGCGATCGTGGTCCCGGCTCAGTTCGTGCTGGGCCTCGCTCTTGCCAAGATCCTGAACCGGGATTTCTGGGGACGCCGTTTCTGGATCACGATTCTGCTCATTCCCACGATGATTGCACCGGTGGTGGTGGGGATGATCTGGCGCTTCATGCTGATGCCGAGCTTCGGCTTCATGACTTACTACCTCAACAAGATGGGCCTATTCAAAAGCGTGCCCCTGTTTTCGGATCCTACCACGGCCTTCATCGCCTTGATGGTCGTCGATATCTGGGAATGGACACCCTTCATGATGCTGTTCATGCTGGCGGGGCTCTTTTCGATTCCCCAAGATCCGATCGAGGCTGCCGACATCGACGGCGCGAGTACCTGGCAGATCTTTTGGCACATCGAACTGCCGCTGCTGCGGCCGATGATTATTCTCGCGATCATGTTTCGCACCATCGACGCCTCGAAAACCTTCGATATCGTGCATGTCCTGACCGAAGGGGGACCCGGCAATACCACCGAGCTGATGAGCGTTTTTGCCTTCCGGACCAGCTTCGTTTCATGGGACCTAGGCATTGGGGCCGCAGTGTGCCTTCTGATAGCGTTCTTCTCGCTTCTCGTCGCCTCGATCTTTTACAAGGTCGTCTCCCGTGAAACGGTGGAGAGGGCGAAATGAACCGAAAAGCTTCTCCGCTCCTGTGGCTGGCGCTGGCGCTCATCGCGACGATCGCTCTGTTCCCGTACCTCTGGATCGTCCTGACGAGTTTCAAGGCGCGTACCGATATTCTCACCACACCACCGGTGTGGATCAAGGATCCCAGCTTGTTTAACTATACGAACATGCTGTTCTATCGGGGCTTCTCTTCCTATCTTCTGAATAGCGCCATCGTCGGTTTATCCAGTACTGCCATCGCGCTGACGGTCGGCACGCTCGCCGCCTATGCCTTTACCCACTACAAGGTGCCTGCCGGAAACCACCTTTTCTTCTACATTCTTGCTACCCGTCTCGGGCCGCCGGTTGCCTACGCCCTTCCGATGTACTTTCTCTTTTCGAAGCTTGGCCTCCTGCAGTCCCATGTTGGCGTCATCGTTGCTCATGCCACTTTCAACCTGGTTCTCGTGGTCTGGATGATGAAGACGTTTTTCGAAGAGATACCGGCCGAGATCGAGGAAGCTGCCCGCCTCGACGGTTGCACCGAATGGCAGCTGTTCTCGAAGATCTGCCTGCCGATCAGCTTGCCTGGTCTCGTCACGGCTGCGATTTTTATCTTCATCTTCAGCTGGAATGAATTACTGTTCGCTCTCATCCTCTCCGCAGGAAAGACTACGACGCTGCCTGCGATGATTCCGAGCCTCGCCATGCACACCGGCACGCTGTGGGGCGAGGTTGCGGCAGCTGCGGTCGTTCAGACCATACCTGTCATCGTCTTCACATTCATCGCACAGCGTCATCTAATCCGCGGCCTGACTTTCGGAGCTGTCAAGGGATGAGCTGGAGAAGATGGAAAAGTTTCAACACCGACGAGGGCGGCATCCTCTGGGCGATCCTCTGCTGCTGGGTCGGCGTTCTCGGAAATCAGCTGCTGCTCGGCGCCGGCGTGCCGATTTCCGTCGTAGTGCCCTGGAGCCTGTTCGGAGTGCCGCTGGTCGTGACACTCTTCCTTTGGCTGCTCGCAAGGCGAGGGTCATAATCCGATGCAGCACATGCTTGCGCTTGCGCTTGCACTTTCGCTTCCGCTCCAGCTAGCAATGCTGCTAGTAAACCGGCGCTCGCAACTGTTCACCCCCGGAGAGCTTCGTTTCTGGGCAGTCGCTGTTTTTATCGTCGTGGAAGTCATCCTTCTCGCTGTCATGTAGGTTGCAACGAATGGCCGGTCTCAAGATCGAGAATATCACCAAGAAGTTTTCCGGCGCCGTGACCGCCGTCGACGATGTTTCCTTGGACATTCCCGACGGCAAGTTCGTTATTCTCGTCGGGCCGTCCGGCTGCGGCAAGACTACCCTGCTGAGGCTGATTGCAGGCCTTGAAAGCGCAAGCAGGGGGCGGATTCTGATCGGCGACCGGGACGTGACGCGCGCCAGGCCGCGGGACAGGGACATTGCCATGGTGTTCCAGAGCTATGCCCTGTATCCGCACATGTCTGTCAGGCGAAACATGAGCTTCGCCTTGGAATTGAAGCAGCTACCCAAAGCGGAGATCGAAAGCCGGATCGAAAAGGCGTCGCGAATTCTAGGAATCGGCGGGCTTCTGAACCGCCAGCCGAAGCAACTCTCCGGGGGCCAGAGACAGCGCGTGGCCTTAGGCCGGGCGATTGTGCGTGAGCCGTCCGTGTTCCTGTTCGACGAGCCGCTGTCGAACTTGGATGCCAAGCTTCGCACGGCCATGCGGAGCGAACTCATCAAGCTCCACAACAGGCTTGGGACGACAATTGTCTATGTTACCCACGACCAGGTCGAGGCCATGACGATGGGACAACTCGTCGTCGTCATGAAGGACGGCGTGGTCCAGCAGGCTGGCGAGCCGCTTGAAATATATCGTAACCCCTCCAATCGCTTCGTGGCGGAATTCATCGGCAGCCCTGCAATGAATTTCGTTCCTGCCCGCATCGAGTCGCATGAGGGAAGAATCATGGCTGTTTCCGCGGCGTTTTCCCTGGTGCTCTCGGCCCGCGGTGCCCCGGTTGGTGAAGCGCAGACGGTTGAGCTTGGCATCAGGCCGGAACACTTGAGATTTGCGGCAAAGGAAGACGACGCTTCCGATACAGTCCAGATCGATGGCGTGGTAGAGGTCGTTGAGCCACTTGGTGCAGAAACCATCATTGAGGTGAGCGCCGGGGGCGTCAGCCTCGTTGCCCGCATCGGGAGCGAGCGGCTTCCTCATATCGGCGCGCAGGTGAAGCTGGTTGCGGACGAAAGACGGTTTTTTGTGTTCGATAGCCAATCCGGAGCAAGGCTCTGCTGAGGGACACGCCACCGTGTTTCGCCGATAGCATTCTCGAAGTCCGGTACGCATGAGCGGGCCTCGCCGACTGGCTTGAGAGCAGAGGAATGCAGACGAGGGGTAAAGCATCATGAAATCGCACTACAGGGTGGCCGTCATCGGCGGCGGAGTGGTCGGGGCCTCGGTCCTCTATCATCTCGCAAAGCTTGGGTGGAGCGACATCGTCCTGCTCGAACGCTCGGTCTTGACTGCCGGTTCGAGCTGGCACGCGGCGGGCGGCTTCCATGCGCTGAACGCCGATCCCAACATCGCAGCACTGCAAGCCTATACCATAGACCTCCTGTCCGAGATCGAGAAGGAGTCCGGTCAGAGTGTGGGCATGCACATGACGGGTGGCTATTCGGTTGCCTCCGCACCCGAGCGCTGGGAGTGGCTGCAGGCCTCTTATCGCGTGTTCCAGACCATGGGCATCGAAGACGTGCACCTTGCCAGTCCCGACGAGGTGAAGGCCGCCTGCCCGTTGTTTGACACGAGCGACGTGCTGGGTGCGCTCTATGCCGAGCGCGAGGGCTACATCGATCCCTCGGGCGTCGTGCACGCCTATGCCAAGGCGGCCCGAATGCGGGGTGCGAGCGTCATTGAGCACAACCGTGTTCTAGAGCTTCACCCGAAGCCCGACGGCAGCTGGTGCATCGTCACCGAGAAGGGCACCATCACTGCGGAGCACGTGGTGAACGCTGGCGGCCTCTGGGCCAAGCAGGTGGGGCGCATGGCGGGCATCGAGCTTCCGCTCACACCCATGGAGCACCACTACTTCATCACAGAAGCGATCCCCGAGATCCAGGCGATGGACCGCGAGATCCCGATGATGATTGACCTCGAGGGTTTCACCTATGTACGCCAGGAAGGGAAGGGCGTTCTCGTTGGCATCTACGAGAAAAACTTCAAGCACTGGAACATGGATGGCGCCCCCTGGGACTATGGCTTCGACCTAATCCAGGAGGACATCGACCGCATCTCGGACGAACTCGCCTTCGTCTACAAGCGCTATCCAGTAATGAACCATACCGGAATCAAGCGTTGGGTGAACGGCGCCTTCACGTTTTCGCCCGACGGAAATCCGTTGGTGGGCCCCGTGCGCGGTCTGAAGAACTACTGGACTGCATGCGGCGTGATGGCTGGATTTCTGCAGGGCGGCGGCGTGGGCAAGTCGCTTGCTGAATGGATCGTGCAGGGGGAACCGGAAGCCGACATCTACGGCATGGACATTGCGCGCTACGGCGAGTTCACCGCCAACCGCGAATACATCCGCCAGACGACTGGCCAGTTCTATTCACGCCGTTTCGTCATGTCCTATCCCAACGAGCAGCTCTGGGCGGGCCGCCCGCTCAGGACGCCGGGCGCCTATGCTGACATGACAGCGGCGGGCGCGCGCTGGGGCTGCTCATGGGGCCTTGAGGTGCCCCTCTATTTCGCGCCGGAAGGCTTTGAGGAGAAGCCGACGCTCAAGCGTTCCAATGCCTTCAACATCGTGGGCAGCGAATGCCGCAAGGTGCGCGAGAGCGTCGGCGTGCTCGATATCTCGGCCTTTTCGCGCTATGAAGTGAAGGGACCCCAGGCCGAGGCCTATCTCGACCGTCTTCTGGCCTGCAAGCTCCCCGGTCCGGGTCGTGCGAAGCTTGCGCCCATGCTGGGCAATGACGGCCGCCTCAAGGGCGACCTCACGGTCTTCAACTGGGGCGACGGCTCGTGGTGGATCATGGGGTCTTACTACCTCCGCCAGTGGCACATGCGCTGGTTCGAAGATCACCTTATCGAAGGTGCAGAGGTACACGACATATCGAACGTCGTCACCGGCTTCTCGCTCTCGGGCCCGAGAGCGTATGAGTTG
>CAMDBX010000116.1:0-12800 GCA_945889445.1 Rhizobium sp. Q54
GGGTCGGTTTGACGATCATCGCTGTGCGGTCTTTAGCCTTCCCAGTGACCCCGGAGTGGCCCCCAGCGTGGCCCCAGACTGTTTGTCGGTGCTAGCGAAAACTGATATGTGTCCCGTAAGTTATTGAGATTACTTGGTGAGCCCGCCGGGGTACGATCCCGGGACCCTCTGATTAAAAGTCAGATGCTCTACCGCTGAGCTACGGGCCCACTGCCGGGATCCAATCCCGGTGAATGGGCGCGGACCATAGTGGTGGGTAAGGGTGTGGTCAACAGAATTACGGTCCGCCTTGCTATCGCCTCAAGCTTACTGTCATGCTACCGGAAAGACATGAGAATCTTTACTTTAGCTGGACCGAAATGACGGACATATCCATCATCGTTTTAGCCGCGGGCAAGGGCTCGCGGATGCAATCGAATCATCCCAAGGTGCTGCATTGCGTTGCGGGGCGTAGCCTTTTGGGGCACGTCCTGCATGCAGCGAGGGCTCTAGACCCTTGCGAGACCGTAGTCGTGACCGGGCCGGATATGGATGCGGTCTGGGTCGAGGCACGGAACTTCTTTCCCGATGCTCGTCGGGCCATGCAGGTTGACAGGTTGGGTACTGGTCATGCGGTATCCATGGCCCAGGAGGCTTTGGCCAACTTCTCAGGTATGGTTGTGGTTCTCTATGGTGACGTGCCTCTCATTTCGGCGCCGACCCTTCTCAAGCTGACTGAAACTGCCGGCGAGGGTATGGCCGTGCTCGGGTTCGAATCCGATGACCCGCGGGGGTATGGACGCCTCATTCAGGATGGGCAGGGCCACGTCATCAGGATACGAGAGGAACTCGATGCGAGTTCCGCGGAGCGGACGATACGCCTTTGCAACTCGGGCATCATCGCGATTAATGCCGGATTGCTCTGGTCGTTGTTGCCCAAGTTGAACAACACCAACGCGAAGGGCGAGTATTATCTCACCGATCTCGTGGAACTTGCCACTGCCGCGGGCACGCCTTGCCGGTTGGCGTCGTGTCCTGAAGAAGAGGTCGCAGGCGTCAACGATCGTATTCAACTCTCAGGGATCGAGGAAACCCTCCAGAAGTTCCATCGTCGGCGACACATGTTGAACGGGGTTACGCTTGTGGCGCCTGCGACGGTTTTCTTTTCAGTTGATACGGTGATCGGCCAGGATGTTGTCGTCGAACCTCATGTTGTGTTTGGTCCCGGTGTTATCGTCGGCAATGGCGTCGAGATTCGGTCGTTTTCCCATATTGAGGGAGCCACCGTGGCGTCGGGTGCTCGCATTGGTCCCTATGCACGGTTGCGCCCCGGCGCTGACATCGGCGAAGACGCGCATATTGGTAATTTCGTCGAGGTGAAAAAGTCAATTGTCGGCAAGGGCGCAAAGGCAAATCACCTGACATATATCGGAGATGCCCGGATCGGTGCAGGAACCAATATCGGCGCAGGCACCATCACCTGCAATTATGATGGTTACGAAAAGCATTTGACCAACATCGGCGCTGACGTATTCGTAGGTTCAAACACGTCACTCGTGGCGCCTGTCACGGTTGGGGATGGTGCCTCCATCGCTGCGGGCAGCGTCGTCACGCGCGATGTCCCACCGGATGCGCTTGCGATTAGCCGGGTTGATCTCGACCTTCGTGAGGGCTGGGCGAAACGGTATCGTGAAATGAAGGCGGCCCGCAAGGCCGCGCGCAAGAACAGGCAGAGCTAGGCGCATGTGCGGAATTGTCGGAATTCTCGGTAAGGAACCCGTAGCGGACAACATCGTCGAGGCGCTGCGGCGCCTTGAGTACCGCGGTTATGACTCGGCGGGCGTGGCGACATTGACGCCCGCAGGCATTGAACGACGCCGCGCTGTTGGCAAACTCAAGAACCTTTCAGGCTTGCTTGCTCGCGAGCCTCTGGGCGGAACCTCCGGCATCGGACATACCCGGTGGGCGACCCATGGCGGAGTCACCGAAACGAATGCCCATCCGCACGCGGTTGGCGATGTCGTCGTGGTGCACAATGGCATCATTGAGAATTTCCGGGTGTTGAAAGATGAGCTGATCGCCGAAGGAGCCGTTTTTGTCACCCAGACCGATACCGAAGTGGTTGCTCACTTGTTGTCTCGTGAGTTGAAGCGGGGAAGCGCGCCACGGCAAGCCGTGCAAGCAGTTCTGGCTCGGCTTCAGGGTGCCTTCGCACTCGCAATACTTTTCAAGGGCGAGAATGATCTCATGATCGCCGCGCGAAACGGGCCACCGCTAGCGATAGGCCACGGCCATGGGGAGATGTTCGTGGGCAGCGACGCCATTGCACTGTCGCCGTTTACAAACCGGATTACCTATCTCGAAGATGGTGATTGGGCTGTCCTGACGCATAATTCGGTAGAGATCTTTGATCTCGATGGAAAATCTTTACAGCGTCCTATGAGTTTCAGTCAGGCTTCTACAATGCTGGTGGACAAGGGCAACCACCGTCATTTCATGGCCAAGGAAATTGCGGAGCAGCCGGAGGTTATCGGTCACACGCTCGCCGAATACGTTGACCTTTCGGAGCGCACGGTGCGCATTCCGCAGAGCTTGCCCTTCGACTTTGCAGATCTCGATCGGATCACCATCACTGCCTGCGGTACCGCTTCTTACGCCGGCCTCGCCGCCAAATACTGGTTTGAGAAGATCGCCAGGTTGCCTACCGAGGTTGATATAGCGTCCGAATTTCGATACCGGGAGGCACCGCTTCCGAAGAACGGACTCGCCATAGTCATTTCACAGTCCGGAGAGACGGCGGATACGCTTGCCGCGCTGCGCTACTGTAAGCAGCAGGGGCAGCACACGCTCGCCATCGTCAATGTCCCGGAGTCGACGATTGCTCGCGAAAGCGAACTTGTATTCCGCACCTTTGCAGGCCCTGAAATCGGGGTTGCCTCCACGAAGGCATTTACCTGCCAACTCACGGCACTGGCCTGTCTTGCCATTCTTGCTGGGCGTTTGCGGGGCACGCTGTCGCTGGAGCAAGAAAAGGAACTCGTGGGCGCGCTGATCATGGCGCCCCGCCAGATGACCGAAATCCTGAAGGATGAGAAGCATATCGCGGCCGTTGCGCGAGATGTTGCCGGAGCACGGGATGTGCTGTTCCTTGGGCGCGGCATCAACTATCCCATCGCGCTGGAGGGCGCGCTGAAGCTTAAGGAAATCTCCTACATCCATGCCGAGGGCTATGCCGCAGGTGAACTGAAGCATGGGCCGATCGCCCTGATCGACGAGAACGTTCCGGTCATCGTCATTGCACCTCACGACGAGCTTTACGACAAGACTATCTCGAATATGGAAGAGGTTGCGGCACGTGGTGGCAAGATCGTGCTATTGACCGACGACCATGGTGTGAAGGACAATGGTGACAGGGCCTTTCAGACGATCCGTGTACCGAAGGCCAATCCGTTCATCAGTCCGCTGCTCTATGCCGTGCCGGTCCAACTTCTCGCTTACCACGCTGCTGTGTTCATCGGCACGGATGTTGATCAGCCGCGGAACCTGGCGAAATCCGTTACTGTCGAGTAACAGGTTTTGCCTCGCGTAGCGTGAGGAAGAAGACCAGCGTTGCTGTGAGAATGATGGCAGCAAGCAGGTAGGCGGCTCCCGGTGAATGGACTGGCGCATCGGGACTCGTGAACCAGCCGAACACCTGAGTGAAAAGCACTGTTCCCAACAGCATGCCGATGCTCTGCAGACTTGCGATGCCGCCCTGGATTTCACCTTGGGCATCATCGGGTGCCTGGTGGGACATCATGGCGGTAAGGGCCGGGTGCACGAAGCCTTCGGGTGCGTGAATGACGATCAGAATGAGGACGACGGTGAGGCTCGGCGCAAGGCCATAGCCCACAAGCGCCACCACCGCCGTCACCAGACCGAACACGGTCGTATTTCGCTCGCCCAGCCACTTGACGACCGGCCCCGTCAACCCGCCCTGCACAATGGCAGTGATCAACCCGAAGGCGGCAAGTGTGAGGCCAATGGTGGCCTCGGACCAGCCGAAGGCGGCGATGCCCCAGAAGGCCCAGATTGCCGGGTAGACAGCTGTGGCGAGGAAGTAGAGCAGCATCACGGCGCTGAGTGGGACCACCCCGCGATAACGGGCAAAAACCTTGAGCGCACCGATGGGGTTGGACCGCGCGAACGAGAAGGGGCGACGGTTTTCGGGTGCAAGGGTTTCGGGAAGGACGAACCAGCCATAAATGAAATTGAGGATCGCGAGACCGGCGGCAACGAAAAACGGCACGCGCGGGCCGAAGGTGCCAAGCAACCCGCCGATGGCCGGCCCGATGACGAAGCCGAGGCCGAAGGCGGCTCCCATCAGCCCGAATACCTTGGCGCGGTCCTCCGGCTTGGTGATGTCGGCCAGGAAGGCGTTGGCGGTGGTGTAGGACGCTCCGCAGATGCCAGCGAAGATGCGGCCGATGAAGAGCCAGGTCATGTTGGGCGCGAAGCCGGTGAGAAGGTAGTCAACGGCGAGGCCGAAGACAGAGAGCAGCAGCACGGGACGGCGACCCACCGCGTCCGAGAGGTTGCCAATGGCGGGACCGAACAGGAATTGCATGCCACCATAGGCGAAGAACAGCCAACCACCCCAGATCGAGGCGCTGGCCAGATCGGCGCCGCTCACCTCCTCGATCAGGCGGGGCAGAACAGGCATCACGAGGCCGAACCCCACCATGTCCAAGAAGACGGTGATGAAGACGAAAGTGACGGCGAACTTGTCCGGCCGGCGTAACATGGTTTCCTCACAGTGACGGAGCCTAGACTTCGCGCGGAGCCAGCGCTCCGTTCACGCCGCCCGCCTGTCAGGTTGCGGTTGGATCCGGCGGATGTGGCTCCACCGCCGTCGTATTTCCTGTGCCGTGCACCTTCTCGCGTCCCCACTGGAATACCACGTAGAGCAGCGGGATGAGAAAGATGCCCAGCACGGCAGCGGCAACCATGCCGCCAAACACCGTCGTGCCGACGCCGCGGCGGCTGAGCATGCCGGCCCCTTCGGCGAAGACCAGCGGGATGAGACCGGCGATAAAGGCGAAGCTTGTCATCATCACGGCGCGGAAGCGTTCCTTGGCGCCGGTCGTTGCGGCATCGACGATGCTTTGCCCCTTGCGCCTGGCCTCCATGGCGAACTCGACGATCAGGATGCCGTTCTTGGCGGCAAGCGCGATCAGCACCACGAGACCGATCTGGGCATAGAGGTTGTTGGAAAGCCCCGATACCTTGAGCGCCAGCAGTGAGCCCATGACGCCCGCCGAGACGGAGAGCAGCACGGCGATCGGGATTGTCCAGCTTTCATAGAGGCCGACGAGGAAGAGGTAGGCGAAGAGCACGGCTAGCCCCAGGATCATGGTGGTCTTGCCGCTGGCCGCCTTTTCCTGCAGCGCGGTGCCTGTCCACTCATATCCGAAGCCTTTCGGCAGCGCGGTAGCAGCGACCTGTTCCATGGCGGCAATCGCCTGACCGGAGCTATAGCCGGGGGCCGGGTTGCCGTTGATGGTGGCGCTGCGAACGTTGTTGAAGCGGGTGATCGACTGCGGGGCGAGTATCAGCCGGGCCTCGGCGAAGGCGCGGACAGAGACCATCTCGCCCTTCTTGTTGCGGACGGAGATCCGGTAGATGTCGTCGATCTTGGCACGGTCCACGGCCTCGCCCTGCACCGTCACCTGCCAGGTGCGGCCGAACAGGTTGAAGTCATTGACATAGGAACCACCGAGCACCGCCTGCAACGTGGAGAAGACGTCGGAAAGGTCAATACCCAGCGTCTGGACCTTGTCACGGTCGATATCCAGGAAGAGTTGCGGCGTGTTGGCCGCGAAGGTCGTGAACACGCGCGAGAGGTTGGGGTTCTGGTTTGCGGCGAAGACGAGCCCGCGGGCAACAGCGGCCAGTTCACGCGGCGGCGCGCCGGTAAAATCCTGCAGTTGGAGTTCAAATCCGCTGCCGGTGCCAAGGCCGATGATGGGCGGCAGATTGTAGAAGATGACATTGGCCTGCCGCACGGCCTGGCCCTTGGCCATGAGCCGCCCGATAATGGCATTGACGTTGAGCGACGGATCGGTGCGGTCGGCGAAGGCGTCCAGCGTCAGCACGAGCAGGGCGGCGTTGGACTTCACCTGTCCATCAAGCATTGAATAGCCGGCCACGGTCATCACGCCGGCGACACCCTCCATCTGCCCGGCCATGTCCGAGACCTGCTTGGCAACGGAGTTGGTGACGTTGAGGGATGAGCCCTCCGGCAGCACGACCTCGCCGAAGATGGCGCCCTGGTCCTCGGCGGGGAGGAAACCCGATGGCGTGACCTTGAACAGCCAACCGGTGACCGGAAAGATCACGGCGAGCGCAATGAGGCCGATAATGGCCATGCGCACAAGGCGCTTGACCACCGCGGCATAGCCGTCGCGCGCCATGTTGATGCCACCGAGGATCTGGCGCATCGGGAAGCGCTTCGGACTATGGCTGTTCTTGAGCATGACGCCGCACAGCGCAGGCGACAGCGTGAGCGCGTTGAGGGCAGAGATGAACATCGAGACGGTGACGACAACCGCGAACTGCTTGAACAGCTGGCCCGATATGCCGGGAATGAAGGCCACCGGCACGAACACCGACATGAGGACGAGGGTGATGGCGATGATGGGTGCCGTGATCTCGCCCATTGCTTTGCGGGCTGCTTCTTTGGGCGTGATGTTCGGGTCTTCCTCCATCTTGGCCTCGACGGCTTCGACCACTACAATGGCGTCGTCCACGACGATGCCGATGGCAAGCACGAGGGCGAGGAGCGACACGGTGTTGGCAGAAAAGCCCAGTGCAACCATCACCGCAAAGGTGCCGATCAGGGAGACCGGAACGGCGATAAGCGGAATGATCGTGGCGCGCACGGAACCGAGGAACAGGAAGACGACGATCACCACCAGCGCGAAGGCCTCGAGCAGTGTCTTCACCACCTCGTGGATGCTCTCCTCGACGAACTTGGTGGTGTCATAGGTGACGTTGTAGTTCATGCCTTGGGGGAAGTTGGCCTTGGCCTCCTCGAGAATCTTGTTCACCGCTTCGGCGCTGGCGATCGCGTTGCCGCCGGGCGCCTGGTAGATGCCGATGACGGCGGCGGGAAGCCCGTCCTGGCGACCCAGCGTTTCCATGAGGCGGGCGCCCAACTCGACGCGCGCCACGTCCTTCAGGCGGACGAAAGATCCGCCTTCGGTGGCGCGGATGACGACGTTGCCGAATTCCTCCGCCGTGGTAAGGCGACCCTGGGCCTGAATCGAAAGCTGGAAGGCCTGGTCGGGGAGCGACGGCGCCGATCCAATACGTCCGATGGCGGCCTGGACGTTCTGCTTCTTCAGCGCGTTTATGATGTCTGCCGGAACCATCTCGTAGTCGATCAGCCGCTGCGGGTCGACCCAGATCCGCATGGAATAATCGGTGGGCGTCAGCAGGTTCACGTCGCCCACGCCGCGCACGCGCTTGAGGCGATCGAGCAGGTTGATGGTGACGTAGTTGGACAGGAACAGCTGGTCCTGCTTCGGGTCCGTCGAGGTGAAGGCCACCATCTGGAGGATGGCGGAGGACCGCTTCAGCACGCTCACGCCCTGGGTGCGCACTTCCTGCGGCAACTGGGCCTCGGCGAGCTTCACGCGGTTCTGGACGTTGACGGTGTTGAGGTCCGGGTCGGTGCCGACCGCGAAGGTGATGGTGAGGGTGTAGCTGCCGTCGTTGCCGCTTGTCGACTTCATATAGATCATGTTGTCGACGCCGACGACGCGGGACTCGATGGGCTGGCCCACCGTGGTCTCGACCACCTCGGCGCTGGCGCCGGCGTAGTTGGCGGTCACTTGCACCTGCGGCGGCACGATGTTGGGGAACTGGGCCACCGGGATCAGCTGCATCGCCACGAGGCCGGCGATGGTGATGACCAGCGAGATGACGACCGCGAGGCGCGGCCTGTCGATGAAAATCGAGGAAAACATCCGTCAGGCCTCCGGCTTGACTTCAGTCGCGTCCACGACCTGGCCGGGTTTCACCTTCTGAACGCCTTCGGTGACCACTAGGTCACCTGCCGAAAGCCCCTTGGCAATTGCGACGAAACCCGCGTCCTGCCGCAGCAGTTCGACGCGCCGTACCTCGATCTTCTTCTCGGAATTGACGACCAGCACGAAGGAACCGGACTGGTCGATCTGGATGGCGTTGACCGGCGTCACCAGCGTGGGCTCCGCGGACTGCGCCTCGACCACGGCAGTGACGAGCTGGCCATCAACCAGCAGCCCTTGCGGGTTGGGGAAGGTGGCGCGGACGTTGACGGAGTCTGTTCCCGTGTTCACGCCGACATCGAGGAAGTCCACCTTGCCGGGATACTGGTAGCGTTTGCCCTTGCCGATCTCGACGTAGACGGTGTGATCATTGAGTTTGGCGTTTTCGCCGATCTTCTCGCGCACGGCGATGAGGTCGCGCTGGCTGACGGGGAAGGTGACGCCGATCGGGTCCTGCTGGACGATGGTGGCGAGCGTGCCGCTCTGGGGGCTGACGAAGCTGCCGACGGAGAGCAGCGACTTGCCGATGCGCCCGTCAATGGGCGCGCGGATCTCGGTGTAGGAGAGCTGCAACTTGGCCTGGTCGAGTTCCGCAATGTACTTGTCATACTGGCCCTTGGATTCGTCGCGCGCGGTGCGGGCATCGTCCAGCTTGGTCTGGGCAGAGGCTTCCTTGTTGACAAGCGTGGTCTGGCGCTTCAGTTCAATCTCGGTGCGGTCGAGCCGGGCCTTTGCCATTGCAACCGATGCTTCGGCTGCTGCAACTTTTGCCTCATAGGGCGCCTTCTCGATTACATAGAGCAGGTCTCCGGTTTTGACGGTGGCGCCTTCGGTGAAGTTCTGCTTGTCGAGATAGCCCTCGATGCGGGCCAGCAGGTCCACCTTGTGGAGGGCCTCAACGCGGGCCGAGAAGCTGACGGAGGGGCGGAGATCCTTGGTCTCCACCTTGACCACGGTGACGGCGGGGATGGGGGCAGGGCCGGCGGCCTGCTGGCTCGAGCCATCGTCGCAGCCTGCAATCAGACCTGCGAAGAGGAGCATCACGCCAAGTCCTGCGCTGCGTGCCGAGATTGTCATTCCGCCCTCCGTCGAGAATCCATCAATGGCCTCAATAAGACAGGCTGTCGGTGAAGGGAAGCACGCGATTGTGAAGGCGCGACCTCGCCTTTGCGAGAATGGCATTGGACCCTCAGGGAAAAAGGGAGGCGCGGGCGCTGCCCGGGTCGGTGTGTTGATCCATTATGGTCCAGCTGCAGCGGCGCTGAGCAGCCCCCGCGAACCGACGGGACTTAGGCCCTTGAGCGAGCGCTTGCGCGGACAATCCCCTGTAATGTCGCGCCTTGCCCTAAGGCGCGGGGGGCGTAATCCCCTCCACCCCACCCGAGATCACAGTCATAAGCAGGACCCCGGTTGGGGGGTGGTGGGACATAGGGCATCGGATAGGAGTAACGTTACGAGGAATTTCATGCCCTCATCTTCCCGATGAAGAAACGTGAGAAGACATGGCTTTGGCCACGAAAACCAACCCCTGGGTCGAGCACGGGGGTGGTGGATGTCTCAATGTACGCTCCCGTCGCTCAGGCGGCCATGTGAGGCTTCAGTGGTGCTGCATATCCCGCGGGCGGTAGCTCTTGCGGCGGCTGTCGTAACCCTGGAAATATTCGCGCACTTGCGGATGGCGGACGGGTTCGCCGGTGTCGTCGACCAGCAGGTTCTGTTCGGAAACATAGGCGACGTACTCCGTCTCCTCGTTCTCGGCGAGCAGGTGGTAGAACGGCTGGTCCTTGCGGGGGCGGATTTCCTCGGGGATGGAGTTCCACCATTCCTCCGTGTTGTTGAACACGGGGTCAACGTCGAAGATGACGCCACGGAACGAGAAGAGCCGGTGGCGCACGACCTGGCCAATACCAAACTTAGCGGAGGAAGCGTTGCCCATAACCATTGCTTGCCAAGGTTGGCGGGGGAAGGCAAGAGGCGGAGGGGTTTTCCGGAGTCCGCTGCTTCCAAATGTCCGACATCCTCAATCTGGCCATGCCGTTCTTCGGGTTGATCCTGCTCGGGGTTTTTGCCGCCCGGCGCTGGCAGGGTGGCGATCAGGGTCTGGCTTGGCTCAACATCTTCCTCGTCTATTTTGCGCTTCCTGCCCTGATTTTCCTGGTGGTTTCGCAAGCTCCCTTCGAGCAACTGGTGAACTGGCCTTTCGTCACTGCCACCACTTCAGTGACTCTCGCCGCCTTCCTGACCGTAATGGTGCTGTCACGGCTGCTATTCGGGACCGAATTCAGGACAGCCGTGCTGCAAGGCACGTCTGGCAGCTATGGCAATGTGGGCTACATGGGGCTGCCACTGGCGGTCGCCTTTTTCGGTCCGCAGGCGGCGGTTCCGGCGGCCTTGGTGTTCTGCTTCGATTGCGCCCTGCAATTCGTGCTGACGGCATTTCTCGTAACGCTGGCCAACGAGCGCGAGGAGGAGGCCCATTGGGGAGCCGTCGCATGGCGGATTGCGAAACAGGTGGGAACGCATCCTTTCATCATCGCCACGGTGCTGGGCATCATCGGATCGGCGTTCCACTTCAAGGCGCCGGGTGCGTTGGGCACCATTCTCGAAATGTTGATGAAGTCGGCGGGGCCGACCGCTCTGTTCGCGCTGGGCGTGACGGTGGGAATGCGGCGATTTGCTGGCGTGGGACCAGCACTGGTGCTGGTGTCTGGCATGAAGGTGATCGTGCAGCCGGTGTTGGCCTTCATCGTGGTCGGCATGGTGCCCGGGACGCCAGCCTTGTGGCTGCATGTGGCGGTGATGATGGCGGCACTGCCGACGGCATCCAACGCCTTCATTCTGGCTAGCCAGTACAAATCCTATGTTGAAGGCGCTTCGACAGCGGTGATCGTGACGACGGCGCTGTCTGCAGTCATCATTCCGGCGTTGATTTATGCGATCAATTCAGGCGCCGTACCCTGAGGCGGACGCATGACGCGCGGCAAGTTGGCAGAGGGCGCCAGGCCATATTGCATGACTGCGCGGCGCAGCGGCCCGAACTGCGACAGCAGCGTCATGCCGGTAGCGCGCCCCGTCTCCATCACCATGTACCCAGACAGCAGCGAGCGGTTCATTAGGTCGATCACCTGCTGGCGAGGCTGCACGTCGCGGCGGCGGCGGGCGTCATAGTCAGCCAGGATGCCCCTGTTGCCCGGATCGTCCTCGCCCTCCATCAGGTCAGCAGCTTGTGCGGCATCCCGCAAAGACATGTTGAGGCCTTGCGCACCGATGGGCGGCACAACGTGGGCGGCCTCGCCGACGAGGATGATGCGGTTTTTTGCGAAGTCGCGCGCCACCAGACCCTGCATGGGGAAGAGGCGCCGTGGGCCTACGTTAGAGATAAGCCCCAGTTCGCCATGGGTGCCGATCTGGATCTCGGCGGCGACTTCGCGGTCGGAGAGGGAGAGGAGTTCGGCGGCGCGGGCGGGACGCTCCATCCACACCAGTGCCGAGCGGTTGCCCGGCATGGGCACGGTGGTGAAGGGACCGGCCTTTTTATGGTGCTCGGTGGAGATGCCGTCATGCGGGCCCGAGTGATCGAAGCTCGTCGCCAGCGCCGTCTGGTCGTAGCTCCAGCGGTTGGTGCGGATGCCGGCGGCATCACGCAGCAGCGAGTTGCGGCCATCGGCGGCCAGTGCGACGCGCGCGGTAAGGCGCTGGCCATCTGTGGTGGTGACGGAGACGGAATCCGAAGCGGTGTGAACCGCCGCGGCATCCGAACCGGTGAAAACCACGCCCAACTCCTGCGCACGGGCGAAGAGAGCGGGTATGAGGATGCCGAGCGGGAAGTTCCAACCGAAGGCCTCCTCGCCCAGTTCCACCGGGTCGAAGGTGATGGTCGGAGCCTTGAACAGCGATCCTGTGTCATCCACCAAGCGCAGCTTGCGCAGCGGTTGGGTGGCTTGCTTCATGTGGCCCGGCCACAGGCCCAGATGCATAAGGAGGCGGATCGACGGCTGCATGAGGGCCACGGTGCGCGGGTCCGCGGCATCGCCCTGTTCCTTCGCCACCAGTGCAACGCGGCGGCCGTCCAGCGCCAGCAGGCACGCCGCAGAGAGGCCGGCGGGGCCTGCCCCGGTCACGATGACATCGAAATCGTTCATGGCCTGAAAATGGGCTTCCGTATCCGGGCGCGCAAGGTCGCTCTTGCCGCAGCTACTTTGCGACTAGGGCGGATTTCTTCATGCTGTCGCGGCCGGAAAAATGCTCATGCCAGTGGCCAAGCTTCGGGTGGCCGTTGCGCCAGTTGAGGTTCGGCAGGCGAAAATCGATGTAGGCGAGCGTGACGGCGACGGCGATGGCGCCCGCGTTGACATCCTGCAGCAGGTCCAGCCAGTTGGACTCGAGTTCATCGAAGCTGGCATGAAGGCGGGTTTCGGTGCGCGCCATCCAGTCTTCCCACTGCAAGCCCTTGGGGCGCATGGCGGTTTCATAGCGGTAGGCGACGGCAGAGTCCGCCAGGCCCTGGCCCAGCGCCTGTAGTGTGAGTACGCGGAAGCGCTTGGCGGGCTCATGCGGGATGAGGTTTGTGTTGCCCGCCACATGGGCGAGATACTCGATGATGACGCGCGAGTCATAGACGCCATGGCCATGGTCGGTCTCCAGCACCGGGATCTTGCCGATGGGCGACAGGCTGGCAAGCTTGGCGTTGACCTCGGTGGGCTTCACCGGTTCCACGATGTGCTGCACCTTGTCGCCAAGGCCCACCTCATG
>CAMDBX010000117.1 GCA_945889445.1 Rhizobium sp. Q54
TCCCGATCCAGCCATGACGCTTGCCGCCGTCGATCGCCTCGTCCACCACGCCACCATCCTCGAGATGAATGTCGAGAGCTACCGGCGCCGCGAAGCCATCGAGAAAAAGCGTGGCCCAGGGCGCCCGGCGTCACACGCCACACCCGCCAATATCGCCCCTGATTGACGCGCCGCGACAATCAACCAAAAATATAGCTTGCCTGCGACAGTCAATGTCGTGATCATCAGCATCGCCGCGACACCAGACTCTCATCAAGACTGTCGCGCACTTCTCATTCAGATTGTCGCGCTACAGCGAAGGCGTCCCATGGGCTGGCGCGGCTAACCCGGTCGAGGTCCTCCACTAGGAGGTAAGAGCCCTTGGGAACCAGTCCGTCATCACAGGCCCTGAGGAAGGCTCCCAGCGCGCCCTGTCTGACATTGGCAGCCCTAAAAGCGCTAATGCCCAGGTCCGTCATATTGAGTTCGGTGTCTAAGACGAGCCCCTTTCGCCCTGCGTACTCCTCAGCCATCTGCATCTGGCGGCGCAAGCTATCGCCCTTCTGCTGCTCAGGGGTTGAGAAGCGAATGTACGAGTAGGCCTTGGGCTGCTCCAAAGGGCTGTGTCTCCGTCTAGAGGTGATGTCCCTGGCAACCATAGGCCTATCCTTTGAGATGTCTGTAAGGTCCTCCGTTCATAGTAGGAGGAAATGGTGTCCGCCGGCGGCGGCCACCTCCAGCGCCCGTTTTCCGGTTTCCTGTCCCTTGATGTCCTTGAGGTCGGGTAGGCCATCGGTCTCCATGGCGACCGACGGCTTGGGCCGTGTCAGCACCTGCGTGCCGCGCACGTGGTTGATCAACTGGATTAGGTTCTCGGGGGCAAGTATGTCGGCATCTTCTGCCGCCCAGGCTGCTTCCGGCCCTGACAGCCTTGGGCAAATCAGCCCCATGTCGCGTGCATTCGCGGCAATCGCTGCTGGAAGAACGCCGGAAATGTCCATGAGCGCTCCGTCGAGGGCGAGCTCTCCCATTGCAACGTAACGGGTCAGGAAATCCTGCGGAATGATGCCCAGCGCGGCCAGCACGGCCAGCGTGATCGGCAGGTCGTAGTGGCTGCCTTCCTTCGGCAGGTCGGCGGGCGACAGATTGACCACCAGTCGTTTGCCGGGCAATGCGAGCCCGATGGCATGAAGTGCGGCCCGGACCCGTTCTCGGCTTTCGGCGACCGCCTTGTCGCCGAGCCCAACAACATTGAATGCCACCATGCCAGACAGGAACTGTGCCTGAACATCGACGGGCACTGCCTCAATACCCTGAAATGCAACCGTGGCCGCCCGTGACGTCATATCCGCATCCCTCCCGAATCTGACGTTACAGGAGGTTGCAAATTCCGTCAAAACTTTACGTTAGCCTGAAGAACTGTCCGCAGCGGCCTCCGAGTTGGACGTGTTCACATTGCGGGCATTGATCCGCACACGCTTCACGCGCCTGGGATCGGAATCGAGTATTTCGAATTCGAGCCCGCTTTCATGACGAATGATTTCACCGCGTGCCGGAACCCGGCCAGCAATCTTGAAGATCAGTCCGGCGAGTGTGTCGGCCTCCTCCTCCTCATCCTCGGGAAGAAGGTCGACGCCAAGAAGCGCCTCCAACTGTGCCAGGTCGACGCGTCCATCCGCCAGGTGGACCCCGTGTTCCACCGGCTTGATCTCGAGGTCTTCTTCCGTGTCGTGCTCGTCAGCGATGTCGCCGACGATGACCTCGACGAGGTCTTCGATGGATACGAGACCCTCGGTGCCGCCATATTCGTCGATAACGATGGCCAAGTGGGTGCGGCTTGCCTGCATGCGCACCAGCAGGTCGGTGGCCGGCATCGAGGGGGGTACGAACAGAACCTCGCGATTGAGGCCCGCTTGCTTGACCGTAGTCGACAGCGCCGTGGCGGCAATGCTCAGTCCGGGCGGCGGCCCCTTCTCAATCTTATCGTTCTTCTCCGGCCTTTCGGATTTCGCTGCGCGGCGCTTGCGCGTGCCGCGCGCCGCCATCCAGCGCAGGAAGTCCTTCACGTGGATCATGCCCGTAATGCCGTCCAGCGTTTCACGGTAGACGGGCATGCGCGAGTGATTGGCATCGATGAACTTGGCCAGCAATTCCTGCATGCTGTCTGCCTCATCCACCGCAACAATGTCGACGCGCGGCACCATGACGTCGTCAACCCGAAGCCCTGAGAATTCGATGATGTTGAGCATCATCGATTTTGCTTCCTCGCCAACCGTCTCGCCGGGGTTCTGCGCTTCGTGGCTCTCGATGGCGCCTTCGAGGCTTTCGCGCAGGCCAACGTCCCTGGCGCGACCAAAGCGGCTCCTGAGGCGCTGCCAGAGGCTCTCGCGTATTGCTTCCGAGGGCGAGATGCCGTTCGTATTGTCAGTGTCACTCATAGGGGTCGGAAATACCGAGGCCTTTCAGGATGCTCATTTCGAGCGCTTCCATCTCCAGGGCGTCGTCGTCGGCTTCGTGGTCAAAACCCAGGAGATGCAACGTGCCGTGGACAATAAGGTGAACGGTGTGATCACGCAATGTCTTGCCCTGTTCAATTGCCTCACGAGCAATCACCCCACGGGCCAGCACGATGTCGCCCAGCGGGCGGGCCTCGCCCTGCGGTACGGGCAAATCTGCCGGCGTGGGAAATGACAGGACGTTGGTCGGCTTGCCCTGTCCGCGCCACTCGGCGTTGATGGCGGCAATCGCGTTGTCGTCCGTGAACAGCACGGCCACAGCACAATCTTCGTTGTCGGAATCCGTCCCGGCCAAGGCTGCCTCCACGGCAGCGCGTGCATGTGTCTCGAGGCCTGAAAGCTCCCGCCACGCCTGGTCTTCAACCTCGATGGAAACAATCATTTCTTCGGCTTGGGCGCCTGCTTGTCATAAGCGGCAACAATACGGCCGACCAGCGCATGACGCACGATGTCGGCGTTGTTGAAGCCAACCGATGCAACGCCGGAGACGCCCTTCAGCACCGCCACCGCGTCGGCGAGACCGGAGGAAATGCCCGAGGGAAGGTCAACCTGGGTGGGATCCCCGGTCACGACCATTCGGCTTCCTTCCCCCAGGCGGGTGAGGAACATCTTCATCTGCTGCGGCGTCGTGTTCTGCGCCTCGTCGAGAATGACGAATGCAGAGGAGAGCGTGCGGCCGCGCATGAAGGCGAGAGGCGCGATCTCGATCTGGTTTTCGGCGATGCCCTTGGCGACAAGGCTCGCCGGCATCATATCGTAGAGCGCATCGTAAAGCGGCCGGAGGTAGGGATCGACCTTCTCCTTCATATCGCCTGGAAGGAACCCAAGGCGCTCACCCGCCTCGACGGCGGGTCTGGACAGAACAATACGGTCCACCTCACCATTCATCAGCGCCTCAGCCGCGCAGGCCACTGCGAGATAGGTCTTGCCGGTACCCGCGGGCCCAATTCCGAAGACCAGTTCATGCTTGCGGATCGCCTCGATATAGGTGCCTTGCGTGGGGGTGCGCGGCATCACCAGCTTGCGGCGCGTGCGGACGGCGCCACCTGGCACATTGGTTTCCTGAGCTTCGCGCATCCGGATTGCCCCTTCGACCTCGCCCTTGGTGATATCAAGGCCACGCCTCGCGCGGTTGTAGAGCGCCATCAGCACGTCTCGCGCCGCATTTCGCCCCGAATCAGTTCCACGCACGGCAAGCCGGTTACCGCGTGGCGTGATGTCGACGCCCAGCCGGTGCTCAAGCACGGCAAGGTTCTCGTCATGCTCGCCGCAGAGCAATGATAACAACCGGTTATCGTCAAAGGAAAGGGTGAGAATATCCGAAACTTCTTGCCGGGAGCCTGGCGTCTGGCTGCCGATCTGGGCCGCAGTGACGGGCGGATTCAAGGAATCGATTCTCCGTGTTTGGCTGCCCGGACATAATGGCCCGAAAGACTGTTGGTTCCAACCCCCGATATATGGGTATCCACGATCGTTCCGATAAGGGCACTTGCTGCCTGAAGGTGAACCGGTTGGAGATACGGCGAACGCCCGACCAGTTGCCCCGTATCACGCCCCGCCTTTTCAAGGAGCACCGGTAACGTGCGCCCGACCATGGCCGCGTTGAAAGAGGTCTGCTGGGAATGGATAAGTGCCTGCAGCTCTTGCAACCGGCGCGACTTCACCTCCTCGGGAACCTGCATTTGGCTCTCGGCTGCCGGCGTGCCCGGTCGCGAGGAGTATTTGAATGAGTAGGCACTGGCATAGCCGACTTCCCGAACAAGACATAGTGTCGACTCGAAATCATCCTCTGTCTCTCCCGGAAAGCCAACAATGAAATCGCCAGATAACGCCATGTCGGGCTTGACAGACTTGATGCGCCGGATGAGGCGAAGATAAAACTCTGCGGTATGACCTCGGTTCATCGCCTTGAGTATCGTGTCGCTTCCTGACTGTACCGGCAGATGCAGGTAGGGCATCAGCTTGGTATTCTCGGCGTGGGCGGCGATCAGGTCGTCCGTCATGTCGCGGGGGTGGCTTGTCGTGTATCTGAGTCTCTCGATACCATCGATCCGTGACAGTTCGGCGACCAGGCCTGCGAGGCCGGCGCTACGCCCCCGCTCATCCACCCCATGATAGGCGTTGACGTTCTGGCCCAGCAGGGTCACTTCCTTTACGCCTTGGGAAGCCATCCGGCGCGCTTCCTCCAGAACCTGTTCCACGGGGCGCGAAAACTCTGCACCTCGGGTATATGGCACCACGCAGAAGCTGCAAAACTTGTCGCAACCCTCCTGAACCGTCAGGAAGGCCGCGACGGACTTCCGCGGCACAGTGCTGACATTGAGCCCCTCGAACTTGTCCTCGGCGGGAAACTCGGTCTCGATCACGGCCTTTCCCGAAGCGCGTCGCTGCGCCAGCAATTGCGGCAGTCGATGGTAGGTCTGGGGACCAAAAACGAGGTCGACGGCGGGTGAGCGCCTTACGATCTCCTCGCCTTCGGCTTGGGCGACGCAGCCCGCAACGGCGATCAGCATCTCCGCACCCTTCCCGGCCCGGTCGTTCTTCATCCGGCGGATCTTGCCCAGTTCGGAATAGACCTTCTCGGCCGCCTTTTCGCGGATGTGGCAGGTGTTGAGGATGACGAGATCCGCATCCTCCGGCACGGCCGTCTCGGCATAGCCCAGCGGCCCGAGCACATCGCGCATGCGCTCGCTGTCATAGACGTTCATCTGGCAGCCATAGGTCTTGACGAAGACCTTCTTGGGGGCGTTATCCATGCGCCGATGGGTCTAGCGGATTTTGGCCGGGGGGTGAAGCGCCAGCACCAGCCCTTGGCGCACCTGTTCCTCAGCGTGGCGGGCCAGAGCCTTGCGATTCAGCTCCCCACCGAGTGAAAGCGGTGGGTGGCAGACGATCGTGACTTCGATCGGCCCGTTGCGCAACGCGGTGAGCAGATGCGGAATGAGGTCCATGTCACCATACCAGGCATAAGCGGGCAGCAGGCGCCGGTTCATTGGAAGGTTGCGATGACCCCGATAGGCAAGCGAAACCGGCTGGACAAGCACGCCGGGAAATTCGGCTGCCGCGAAGAGGGAGCTTTTGAACGGTAGCACGCTGCGGCCATCTCCCGAGGTGCCCTCTGCAAACAGCACCATGATGTCACCAGACCTGAGCCGCTCGCGCATGTCGTCACGGGACCCACCTGTCGCGTGCCGGCGACCGCGGTCGACGAAGACGGTGCGCTGCAGCCGCGCAAGATGACCGAAGAAAGGCCAGCCGGCGACCTCACTCTTCGCCACGAAGGAGACCGGCGCCATCGAGCTCAGCACAACGATATCGATCCAGCTCACATGGTTGCTCGCCAAGAGCAGTGGGCCGTGCTGGGGGATTTCACCGGTCACCTCCACCCTCACGCCGAGAATGCGGCAGACGACCCGGTGGTAGTACATGGGAAAGGTGCGAGCCATGCGCGGCCAGAACCAGATGAAGAGTTGCTGCAGCGGCATCAGCGGAAGGGTGAGCACCACAAAGAGGGCAATCACCGTCGAGGGCCTGGCCAAGTTCACTGAACCAGCTCGCAGCGAAGGATGATCGCATCTTCCATGCCGCCATCGCGCTTGTAATATCCCTTTCGCCGTCCCGCCTCGCGGAAGCCGAATGAAGCATAGAGCTTCTGTGCGGCAAGGTTGGACGTCGCAACCTCAAGAAAGATGTTCCGCAGGCCATTTGCCGCAAGCGTTCTCAACTGGTGTGCGAGCAACAGGCGTGCCACGCCCCGTTGCTGTACGAACGGCCGCGTGCCGATACTGATCACCTCGGCTTCATCCGCCGCGCTGCGGGTGACGAGAAAACCGATTGGCTCCGCCCCGTCCAAGGCGATGATCGCTTTCGTGCCGGGCGATCCCAGAAGGTCGTTGAAAGACGCTGCGCTCCAGCCATCGTCGAAGACCTCCCCATGCAGCCTTGAGAGCAGATCGGCAGCCTCCTGCCCTGCATGCACGATGCTCGCTTCGCTGATTTGTCTCAACGTTGCCTGCTGCGGCTTCGCATCCGGGGCACGCAAGTAGAGCGGCAGAGGCATTGGACCTGGTGGCATGTTTGCCGCCAGCGCGGCAAAACTAGCCGCCACCGGCAGATTTCCTGCTGAAGACAATGTCAGGCCGGTTCGGCTTCCCGCCATATGGACGGCACGCGCGGCTGTGCCGAGGACCACGGTACCTGCCTCGGTTCGTGCCGCCGCATCCTTTGCGGATGTGACGTGCGGTGCAATGAGCTGATTGCGCCCTGCGTCGAAGAATGCCGCATAGACTTCATCGTTGCGGGCATCGGATACCACGAGCAAGGGCGAGACAGCCGGCTCGTTGGCGGCAATAGCGGAAAGCGTGTCGATGCCGAACACGGGAAGTCCCGCTGCCTGTCCCAGTCCACGTGCGAAGGCAATTCCAATGCGCAGGCCGGTAAATGTTCCAGGACCGCTGGTCACTGCAATACGGTCGATTTGCGATATCGTGAGACCTGCGGTTCTCATCACCTCAGCCACCATGGGCGGAAGTGCCTCGGCGTGGCCGCGCTCCATCAGCACATAGGCTGCCGCCAATGGCAAGCGACTGCCCGTGTCGATGACGGCGGCAGAGCAGGCGCCCACGGCAGTGTCGAGGCTGAGGATCTTCATGGGGCGGCGTGATAGGCCGCCCCGGGGCATCGCGTCAAACGGCGCGCACTTCGCTCACTTCCGGCACGAAGTGGCGGAGCAGGTTCTCGATGCCGTGCTTGAGCGTGGCCGTGGAGGAAGGGCAACCCGCACAAGAGCCCTTCATGTTGAGGAAGACAACCCCTTCGCGGAAGCCCTGGAAGGTGATGTCGCCGCCGTCCTGGGCCACGGCCGGGCGCACGCGGGTGTCGAGCAGCTGCTTGATGGTGTTCACCACCTCGGTGTCGCCCTCCTCGAAGAACTCATCGCCCGGAGCCTCGGCTCGTGGCGACTCGCCCAGCAGCACGGGCTCGCCAGACAGATAGTGATCCATGATCAATCCGAGGATGGCCGGCTTCATGTGCTGCCATTCCGCACCGGAACGGGTGACGGTGATGAAGTCCTGTCCAAGGAACACGCCCGCCACGCCACTCACTGAGAACAGCTTCTGCGCCAGCGGTGATTCTGTAGCGGTTTCGGCATCCCGGTAATCGCGCGTGCCGCCGGGCAGCACAGGCTTGCCGGGCAGGAACTTCAGCGTGGCGGGATTGGGGGTGGCTTCCGTCTGGATGAACATGTCCGATTCCTCTACTCGGGAATTATATAGCCCGAGTTTAGAATCATTTCAAACTGTTCCGGTGGGTCAAGCCACCCTAGGAAACGATAAAGCCGACGATCTCCCGGGCCTTGCGCATGATGGGGGCGGCAATCGCCCGCGCCCGGTCGGATCCGTCCCTCAGCACGCCCTCGACAAAGGCGCGGTCGCCCTGCAACCGCTTGGTCTCTTCGCCCACCGGACCGAGCTTCGCCACAGCGAGGTCGGCGAGCGCGTTCTTGAAGCCTGAGAACTGCCCCCCGCCATATTGCCCCAACACCTTCTCCACGCTCTCGCCCGACAGCGCGGCATAAATGCCCGTCAGATTGTCGGCTTCGGGGCGCCCTTTCAGGCCTTCCTTTTCACTGGGCAGTGGTTCGGTGTCGGTCTTGGCCTTGCGGATCTTCTTGGCGATGGTGTCGGCGTCATCTGTCAGGTTGAGGCGGGAGAGGTCCGAAGGGTCCGATTTCGACATCTTCTTCGTGCCGTCGCGCAGGCTCATCACCCGGGTCGCCGGACCTGTGATGTAGGGCTCGGGAGGCATGAAGAACACGCCGTCCTCGAAACCTGCCCCCTTTATGGCGTCCTGATAGTCGATGTTGAACTTGTTGGCGATGTCGCGCGCCAGTTCGAGGTGCTGCTTCTGGTCCTCCCCCACCGGCACATGGGTGGCGTGGTACCCGAGAATGTCGGCCGCCATGAGAACCGGATAGGTGTAAAGGCCAACCGAGGCAGCTTCCTTGTCCTTGCCGGCCTTTTCCTTGAACTGCGTCATTCGGTTCAACCAGCCGATGCGGCCGGTGCAGCCGAGGATCCAGGCGAGTTCCGCATGCTCAGCCACTTGGCTCTGGTTGAAGATGATGCTCTTCTTCGGGTCGAGCCCGCAGGCGAGATAGGCCGCCGTCACGTCGACGATGGCCCGCCGCAGTTCCTTGGGGTCCTGCCACACGGTAATGGCATGCATGTCCACCACACAGTAGATGCACTCATGCGTATCCTGCATGTGGATCCAGTTCAGCATGGCGCCGAGGTAATTGCCGAGATGCAGGTTGCCGGTCGGCTGCATGCCGGAAAACACGCGCGGGACGAACTTGGACATCAGGAACCCTCTTCTTCGGAAGCGGGCTGCTTATGCCTGCAATCGACGGCCCTGAAAAGAGCCTCGCTCATGGCTTGCCTTCCCCGGCGCGGCACGGTCTAAACGGGGTCATGCCAGAGCTTCCGGAAGTCGAAACCGTCATGCGGGGCTTGAAGCCCGTTCTTGAGGGCCGCCGTATCGCCGCCGTGAGCCTGCGGCGCGCCGGTCTCCGCTTTCCTTTTCCCGACCGCTTTGCCGATCGGTTGACCGGCAGCAGGGTCACCGGACTGTGGCGGCGGGCAAAATACATTCTGGCGGGGCTCGATACGGGCGAGATCCTGCTCATCCATCTTGGAATGACCGGCCGGTTCACCGTGTTTTCGGGGCAGGGCGCGCGAAACCTGGGTGAATTCTACTTCGGAGCGGCGGCAGGCGAGGCCGGTCAGGGCCTGCATGACCATGTGGTGCTCGAGCTCGATGACGGTGCTCGCGTCGTCTATACGGACCCCCGCCGTTTTGGCGTCATGGATCTGTTTCCAGCCGAGGAACAGTCCACTCACAAGCTGCTGGGCGGCATTGGTGTGGAACCGCTGGGAAATGCGTTCAGCGCTGACTACCTGGCGGAGCGCTTCCGTGGCATAGCTGCCCCTCTCAAGGTGGTGCTGCTCGATCAGCACCTCATCGCTGGTCTCGGCAATATCTATGTTTGTGAAGCTCTTCACCGCGCCGGCCTTTCACCACGCCGCAAGGCGCGGACACTGGTGCGGAAGAGGGGCTACGATCCACGGCTGCCAGACCTCGTGCGCCATGTCCGCGAGGTGCTGGCAGAGGCAATCACCGCAGGGGGCTCGACGCTGCAAGACTTTGCCCACACTGATGGGGCATCAGGCGCCTTCCAGCAGCGCTTTCTCGTCTATGACCGCCAGGGTGAGCCCTGCATGACTTGTGGAGCGCCGATCGAAAGGCTTGTGCAGTCGGGCCGATCCACCTTCTATTGCCGCCATTGCCAGAAGTAGGACGCAACGCCATGGTCTATCAGAACATCATCGTCGAAATCCGCGGCAAGGTAGGCTTGGTCACGCTCAACCGCCCGCAGGCACTCAACGCGCTGAATGAGGCGCTAATCGCCGAGCTGAACGATGCGCTCGGCAGTTTCGAGTCGAATCCGGAGATCGGCTGCACCGTCATTACTGGTAGCGAAAAGGCCTTTGCCGCGGGCGCCGATGTCAAGGAGATGGCGGAGAAGACCTATGTGGAATCCTATCTGGGCAGGTTCCTCGATGGCTGGACACGCATAGCGGAGACGCGCAAGCCGGTGATCGCTGCGGTCTCCGGCTTCTGCCTCGGCGGCGGACTGGAACTGGCGATGATGTGTGATTTCATCATAGCATCTGAAACGGCCCGCTTTGCGCTTCCAGAGATCACACTGGGCATCATGCCGGGTGCAGGTGGCACCCAGCGCCTGCCGCGCTATATCGGCAAGGCAAAGGCGATGGACCTGATCCTCACCGGCCGCATGATGGATGCGGTGGAGGCCGAGCGCTGCGGACTTGTTGCGCGACTTGTTGCACCCGACAGGTTGCTCGATGAGGCGCTGGCCGCCGCGTCCAAGATCGCGGCCTATTCGCAGCCCATCGTCATGATGGCCAAGGAGACGGTCAACCGCGCGCAGGAAACATCTCTTGCCGAAGGTGCGCGCTTTGAGCGCCGACTGTTTCTCTCGATGTTCTCCACTGAGGATCAGAAGGAAGGCATGAAGGCCTTCATCGAGAAGCGGAAGCCCGCCTTCCGGAACCGCTGACACGGCAACAAATCGCAGTAAGCCGCTTCTGGTCACCGATTCTTTCTGCCGATGTGGGCTTTCCCACCCAAGCACTATCCTTGGTCTCATTCCGGGTTAACCGTCGTTGCCGTGGGCGAGGATTGATTTCGCGAGGATGGCGGCACCATCGCGACCGCAGTTTTCTGGTTGATCGGCACGTATAACCAGGCCAGCGATGCCACGCACGGCCCGCTCGGCTTCCATAACCAAAATCACTCCTTACGCTACGTAATTTTTTTCAACCACCTTCGCAAAGTGATCCCTGCTCGGCTTTGGTAAACAGCAAATTCGCGTTGTTGCAGGAGCTTTACGCGTGGTGCTGTCAGAATCTTAACGCTGATTAATCAAATTCAACTTGAAATAACACGTTTTGCTTGCAATAATTACCAAACTGGTCTTATTTGACTCGTGAGAGTTAAATAAGGGTCCATTATGTCAGTCTTTAAGACGGCCGCTGGCACAATCAGCAAGCCGACAGTTGCACCAGCTGACACCGTTTTGGGTCGTTACAAAGGCCTCAGCGAGGATACCAAGGCGAGGCTGGCATTCATGCGCTTTTGCCTTGGGCCGAAGCCCGTGGGGTCGCGCGCGCGTTGGCGAAGCAAACCGTGAGTAGGTTGGGTGCGCGCGGTCTGGTCGGCGGCGTGAGACGCCTGGTCAGTGAACATGCCTCGACGCTAGGGCTTGTTGGGCAACACCACAGGAGGTCGCAAGACTTGCCTCAAGGCGCTCATCGAATGGTCGCGCCTCAAGTTAAGCGGTGGTGGCGTTGCTTACGTCAGCTAAGTTAATCCTTCCTCTGCCCATAGTGGCGACTTTGCTGCCTCGAATTTCATCACTTATTGGCAACGAAAACACCCTTTACGTGTATTTTGTCGGAAACCTGCTACCTTAATTAATCAGAAGTTGTACCACTGGGGGGTTTGTCGTGATGCGTGCAAAGTTCAAGCCGAAGGTCAGTCTTTCACCGGGTGAGCAGGCCCGCGTCGCATTGATGCGCTTCGGCCTCGGCCCGAAGCCGGGCGTGGCGCCGCGCCTCGCAGCGGCCGACGGCGCAGCCTTCGACGCTTGCATGGAAGAGATCTTCAATCCTTCTGCCCTCCTCATTCCGGACGATCAGGTGAAGACCTACTGCACGGACACCAATTCAGATGTCGTGCTGGATTATGCGGCATGCTGCCGCCTGGGTGCCGCATTCAAGCCGCTTTCATCCACTGGGTTCCTCCCACAGCCCTCGCAGGTCATTAACGCCGAGAAGGCAGCGCGCTATGCAAAGTCGCTGGAACCGGATGTCGGCTTCGCCGAACGACTCGTGCACTTCTGGTCCAACCACTTTTCGGTTTTCGGCAGCAAAAGCAACTTGGTGATGGCCACGGCTGGCCACATGGAACGGAATGTCATCCGTCCCCGGGTGCTCGGCAAGTTCTCCGACCTGCTGAAGGCCGTCTATCAGCATCCGACGATGATCTCTTACCTCGAAAACCAAGTCTCCATCGGGCCGAATTCGCCCTATGCGAAGAACCCGCGCAACAGGGGCAAGAACCCCGACATCAACGAAAATCTCGCGCGCGAGATCCTCGAACTCCACACCCTTGGCATCGATGGTGGTCACACCCAGGACGATGTGATCGCCTTGGCAAAGATACTGACAGGTTGGACGCACTATCCCGGTTGGGTCAGGAAGGGCTCTGCCATCGTCGAGCATGATCTTGCCGGCCAGTTCTACTTTGAGCAGGACTACCATGAACCCTATCCCCAGAAGGTGCTGGGCGTCACCTATGGCCAAACCGGCGTTGATCAGGGCCTTGCCGTGCTCGATGCACTGGCGAAGCACCCCGCCACAGCACAGCATGTTGCTTACAAGCTCATTC
>CAMDBX010000118.1 GCA_945889445.1 Rhizobium sp. Q54
AAGCAACTGTCGATTTTCAATGGCTATGACGGAACTCCGAGTTGTCGCGCATGATGGCATTGAGGATGGTGAGGAACTTGTGCATGGCTGCGACGAGAGCGACTTTGAATGGTTTACCGGCTTCCCGGAGGCGTTTGTAGAAGGGGTAGAGGTGGGGCATCTTGGCCTTGAGGGCGCTCAAGGTTGCCATGTAGAGGACATCGCGGACTGACTTGCGACCTCTGGCACACTTGCCGCTCCTGGTGGTCTTGCCGGACTGCCTTGCATGAGGCGCGATCCCGACGAGGGAGGCGAGTTGCTTGGCCCCGATGTGGCCGAGTTCCCGGAGATCGGCGATGAGCGTTGCGGTCAGCACGGGGCCGACGCCGGGCAGGCTGAGGAGCCTGACGGCCTGCTGTGAGAGGATGCCATCGGTATTGATCTGCGTCTTGATCTCGGCCTCGAGTTCGGCAACATCCCTGGCGATGACGGCGAGCCGGCGATTATGCATCCGCTTGAGCAAGGGCTCAGTGGTGGTCCCGAGAAGCGACGTGATCTCCTTGGCCTCTCCCATGAGCCTGCGCCGCTGGGCAGCAAGGGCGCTGAGGCGGTCCCTTGCGGGATCGGGCTGGTAGGCCATGAGCACGTCCCTGGCGGTGGCGATGTAGCGTGCGATGACCGCAGCATCGAGGGCGTCGGTCTTGGCCGCGATCTTCAGCGAGGTGGCGAAGGTCCTGACCTGGGCGGGGTTCAGCACATAGACCACGAAGCCGGCCGTTGCGAAGAAATCGGCGGCCTGCTTCTCGTAGCCGCCCGAGGCCTCGAGGCCGATGGCGGCGATGCAGAGGCGCTGAAGCTTGGCTTTGAGCGAGCCAAATCCCGCCGGGGTGTTGGCGACCGTGAGTGGCTTGCCCGAGGGGTGGAGACGGACATCGAGGCGTTCCTTCGAAACATCGATGCCAACGAACTGAAGATCTGCTAACATCCTTGCGCTCCCTGGCTTGTCATGCGGGCTCTCAGGCCCAAGCAACTGTTCGGGGTGAATGCAAAGATGACGGGGACCACGCTTGACCACGGTCTCTAGGGACCAGCCCGGTAAATCGGTCTCCCGTCAACACCGGAGGTGCGGTCAAGGCGCCTCCGGTGTCCCGTTTATAGCCCAATTCTTCGAGACAAGCCCGGCAACGGGCAGGAGCGGGCTCCGGTGAGAATTCCGACCCGCAAGCTTGTCAGCGGTAGACCCGCAAGCTTCTGACAACGCTCGCGTCTGAATGAAGATGCACATAAAGGCCGACAGCCAGACCCCGGCCTTCCAGTAAAATGGTTGTGCAAGCGGGATGGGTTGATCGAGGACATGGCTCCGAACGAACAGACCTCAGGCTTCGCTTAGAAAAGCGAAGCCTTGCCCCAAATTCCCCTACCAAAAAGGCAAGGAACGGGCTTCTCTCAAACATTCATCAAACGAACAATGGGAACGGGGTTCAAGTGCCGGGTTACAGCAGCATTCACCGCACACCCCAAAAAAGATCACCGCGAAGAGCAGAGCAAGCAGCAAAGCCTCTTGGTGCATGACTTCCGAGGCGGAGAATGTTGGCAAGACGGCAAAGAGCGGGCCCCTCTCAAACATCCACCAAACGCACTGGCTGGGTTGCGGGGTTTCAAAAAGCCAGAGCGGAAATCCCACGGCTTAGGTGAAGCGCAAGAGTCCCAATCGCAGCTTCGTCGAAGTCCGGCACCGACGCGCACTAAGCGCTTCCAATCCGGCACCCTACAAAGTTAGCCCCGGCAAGCGCGAGAAACACGAATATCCCTCACTCCAGCCGTCCACTCGCCAGCTTTAGCAAGATGATCAGTTAGGATTTCAGGAAACTTGATGAGTGGTACTATCATTACCAGCGCCCAATCCGGAACTAGTCAGCGAACCGCCGAGTTCCACAAGCGTTGGAGCGGAATACGGCTTCTTGGTTACGACCTTATCTTCTTCATCTTCAGAACTTTTGCGGCTCTCAGGTGTAGGCATGATTCCTCCAAGTGGGCTGTTAGGCAAATCGACCGGTCGGACCCGTCTGACCATCGATTTACTTGTGAGTTTTGGATAAAAATACGGACCATGGCAACTGCGAGAAGTACGTACTTTTCGTAACGCTGCCTAAGCCGATCGGTCACCTTCATCCCATGCGGGTCCCCAAAGGCCCGCAGAGAGCCAGAATGCAAGCCGCCGAAAGGAACACTCCTCCATCCGGCTGGCTGGGGTGGCGTACTCCGCCAGCACTCGCTGATCTTTGCTCTATTGGGGCATTAACATGGAGCGACCGCTTTTCCCAACGCATCGCTATGATGCGGTCGGTTTCCGCTAGTCTTGGACCGTGCTCTCCAAACCGCTTTGCCTTCATCAATGAAAAAGCCGCGAACAGCTAACTCGGCCCCTATAAAAAAGTACCCCGGCCTGCCCGCTCATGTGCCCACGCAGGCCACTCGCAGCCTTGTGATGTTGGCGTGACCGGAGACTTCGCCATTCAGAACGGATCAATAGCGGGTAACTTGCCAATTCGGCATCCAGTAGCGCCAGACGTCTTCCGAATATCCTCCTGTAGCGGTATTGCAGATTTTCTAAATGGTGGTTGGTGGGCGAACAGCCAAGTGCGCGGCGGAAGCTGTCCTGCCTCGTGTTCACAGTCGCTTGCCTGAAACGAAGAGAGCGGCCCCGAGGGCCGCTCTCCGTTTGTCGATATCGCAGCGAAGATCAGGCGGCGCGTCCGGCGTGGCCCTTGAGCCGGAACGCAAGCGCGATCATGATCACGCCAGCGGCGATGGCGTAGGCGCCGATAACCCAGATGAGGGCCAGAGCGCTGGTCACCGGCCATGCCATGAGCATGATGCCGAACAGCACGGTGATGACGCCATGCAGGATGAGCATCCACTCATTGTCGATTTCCTTGCGCAGGCGAACTGCGCCAATGATCTCGAAGATGCCACTGACGACAGCCCAGGCACCGATGAACAGAAGCAAGTAGAAGCCGACCAGCACCGGATTGGCGAAGGCGATGAGGCCCGCAAGGATGCCGATGATGCCGACGATCGCCAGCCACCAGCGCGGAGCCGGTGTGCCGCCGCCGATGGCGGCGATGATCGAGAACACGCCATCGACCAGCGCATAGGCGCCATAGAGCATGACGAGGCTGAGGATGGTGATGCCCGGCCAGGCGAACGCCAGCACGCCGAAGACAATGGCGGCGAGGCCGCGCAGCGCCAGTACCCACCAGTGCTTGGCGAGGCCATGCAGCAGTTGAGCGCCGGCACCGAGGCCGCGCGCAGTGGTTTGGTTAGTGCTCATGAGTCGTCCCTTCTCCACGTTTAAACCCGCGATAACATTAGTACATTTCTGCAACTTCCCGAACACAAAAATGCCCGCCGACGCGCCGGGAAGGCGCGGGGCGGGCAAGTTTCTGCGAAGAAGCTGCCAGGCAATGGCCCGACATCGCGAGAATCATAGGCTGATTTGGCCCGGCGTTGCCAGTGGCGGCGGGAGCATGGTTAAGCGTCTTGGCAGGCGCTGACCCCACGTTTTCGGGGGTTTTCAGTTCGCACTCGCGGCGGCCATGCGTTTTGCGAAGGCCCCGCCCCCACCAGGTGCCGGGGACAGCGGACGCGCACGGCTCCGCGACAACCGCAATGGTTGTAGCATAACTCAATACACAACCAAAAGAATACATGATCGCCGATCAGGTCGTTGCGGCGGCGCCCTCCTCGATGATCTCGAAGCTGTGCTCGATCTTGGCTGTCTTCTCGAACATCGCCGTGGCCGAACAGTATTTCTCGGCCGAGAGATTCACCGCACGCTCAACATTGGCCGGCTTCAGGTTGCGACCCGTCACCTTGTAGATGAGCTTCACATGGGTGAAGACCTTGGGGTCTTCGCCAGCGCGTTCGGCTTCGAGGGCGATGTCGAGGCCCGTCACCTTTTCGCGCATGCGCTCGAGGATCATCACGATGTCGAAGGCGGTGCAGCCGCCCAGGCCCAGCAGCAGCATCTCCATCGGCCGGACGCCGACGTTGCGGCCGCCCGACTCCGGCGCGCCGTCCATCACCACGGCATGGCCCGAGCCTGATTCACCGACGAAGGCCCTGCCGTCGAGCCACTGAACACGTGCTTTCATGAAACTGTCTCCGATCTGATTGGCTGCCTTCTAGCGGGAAAGGTCGCCTGCGCCAATCACCCGGCGGTGAGGCGGGCCGCATACAGAAAGCCCTCGGTGTCCGCCGTGATGGCGTCAGCGGCGATGGCGGCGTCACCCTCGCCCAGCGCGTGGCCGTTCACGTCTGCCGCTCCCTGCAGGGCGAACAGCAGGATGGGACCGGGATGACTGATCTCGGCGCCACTCGACAGGATGTCGGCCGCCGCCCGCCAGCGGCCGCGCCTGGTGAACAGGTTCAGTGCGCGGCACGGGCCATCGCGCAGGTGGCAGAATGTCGGCACGTCGCACGGATAGGGATGCGGCACGAAGCGGCGGCGGACGGCGAGGCTGCGGTGGCCATCGAATTCAAGGTCGAGGCCGTTGCCCTCGATCAGGGTGAAGATGCGGTCGGTGTCCGGATAATTCGAGAACGGCACGTCGGCGTCGATGCGGGCGATGGCGAAGCGCCAGCCGAAGTCATCCACCCCCGGCGGGTCGGAGGCGATGTCCCACGACACGCCCATGCCATTGCGCCAGCGGCCCTCGACCAGATCGCTCTTGCGGATGATCTTCATGTCTCTCCCCTGCCCTCGACAGGCACTCTTCCATGACGCAGTATGCCACCCTTGACGCTGCCCCAGAAGCAGCGCGTTTGCCAGGAGGACAACATGGCGCATGACGCCTCGGCCGGTTCCACCGGTCCGCAGAAACTCGTGATCCGCAACATCGGCCTCCTGCTGTCGGGCGCCATCGAAAACCCGATCCTCGATGCCGACACTGTGGTCGCCGAGAATGGTCGCATCACCGCCATCGGCCGTGCCAAGGACGTCGACCAGGAACACGCCACGCATGTCATCGATGCCAACGGCACGGCGCTGACGCCGGGGCTGATCGACAGCCACGTGCACCCGGTGGCGGGCGACTGGACGCCGCGCCAGAACCAGATCGGCTGGATCGACTCCAATCTCAATGGCGGCGTCACCACCATGATCTCGGCGGGCGAGGTGCACACGCCGGGCCGCCCGCGCGACGTCATCGGCCTCAAGGCGCTGGCGATCTCGGCGCAGCGGCAATTCGCCAATTTCCGGCCCTCGGGTGTCAAGGTGCATGCGGGTGCCCCCTGCATCGAGCCCGAGATGGTGGAGCAGGACTTCAAGGACCTCGCCGATGCCGGCGTGACACTGCTTGGCGAAGTGGGCCTTGGCGGCGTGAAGGACGGCCCCACCGCGCGGCGCATGGTGGCCTGGGCGCGCAAATATGGCATCCAGAGCACCATTCACACAGGCGGACCTTCCATCCCCGGCTCAGGCCTCATCGACGCCGACGTGGTGCTCGATGCCGACACCGACGTTGTGGGCCACATCAATGGCGGCCACACGGCACTGCCCGACAAGCAGATCCGCTGCATCTGCGAGGGCTGCAAGCGCGGCCTCGAGATCGTGCACAACGGCAATGAGCGCGCGGCGATCTATACGCTGCGGCTGGCCCGCGAGATGAAGGAACTGCACCGCGTCATCCTCGGCACCGATGCGCCGGCGGGCTCGGGCGTTCAACCACTGGGCATCGCGCGCATGGTGTCGATGCTCTCGTCGCTGGGCGAGCTACCCGCCGAACAGGCGATCTGCCTCGCCACCGGCAACACCGCGCGCATGCGGAAGCTCGACTGCGGGCTGATCGAGGTGGGCCGTGCTGCCGATTTCGTGTTCATGGACAAGGCCCAGCATTCGGCGGGCGAGAACCTGCTGCACTCGATCGAACTCGGCGACCTTCCCGGCATCGGCATGGTGGTGATCGACGGGCAGATCAAATGCCAGCGCAGCCGCAACACGCCGCCTGCAACCCGCATTCCCACCATCATCAAGGGCTGACAACAGATCATGAGCAAACATGCCGCCTGCCTTGTCCCGGACAGCCCGCAGTTCCTCGACCTTTTCCCGGCGGGCGCGGCACTCACCAAGCTCGCCACCGGCTTCATCTGGGCCGAGGGGCCGGTGTGGTTCTCGGAGCTGAACGAACTGCGCTTCTCCGACATTCCCAACAACCGCATGATGCGCTGGTCGCCCGTCACCGGCCTGTCGGTGTTCCGCCAGCCGTCGCAGCGGACCAACGGCCACACGCGCGACCGCGAGGGGAACATGATCTCGTGCGAGCATGGCGGGCGCTGCGTAAGCCGCACCTATCTCGATGGCCGCTACGAGATGATCGTCAGCCACTGGAACGGCAAGCGTCTGAACTCGCCCAATGACGTGGTGGTGAAATCCGACGGCACGATCTGGTTCACCGACCCGCCCTACGGCATCATCTCCAATCACGAGGGCATCAAGGCCGACAGCGAGATCGGCAACAACAATGTCTACCGCTTCGATCCCGCGAACGGCGCGTTGACTGTGGTGGCCGATGACTTCGACCGCCCCAACGGCCTCGCCTTCTCTCCCGATGAGTCCGAACTCTACATCGCCGACTCAGGCTATGCCCGCGGCAATGGCTTCGGCTTCGAGGAAGGCCGCCCGCGCCATGTGCGCGGCCTCAAGGTGTTAGACGGCAAGACATTGAAGGACAGCCGCGTCGTCGCCGTCATCAACGAGAAGGTGCCGGACGGGTTGCGGGTGGACACCGAGGGCCTGCTGTGGATCTCGGCCGGAGACGGCATCCACTGTTATACCAAGGACGGAGAACGCCTCGGCCGCATCCTGGTGCCGGAGACGGTGGCCAACCTCACCTTCGGCGGCTTCGGCAAGTCGCGCATGTTCATCACCGCCACCTCGTCTCTCTATGCCATCGAGACGGCGCGAGTCGGCGCCCAGTGGCCCTGAACATACTGGCCCTGGCCAAGAAAAAGGGTCCTGCTTTCACAGGACCCAGGTAAAGGGAGGAATAGGCGGGGGGACCTCAGGAAAGGGGGGAACGAAGCGACAGCTGACTTTCTCAGAAACCCACCCCGCCAGCGCGATGGCCGAAACCACCGTGCCTGTGATGCTTAGGCGAGGTTCGCGATGGCTTCTTTGACATGTATCAAATTTCCCGGCAGGAACGACGATAACCGCCGTGACATTGGGCCACCATGAAAACCTCCCTCGACCATCTTGAAAAGCTGATCGCCTTCCCGAGCGTGAGTCGGGACTCGAACCTCGACCTCATCGCCCATGTGCGCGATTTCCTGTCAGGCTGCGGCATCGACTCGATGCTGGTGCACAATGAGGACGGCCGGAAGGCGAACCTCTGGGCCACCATCGGCCCGAAGGATGTGCCGGGCATCGTTCTCTCCGGCCACACCGACGTGGTGCCTGTCGAAGGCCAGGCGTGGTCGACGGATCCCTTCAAGATGGAAAAGCGCAACGGCAATTACTTCGGACGCGGCACGGCAGACATGAAGGGCTTCATCGCCTGCTGCCTGCGCGCTGCCGAGATGGCAGCCCAGCGCAAGCTGCATACGCCGATCAACCTCGCCTTCTCCTATGACGAGGAGATCGGCTGCGTGGGCGTCAGGCGGTTGCTCGACATCCTGAAGGACGCGCCGGTGAAGCCGCGCCTGTGCATCGTCGGCGAACCGACGCTGATGCAAGCCGTCACCGCGCACAAGGGCAAGCTCGGCTTCCGCGTCACCGCGCATGGCCTCGAGGCGCATTCGAGCCTTGCCCCCATCGGCGTCAACGCCATCTACATGGCCTCCGACCTCATCGGCGCCATCCGCACCATCCAGAAGGACATCGCCGAGAACGGCGTGCGCGACGGCGACTATGAGGTGGCCTACACCACGCTGCATGTCGGCAAGATGCAGGGCGGCGAGGTCATGAACATCGTGCCCAACCGCTGCAGCTTCGACTTCGAGATCCGCTACCTGCCGGAAGACGACCAGCACGCCATCGTGACGCGCATCAAGGCCGCCGCCGAGAACATCGCCGAGGGCTATCGCGGCGTGTTCGACAAGGCACGCTTCGAGTTCATGGACCTGCAGAGCTATCCCGCCATGAACACGCCCGTTGACAGCGAGGCGGTGAAGTTCGTTCATGCGCTGACCGGCGGAAACTCCACCGGCAAGATCACGTTTGGCACCGAGGGCGGCTTGTTCCAGCAGGCGCTGGGCACGCCCGCCGTGGTCTGCGGCCCCGGCAACATCGCGGTGGCGCACAAGCCCGACGAGCACGTGAGCGAAGCGCAGATGGCGCAGTGCGACCGGATGCTTGAGAGGCTGGTGGAGAAGCTTTCGGTTTAGCCCTCTCCTTCGAGCCCATCATGGCCGGGCGTGACCCGGCCATCCTCTTTGGTGGCGACGAAAGGATGCGCGGGTCAAGCCCGCGCATGATGAAGTGAGGGAATCAGATGCTCGCCTTCATCCACTTCGGCCGCTTGCCCACATAAGAGTGATATTCCGGCGCCAGTTCCTTGCGGTTGGCGGAGTCGAAGCTCCCCAGCACCAGCGCCACCACCGGCTTGTCATCGATGGCGCCCAGGGTGGAGCCGCATTTGGGGCAGAAGCTGCGGCTGGAGTAATCCGACGAGCGCCAGACGGAAGGCTTCGCGCTCCACTGAACTTTCTCCGCCGGGAACTCCACCCAGTGCAGTGTCAGCGCACCGGAGTGATGCTGGCACATCGTGCAGGAGCAGCTGTGCGGCCGGAGCGGCGGCCCTTCCGCCTCGAAGCGGATATGGCCGCACAGGCAGCCACCCTTGTAGGTCCTTGGCATCGTGTCCTCCCAGTCTTGGGGAAATCTGGCGGTGAAAAGACACGTTGTGAAGGGGCTCACGGCAATGTCATCGGCCGATTGTCCTCTCCCGCGAGGCGAGAGAGAACGGGGACCCAACGAAGTTGGGGAAGGTGAGGGAATGCATGTTCCGGACGGTGCACAGTACCCGCTCCCCTCATCTCCCCGTTGCGTTCCGCAACGGGTCCCTTCTTCTCCTGCTGAAGGAGCGGGAGAAGACGAAGTTACGGATCCCCCGGCACGCCGTAGCTCGGCGCCTGGGTGGGGTCCACCGCGCGCTGGAGATAGGCGCCCATCTGGGGCTTGTAGTCTTCCCAAAGGCGGCGGAGCAGCTTGATGGGGTTCTCGTCATCCCAGTCAACGCGCAGCGAGACGAGGGGGAAGGCCTGTTCATGATAGACGATGAGGGCGGCCGAATGCACCGGCCCCTCCTCGCCACCGGAGTCCAGCCCTGCCTCCAGTGCGCGCAGCAGGCGCTCGGCCAGATGCTGGTCGGCGTTGACGGCGAAGGCGTCCGTCATGGTGTTGGGCAATGTCGCGTGCTTCAGCAGGTTGCCCGCCGCCACGCAGTCGCGCTGCTCGGAAACGCCATGGGTGCCGAGGATGTTCTTGCCGGACCACGTGGCGGAGCGGCCCTGGTTGTCCACCGCAGTGAGCTGGCGATAATCGATGAAGGGGCGGTCCTTCATTACCGCCGCGATGGCATCGGCGGCACTGAGGCCATTTTCCATGTAGTCGAGCAGCAGCGGCCCGAGGTTGGGGTCAGTGACGTTCTGGGTGGCAACCGCGCCCACCTTGGCACGCGCGTGCGGGCAGCGTGCACCCACCGCAATCGAGGAGGTGGTGATGGCGACCCCGAAGGCACCAGACTTGGCGCAGCGGCCGGCGATGGAAAAGGTCATGTGGTCAAATCTCCGTCAGAGTTCCTGCGCCATCTCTTCGAGAAGGCGGCGCTGCAGTTTCTGGAAGTCGTCATTCGGCTGCTGCTTGCGGGCATAGTCCAGATTGGGGTCGACGACCTCGGTGCGATGGCCCGCCATCGCCTCGATCAGCGCATGGCCGCAGAACGGCACATAGGCCTCCGAATAGCCGCCCTCATGCATCACCACCACGCGGCCATTGCAGAGATCTGCTGCCGCATCGAGCGTTGCCTGCATCAGGTAACGGTAGGTTTCGCTGTGGGCCATCATGCGAGCCAGCGGATCGACGACGCTCGCATCATAGCCGCAGGCCACGACGATGAGCTCCGGCCGGTAGCGCTCCAGCGCCATCAGCACGATGAGCTCCATCGCATCGACATAGCTCTGGTGCCCGCCGCCCGGCAGCAGCGGCACGTTGATGTTGTAGCCCTCGCCCCTGCCCCGGCCGCGGTCCTTCGCAGCACCGGTTTCGAGCGGGAAGCAGCGCTCCTGGTGAAGCGAAATCGTCAGCACGTCCGGGCGCTCGTAGAAGATCGCCTCGGTGCCATTGCCGTGGTGCACGTCCCAGTCGATGACGGCGACGCGCGACAGCTTGTGGCGCGCGATCGCCCGCTCGATGGCGAGCGCACCGTTGGCGAGCAGGCAGAAGCCCATGCCGCTGTCGGCCAGGCAGTGATGGCCGGGCGGGCGCGACAGCGAATAGGCATTGCGCAATTCACCCCTCACGACCGCATCAACCGCCTCCGCCGCGAGCCCGGCCGAAACGCGTGCGATGTCATAGCCGCCAGGGCCGATGGTCGTCTCGAAGCCCAGGTCACCGCCGTCCTTCGCACTCAGTTCGGCGAAGCGGTCGAGATAGGCGGCGGTGTGGACGCGAGCCAAGTCCTCACGCGCCAGCATCGGTGCAGAGCGGACGTCCAGCACCGACGTGAGGCCCGAAACATCCATCAGGCTCTTCAGCCGCCGCTTGCTGTCAGGCGATTCACAAAAGCCTGAGGCGTTGGGTGGTTGCACCCAGCCGCCCACGGGGAAGAACAGCGCAAAGGGCTTGCCGAAATGCCAAAGGCACTTCTCGTCATGGAAAAAACCGGTGCGGCGTTGCGCCATCAGCAGAGCCTTTTTGCAAGGTAGCGGGCAAAGTCATGGATCTCGCGCTCGAGCCAGCTCAGCGGCCCGCGCGAGGCGTAAGGCGCCTTCGAGCCCTGGTAGATGCCTTCGACCACGAACTTGTCCTCGGCATTCACGCGGTCGAAGAAATCGGCGAGTTCCTTGACCCATGCGTCCCTGCCCTCGCCCAGCGCCTCATGCACCTCCGGCGCAAGCGCGATGCCGAAGCGCAGGTGCACCTGCCCCGTGCCCTCCGGCCTCAGCGACAGGTACCAGAGATGATCGGGGGCCAGCACATACATGTGGGTGGGGAAGATGGTGGGCAGGATGGAAGTGAAGCGCTCGCTTCCCTTGAGCCTGGTGTTGGAGGGATGCGCGCGGCCATAGCGGGCGTTTTCGTCCTTGGTGAAGGTCTGGTAGGTGAAGGCATCATGCACCGCTTCGGGGAACACGGTGTCCTCCACCGGGAACCACGCACCCACCGTCGCCTTGTGCGCCACGGGCAGGTGATAGCCTTCCATGAAGTTCTCGTTGAGCAGCTTCCAGTTCGTGGCCCAGGTGTGGTCCTGATGGATGACCGGAATGTAGCCCTCCATGCCGTAGTTCGCCACCACCGGCAGCAGCGGCGCCAGCAGGCTGGCGACCGATGGCGCTTCGGGGTTGAGCGTGACGTAGACCCATCCCTCCCAGATCTCGGTGCGGATTTCCGGCAGACGATACTGCTTCTTGTCGAAGGCCGGGTCGCGGCCGCCCATGTGGCCCGCACCGATGACCTTGCCCTGCGGGTCATAGGTCCATGCGTGATAGGGGCAGACGAGCTTTCGCCCGCAGGAGCCGCGGCCCTCGACGAGCGGCATCATGCGATGCAGGCAGACGTTGGAGAAGCTGCGCACCACGCCATCCTCGCCGCGGAGCGTCAGCACCGGCTGGTCGTTGATGGAGAAGGTAATGTAGTCGCCGGGGTTGGGAAGGTCCGCCGCGAGGCCTGGGCACAGCCATTCCCTGGCGAAGATCCGTTCCTTCTCCAGCCGGTGAACTTCCTCCGAGGAGTAGAGGATCGGCGGAATGGTGTCCGCCTGGGAGAACGGCGTGGCCGCCACCGTGGCCAGCGTCTTGAGCGCACGCTTTACGTCGGGTGGCTGGACCATGCCTGCTCTCCTAGTCCGGGATGACGGCGGTGACTTCGATCTCGACCAGCCATTCAGGCCGCGCGAGTGCCGTGATGACGAGGCCCGTCGAGCACGGGAACACGCCCTTCAGCCACTTGCCCATTTCACGATAGACGTCCTGACGGTAGCGGATGTCGGTGAGGTAGACCACGATGCGGCAGATGTGGTCCATGTGGCCGCCCGCCTCTTCCATCAGCATCTTGATGTTGGCCATGGTCTTGGCGGTCTGCGCGGTGGCATCGCCCACGTGCAGCGACTCGCGCGTGTCGAGGTCCTGGGACACCTGGCCGCGCAGGAACACCGTGCTCCCACGCGCAACCACGCCCTGGCAGAGGTCGTTGTCGAGCTTCTGCTCGGGGTAGGTGTCCTTGGTGTTGAAGGGGCGGATGCGTTTGTGGGCGGTCATTTT
>CAMDBX010000119.1 GCA_945889445.1 Rhizobium sp. Q54
TACCCGAATGCGGATGCGGGTGACGTATGCGGCGCAGTAGCGGCCATTCGCCTGCGTCTTCCACACGCACTCGCTGGAGATGGTCTCGCGATCCCAGCCGTCGAAGCCGAAGATGCGATTGGCCTCGGCGATGACGTGCCAGCCCTCCAGGTAGGAGAGGGTGATCCCGTCCGCGGCGCGGGTCTTGATATGCTGCGGCTTCAGTTTGGAGCGCAGCTTCCTCACCTGTGTCTGGGTAAAGCTCATGATCACTTGGTCCTGATTGCGATGGAGACCTTGGCGTTGGTGAAGGCGGCGCCCGGCACATGGGTGCCCGTCCTGAGGGCGTCGAGGACGGCCTTCCGGTCGAGCCTCGGTGGCTGCGGTATCCAATAGGGCTCCGGGATCTCGGCCTCGTTCAGAACCTCGACGCCGAGCTGCGAGACCCGGAGCGACGCCGTGAAGTCCGCAGCGTGGATCTTCTCGATCCCCGCGTCCTCCATCACCCCCAGCGACACCTCCCGCTTCCGGGCCGATGCGTTCTCGATCCGCTCAAGGCGCTTCTTCATGTCCGCGAGACGCGCCCGGAGACCCTCAGCCAGCGCCTCCTCATAGAGCGCGGCGCGAATGACCTCGCCGAGGGCTTCGGTGAGATTGGTGGCCCCATCCAGCGTGTCGAAGAGCGTCGTATCGTCAATTTCCGGGTCGGCCTCAATTAGCCGGCGACGCAGTTCACCAAATCGGCTAAACTCGCGTACAAGACAGATGGTCATTTAAGGCTCCATATGTTGTTGTAGGATTACATATGTCATCTAATTATGGCGATATTATGATTAGTGGCGTCCAGATCAGGGGCGCGCGCGCCGTCTTGGGCTGGAGTTCTGAAGATGCGGCCGCGCGGCTGGGGATAAGCCGGCAGACATTGCACCGCCTCGAGACCTACGACGACGTCCCGCCGAGCCGTACCTACGTGATCAGGGGGCTGCGCCAGGTCTTCGAGGAAGCGGGCGTCGAGTTCATTGGTAGCCCCTGGGATGGCCCAGGGGTCAGGCTGTGGAAGCAGATCGAACCAGCGCCCTGATTGAAGGGTGGCGCGGGGGGCTCCGAGGACGCGGGATTGCCGTGGAGCCCTGTGGGCCGCCCGCCGTGCCGGCAAGACCCACAGTGAACAGGACCGTAATGAACGGGGCGGCACGTCCCCTCACCCGGCTGGTGGCGGCCTGCGATCAGGAGGGGCGTTCGACCTGAACGCCGGTGGGCTCGAAGTCCGAGACATTCTCCGTCACGACAGTGGCGCCGCTGGACAGTGCGGTCGCGGCGATCAGGAGGTCGGCTCCGTCGTGGCCGAGGCGCGCCGAGAGCCGACCCCAGATACGTGCCTCTGCAGACCCGAAGGGCAGGATGCGGTCGGCGAAGATGCTCGTCGTCCGCTCCAGCCATGACCTCAGCTCTGCTGCAAAGGTTGGGTCCCCGGCTTCCTTCAGGGCGATGCCGCGCTCGATCTCGCCGACGGTAACGACACTCAGGAACAGCTCCTCCTCCCTCTGACGCCTGAGCCAGGATGAGACGTCGGGCCGGCGCTCCGGCCGTCGCAGTGCGGAGATGACATTGGTGTCGAGGATCAGCATCAGAAGCTGACGTCGCGGGGTACCACCTTGGCGCGTCCGGCGCCCTGCTCGCCTGCTCCCTCCGATGGCATCGCGAGGAGGTGATCGACGAAGGAGCCACGCACCTGCCGCGCCTCGGCGAGGAGTTGCTCGTAGCTCGCGGCCGAGACGACGACGACGGCGGGCTGTCCACGCCGCGAGATCCCCTGCGGCCGCCCCGCGAGGGCCGCCTCGACGACGGCGCTGAACTTGTTCTTGGCTTCGTGCAGGGTCCACATGTCAAGTACTCGATCTGGATAGAGATCTAGATAGATAGTACTCAGACTGGTCCATCTCAACTTCATAAACGGACAGTGATTCAACTTTAAATTTATACCTGGTCTTAAACCCGCCGCCGATGACGGCAGCAGATTTTCAGGAGATTGCCGCCGGGCTCTGCCGAACTTCGCGCGCCAATAGCTCTACTCATCTCCTGACCATATCGCCACCCGTGCGGTCGGCGAAGATGCTCGTCGTCCGCTCCAGCCATGACCTCAACTCGGCGGCTAAGGTGGGGTCGCTGCCGTCTTTCAGCGCGATGCCGCACACGAGGCGGATAAAGCCGTGACGTTGTCAGCATCTTCTGAACCAGGCACTCGAGAGAAGATTGCTTGGAAAGGAGAAAACCTATGCCGAAGACGAGGTTGGGAGCCGAGCAGATCGTCGCGAAGCTGCGACAGGTCGAGGTACGGCAAAGTCAGGGCAAGTCCGGGAGACCATATGTGCTCCAGGCACGCGCCAGACATCTCAAGCGATCTCCCGAGGGATCTGCGTTCCCGAGCGGGAATATTTAGGACCTTGGACTTGGTTCAGAAATAAAGTTTTCCCGACCGGGACATTTTCGTTGACGTGCTATAGGCTGTCAGGATATTTTCCCGTTCGGTAAATATCATGGCCAGACGTAACCTCAGCCCTGCCGAAATTGGCGACATTGTCCGAACCACCCGCAGAGCCGCCAGCCTGCGGCAGGACGAACTTGCCGGCGCAGCAGGCGTCGGCGTGCGCTTCATCGTCGATCTCGAAGCGGGAAAGCCGACCGCGCAAATGGGCAAGGTACTCCAAGTCCTGGCCGCACTCGGTTGTTCAATTGATATCACGCCGCCACCTGAACCCAAAGGATCGGGGAAGGCATGACGCGCACCCTGGATGTCTGGTGGGACCGGCGCCTTGTCGGGCAACTGACACAGAACGAGCACGGTGAACTGGGCTTTGCCTACGCTCCTGAGTGGGTCAGCGATGACAAGGCTCACCCCTTGTCGGCCTCGCTGCCAAAGCGGGCGGAGCCGTTTAAGCGCCGCGAGTGCCGCCCATTCTTTGGTGGTCTGCTGCCAGAAGAAGGTCAGCGCGACGCCGCCGCACAGGCGCTCGGCGTTTCTCGCAGCAACGATTTCGCCCTTCTCGATCGCCTTGGCGGCGACGTTGCGGGCGCGCTCCAGCTCTTGCCCCCCGGCGAAACTCCGAGCGTTCCCCTACTCGATCAGCCCTCGGCCCCGCTCGATGATGCAGGCTTGATACGGGTTCTGGATGCGCTGCCCCTGCGCCCACTGCTCGCGGGCGAGGACGGGCTCCGCCTCTCTCTCGCTGGCGCCCAATCGAAAGTGCCGGTGGTACTGGTAGATGGAAAAGTAGCATTACCGGCGCCGGGCCAGCCCACGACGCATATCCTCAAGCCACCGATCACGCGTTTCAAGGCTACGACAGAGAACGAGGCCTTCGTGATGCGCCTGGCCGCCGCAATCGGCCTCGATGTAGCATCCGTCGAACCACGTGTGGTCCGAAATCGAACGTTTCTGCTGGTCCAACGTTATGACCGCGCCATTGACGGCGATGGACATGTACACCGCATCCATCAGGAGGATTTCTGCCAGGCGCTCGGCGTGCCGCCCGAGACCAAGTACGCCAGCGAGGGCGGCCCCGTCTTCAAGGACTGCTTCGCGCTTCTCCGCCGCATCGCTGCCAGACCTGCCGTCGATGTCCTCAAGCTTCTCGATGCAGCGATATTCAATGTGATCGCCGGAAACGCCGACGCACACGGCAAGAACTTCTCCATACTCTACGATGACGACGGCCCGCGGCTGGCCCCGCTCTACGATCTGCTCGCGACTGTCGCCTACCCCGATCTCTCGTCAAAGTTTGCGATGCGAATTGGAGCACGCGCAAAGCTTTCTGAACTCAATGACACGGGCTGGGCCACATTCGCCACAGACGCCGGGCTTGGCTTGCCCCTCGTCCGGAGGCGGGTCGCGGATATAAGTGAACGCGCGATCTTACAAGCAAATGTTGTTGCCGCTGATCTCGTTCGGCCCGGCCTCGACGAGAAGGCGCTATTGCAGTTCGCCGAGATGGTTGTCGATCGTGCAGAGCGCTGCGCGCATTCGACCAGAGGCAACGGGCCTCCCACCAGCCGGTGAACAATCCCGCTGAAGCGTGTTGACGCTGAAGCCAAAGCGTCCCGCGAATTCTTCCTGCGTCATGTAGAGACTGGAACGTATTGCCTTGACGTTCTGTGAGGTCGAGAACGGTCCCGACCCCTGTGTTGCGATGGGCCGCGACGAAGGAGCCCGCCCTCTCGGTGATGGCGTAGCGTGACATGTGTTAACTCTCTGTTTGGATATGTTTTCGGGTTCTTTCTGGAACAATTGCGTCGAAATCGCATTTCCGGTATATTTCCGGAAATATTCAACCCCATCTTGGGAGGCTACCATGGCTACCGCGCGGAAGACCCCCGTCGATACGTTTAGAAAGCGCCTTCGCCAGAAGGGAATGGTTCGCGTCGAGGTTCATGTCCAGAAGGATGACGCGGTTCTCGTGAAGAGCGTTGCCCGGGCCTTGGGCAATCCGAAGATGGCCGCCGAGGCGCGCACGATCCTCAAAGCCCGGTTCACAAAGCCTGCGCAAGCCGGATTGAAGGCTCTCCTTGCCTCTGCACCGCTTGAGGGCGTTGATCTTGAACGTCCCCGTGACATGGGCCGCGAGATCGATCTGTGAAATATCTCGTCGATACCAATGTGATTTCCGAGATCCGGAAGGGTAACCGCTGCAATCCCGGCGTCTCGGCATGGTATGCGACGGTGACCGATGGCGACCTTTTCCTCAGCGTTCTCGTCCTCGGTGAAATTCGCAAGGGGCTTGAGTTGATCAGAGCGCGAGACCCTCAGCAAGCGCAAGCGCTTGAAACCTGGCTCGATGCCATCACGGAAGCCTTCGGCGAGCGAGCGCTGCCGATTGAAACCGCGATCGCTGATGACTGGGGATGCCTGAACGCCATTCGGCCAGTTCCGGTAATCGACGGGCTCCTGGCAGCCACCGCCAAAGTCCATGGCTTGACGCTGGTCACGCGAAACGAAGCCGATGTGGCGGGTCTCGGTGCGGCGGTGCTGAACCCCTTCACGTGAGTGTCGTCCGGACCCCTGAAGTGGGCCTCAACCTAGCCCCTGCAAGATGTCGGAGACCCGCGGTGCTCGCCTCAGGCTGGCTTCGATCCTTTCGCGCCACTTGGGTCCTGATTTGAGTGCCGTCTGATAGGCTTCGGCGATTTCATCGGGTCGATCCTCTGCCAAGGCTTCGATCAGGAACTCTGCTTGCATCAAGTCCTTCCTCGCCTTCCCAGCCTCGGGACCAGAGAGCCTCCTGTCTGCGACGATCAGCTTGTGAATGGCGAAGCGCTCAGGCCGCGGGATCTGCACCAGTATGCCACTCCGGTAGACGACAGCAGCCTGGATAGGTTCTGCAATGAGGTAGTTCAGGTGATGCAGCGCCTGTGCATGGACGCCAAGTGATGGCAGTTCCTTCAAACCCTCGTCGTCGTCGAAGGATGGCGTCAGGAACTCGACGCGGGTGTCGCCGTCCGACTGCCTCCATCGCCAGACGCGTGACGGATCAAGGCTTGGTATCTCTTTGAAGGAGAGGTCTGCCAGGGCATGATTGAGGGCCGGAGAAGTGGTGTCATCGACGGCGAGCGAGAGGCGTTCAAAGGATGCGATGTCGTCGTCGCTGGTCGATGCTTCCTGGTCGATGCTCATTCTGAGGCCGAGTTCACCCTCATAGAGGCGGAAGGCATGTGTGCCGACGATGGTCCCGCCCAGGCGGAACGTGCCGGCAGCAGCCATGGCCGAGACGAGGCTCCCCGTTGCCGCGTCGAGGCTCAGGAAACCCTCGGCACGGAGGATGCGGACTGATCGCCTCCTGCCTGCACTCCTCTGCTCCTCATCCGACCTGATGGCGTCGATCCGCTTCAGGCGATCCCTGACTTCGTCTGTGTCAGGCCCAATGTATGACGTCTTGACCGAGCGACCGACGCGGTAGCTGTCATACCAGAAGGACTTGCCGCCCCGTCTCTTGAGGACGGGCGTTCCACGCAGACCCGAGATGGTCTCCTCCTTCAGGCTGCTGAGGAGATCCACGTATGCTGTGTGAGAAAGCGGCGAATGTCGCTGGATGGGAGGCATGACGTGTCTTGCCCAACATACTTGATATTTGTTGGGCATAGGCGATCTTGGAGAGGTGGTCGAGTATTGCCCAACAAAAATTTCGAATGTTGGGTAAGGGCGTCCTCCTCCCGCCATCGTCGAGATGAGATGCCCGTTTTCAGGGGAGAGCCGCCGCTGCGGCGTGACCGTTTCCGGGGGGATGCCACAGGCGTTTAGTTGCGCAGGGACCTGTGAATGGTTCGCCGGGGATGAGGCTCTTGTCATGTATGCAATTTTGATTATATTGAAGACAATTGAACGGAAGGTGCTGCGCCATGCCCCGAACAACCACGATGACTGTCCGCATTGGTGGAGTGTTGAGCGACTTCGTGGCATCAAACGTCGGCGATGATGGCTCGTATGAGAACGTCAGCGAGTACGTCCGCGACTTAATCCGCCGCGACAAGGAGCGGGCGGAGGTCGAGGCATACAATCGACTGAGGGCAGAACTGACCCACGCATTTGCGGCTCCCGAGGTGACTTACAAGCCGCTGACCGCATCAGAAGTGATAGCGCGAAACCGAGGCTGAGCCCATGCCGGCCGTCCAAATTCAGGAAGGTGCGTCCCACCGCCTCGATGACATCTACCGCTACACCCGCGACAGGTGGGGTGAGGAGCAGGCTGAGCGATACATTTCTGGCCTCTTCGCGGCCTTCGACAGCGTCGCAGCCCACGGCGTTGTCTCGAAGCCAATCCCAGTGGAGTTAGGCGTCGATGGGTACTTCTTTCGCTATGAACGCCACTTCGTCTACTGGCGCCGTCTGTCGAATGGCGACATTGGCATCGTTACAATCCTGCACGAGCGCATGCATCAAATCGATCGTTTCCGGGATGACTTCGGATTGCGTTGAACCCTCAACTGCCGAATACGCGCCGGGCCATTTCAGGTTCTCGCAATCACAAATGCGCCGCATGACGCCCCAGACCTCTACCTAGCAGTCCACGTGACGGTTACGGCGGCGCAACCGAGCCCATCCAGCCACTCGTTGGGCGACGGGGGTAGGTGCTCGACCTCATGGCGGACGCAGTAGGCGCCGCCATAGGGGCGCCGCGGGCGTCGGGTTGTGGTGGCTTCGCCGCCGCCTGCAGTGAGTGCGAGGCAGTGACGTCCACACCACCCAAAACTTCAATTGTCGCACTGACGATTAACCACGCGAGGCAGCCCGCTATACGGGCTACGTCGCGCGCCTGCCTGCAGCGAAGATGGGGAGTCGGGTCCCCAACTCCTTACATGTCGTCACGGCCGGCGGTAATTTGGCGTCAGATCTGCTCAAGGGCGGATCAAACCGACGGCGCGGGCTTGAATAATCTCTGCCATCTCACAACACATCAAACTGTAAGAGGCCCAAAGTGCGACAGAACAACAGCAGTGACGACGAAGCCACCGGCGAAGCCGCCACCAGCAAACCGTCGGCATCCATCCCCGCGGGCATTGCCTCCTTGATCGAAGAGCGCCCACTGATCTGGTCCGAGGCGCCGCATCCTTGATGGCGAGTCAACTCCCCAACTCCTTCCCTTCGCCTCGGTGATCGACTTACCCTTCCTGCAAGATACGCCCATCAGCGGATCGCGGTGGCGCCCAACCCGGTCGCCACCGACAAGAAACCCGCGGGCAGCTGCCCGCTTAAGAACAAGGAGCTACAACGTGAATACGAACGCAACCACAGCATCAGCTCAGGCGGCCCACAGCCCAGGTCGCCTCTACGCCGACAGCATCGCCTTCCTCATCGAGGAGCGGCCCCTCCTCTGGTACGAGAAGCCCGAGGATTACGACAACCTCCGCGGAGGCGTCTTCGGCAATCTCGCGCCCCGGGACACGCTGGAGTGCATCTTCTCCAAGAACCTTGTTGACTGCTTCTGGGAGCATCGGCGGATGAGGAGGCTCCTGCAGACAGCCATCAACTTCGCCATGCCTGACGCCGCCGGCAAGCTTCTCGCCCCCGGGGTAACCTCCTTCGACGTCGACCGGCGTCGGAAAGCCGCGCGCCAGGCGGAGAGTGTCGCCTACGGCGTCGAGGAGGAAATCTCCGGAGATGACCCAAGCCTCCAGCAGCAGATGGAGAGGGCGCGCCTCACGCACGAGACGATCCACCTGAAGGCCTACTACAGCCAGATTGATTGCGTCGCCCACATCAGGCACGAATGCGAGCGGATCGAGAACCGCATCCACTGGCTCCTCAAGAACTTCGAAACCCGGCGCGCCACGATGGCGGCGATGGCCAGATCCCTCGTCGAGCGCGAGTTGGCGCAGACTGTCGAGTACCGGGAGGCGAGCTGAGTAATGGCAGAGCCACGCAGGACGCCGTCGGCCTTGCGGCACGGCCTCTTCTCGCGCCACGCGCGCCTGGAGTGGTCGCCGCAGGTCCAGAGCCTCGGTGACGCACTCCTCGGGGCGTCCCCCCGCCAGCGGCAGGTGATCGAGGCGGCGCAGGAGGCCGCCGAGGCTATCCTTTGGCTGCGGCAAATTCAGCAGTGGCGGCTCGCAATGCTTGAGCGCGCCGCCCTCTTCTACGCAAACCAGACGGCGGCCGAGCGAGACCCGGCGCTGCGGCTGTCCGACATGGTGAAGGGCGCGGCCGCGAGCGACTGCGCGGCCCTGCGGGACGAAGTTTGCGCCGCGCACGACCGGGCGTGGCTCGTGGATCTCGCGCCCGCCGGCGACTACTTCATCCACCAGCAGGTTGCCGAGCACGCGACCGAACTGCGCCGCCTCGCAGACTACGAGCGGCGCGCCCACTCGCGCCGCCGGAAGGCATTGCGCCGCCTCGACTACGAGAGGGTAGAGGCGGAGCGTTGTCGCGTGACGGCGGAGGCGGCTAGATGGCGAGGCGGGACCTCGGCGTCCGTCGGGGGAAAACTCTGAGCGATAGGCCGCGGAAGCCCTCACATTCGACCGAGCCGACCCTCGTCATCTATCACCTGCAGGGAGCAGCCGTCGCCCGCCCAGCGCCAGAGGACGAGGTTCAGGTTCGAGGCAGATGTTCCCCGCGCGAAGCTCCGCGTGATCAGGCCAGAGAAGCCGTCGGCCACGAGTTTCCGGGCTAATTCCTGGGTCGGCGCGACCCGCCCCTCTAGCATTGTCGCGCGCCACCCGGGATCAGCCAGCGCCTCATCAGAGAGCCCGTATCGGTTCAGGCCCCGCCCGCCGCGCGTGTCGAAGATCGGACCGAGGTCAGCCCGGTAGGACACCAGGACCGTGGGCTGCAGGCTCCCCACCTGGCTCGCCTCGCGCAGGGCGGTTGAGGGGTCGAGTGCCGTGTAAATTGCAGGCACGCCGCGGACGTTAAAGCGTCCCCCATAGATTTCGGCGCCCCGCCCGGAGAGCGGTTCGCGGGCGTAGACGGGATTGAGGGCGCGATAGAGTTCGCCGCGGTAGCGTCCCTCCGTCAGTGGCATCAGGCGAAGACACCCGCGTCCGCGGCGTCGATGTACTCCAGAACCTGCTGCGCCCTGCCCTCGCGGACCAGTTGCATGGCGGTGCGCCCATCGAAGCCGGGAAGTGGCTCCGACCGGTACCACGCGTAGGCCATGAGCTCGGAGCCGAAGCGTGGCTCGACCTTGTTGAGGACTTCGACCAGTTCACGCAGGCGCCGCTGCGTCTTCCCCGACTGGATCCGCGACCGCCGCTGCAGGGCGTCCCGGCCAAGTCCAACCGTGAGTGCGACCTCCTCGGCGGAGGTGCGGAGGGCGGCCGCAATCTTCCGGGGCTCGAACTGGCCGTGCTCGGCGAAGGCTGCAATTAGCATGGCTTTCTCCAGTTAATATGACGCTATATAGCGTCAGATAGACTGGCATTCAAGTGTGATACGCGCGCTGCAGGGACACTTTCCTGGCCCGGGTATTGGGGGAGGCCATCACTCGCCTAACCTCCCGCGCGCTCCGGGCGGCCAACGGCAGACCTGGCGGGTCGGCGCCACGACATTGGTCAGCGGGCCTTTTGGTTGAGAGCCAGCGCCTTCAGCGCGTGTTTCGGGTCACGGCTCAGGATGCGAAGCAGCGCACGGGCTGCCGGATCGATACCGACCCGCCCCTGCTCCCAGTTCCGGAGCGTTGCAACCGGAATGCTCAGCGTCCTCGTAAATTCGACCTGGGTCATGCCCATCTGCTCGCGGATGCGGGCAGGCGGCAGGTCCACGATAAAGGTACCCAGCGCCGCGTCGGGGCTCTCGCCATCCTCACGCATGTGGCGAGCGATATCGTCTTCGCTCGTCGCGTCGATCTTCGCACGATCCGCCTGGCGCGACGCCTTGATCTGTTCCAGTGTCATGAGAGCCATAGCGCGCGCTCCTTCCTGTACGCCTTGCGGGCGGATATGATCCAACGAAGGCCATTCCATCGTGAACAAGTTCGCCGGTTGGTATCAGGCGCTTGGGTTTACGCGAGCTTCAAGCCATAGAGGACGTCGAGGGCTATCACAAATTGGGCTCGGCGTATTTCTACATTCGGCGGCTCATTGAGGGACGTTCAAATCTTGGCGGGCCACTCCGCTCTAAGCACCACACAAAGGCACATAGAAGCTGATGCTGGCGCTATGAGGCGGGTGGTGGAGCTACAGTGAGCCCAACCACCAGTATGTCTCATTAGATAATCAGGAAGTCGTTGTTTGTGAGCAGCAACCCTATTCCCAGGGTGGCGATCTGAACCGATCCGCCAGCGGCGTTACCGTTGCTATCGTAGAACAGAGCACCGGTGCCGGAGTTGTAGACAACACGATCAGCAGCATCCAAAGCCGCTGCCCCAATGACGAAGGCTCCCGCGCTGAGGGTCCCGGTCGCCGTGCCCAGAGCTGTGAAGATCGCGTTCTCCAGCTCAATCGTATCGTCCGTGACGTTAAAGTCCGAAATGGTGTCCCGGTTCGTTGTGGCGTTCGTAGCGGTATTAAATATGAAGCTGTCCGCTCCGGCTCCACCGGTCAATGTGTCGTTGCCCAGCCCACCGAACAGCCTATCAGCTCCACCGTTCCCAATGAGCGTATCGTTCCCGGAATTCCCTTCGAGGATGTCGTTGAAGTTCGTTCCCGTGAGCGTGTTGTTGCCGTTATTGCCGGTGATGGTGAGCCCATTGCCGACGGCTAAGGCGTTGAGATTGATCGCTACCGTACCCGTCGTGAGCGCCGCCGCTGCCGTACCCGTACCGATCACAGCCCTTTCCAGTCCCGTGGTGCTGGCCGTGAGGGTGAGGGTGCTGGCTGCTGTGGCCGCGAAGCGGAACTCGTCCACACCACTGGCGCCGGTGTCATTGATCACGTCGCCCGTGTAGTCCCCTGTGCTGGCGACAAGGTAGATGTCCGCGCCGTCAAGCCCATTCATCGTGTCACCGAGCGCTCCGCCGGTGATAACGTTTGCTCGGTTGTTTCCAGTGATGGCGTTAGCAAGGGCGTTGCCGGTAAAGTTCAGGAAGCTGGTGCCAGTCCCGCTGGCATCCAGGTTCTCGATGTTCGCCCCAATCGTAAGAGTTGCCACAGCGGCATTTGTTGAAGCGCCCCGGAGGATAATTGTGTCCGTCCCGGCATTAGCCGCTTCCGTGACCGTATCCTGAAGCGCCCCGGCGGTTGTCAGGTCCACGATGTAGCTGTCGTTCCCCGCGAGGCCGATAAGGGTGTCTACACCGGCTCCGCCATCCAGAACGTTATTGGCCGCGTTGCCCGTGAGCGTGTTGGCGACAGTGTTGCCAGTCAGATTGAACGCCACTGTATTGGTGAGCGCGGCATTCTCGATCTGGGCACCCACGGCATAGGTTCCACCCGCTGCCGCAATCGCCACCTGAACCAGGTCAGTTCCGCCAGCGGCCGCTTCGACAATCAGGTCTCCGGCGTTATCGACGACGTAGGTGTCATTGCCAGCGCCGCCGTCCATCGTATCCGCGCCCGCCCCCCCATTCAGCGTGTCGTTGCCGTCATTGGCGGTGATCGTATCGGCGAAAGCCGTGCCCACGATGTTGTTGGCGCCAGCGTTTCCAATGACAGTCAGGCCATAGAGAACGGCCGCTGCGTTAACATTGATGGCCCCCGTACCCGTTGTAACGGGCGGCTGACCTGTACCAGTGCCTACGACAACCCTTTCAACGCCTGA
>CAMDBX010000120.1 GCA_945889445.1 Rhizobium sp. Q54
CCACGGCGTGGTGTGGACTGTGGATGGCCTATGTGGCGCTGCAGGCCGGATGGGATGTACCCATGAACCCACTTGGCGCCCGCAACTGGCTGGCATTCGGCGTTCCACAGCAGAAACCCTCTCTTGGCGACGTCCTCGTCTTCTGGCGCGGTGCCTCCTCCGGCTTCAACGGCCACGTGGGGCTGTACGTCGGCGAGGACGCTCAGGCCTTCCACGTCCTGGGCGGCAACCAGTCCGACCGGGTGATGATCAAGCGCATTGCGAAGAACCGACTCCTTGGGTGCAGGCGCTGCCCGTGGAGGATCAACCAGCCGGCTGCCGTACGACCCGTCGTGTTGGCAGCCAACGGCGCCCTTTCCACCAACGAAGCTTAGGAGAAATCTCAATGTTCACGTCGATCGACAAGGCGCTGGTCGCCGCCATCATGGGCGTCCTGTTTATTGTCCAGACCTATACCGGGGTGCGACTGCCCTGGGCGACGCCCGACACCATCGCCACGATCATCGGCCTCGTCACGCCCGTGCTGGTCTGGGCCATTCCCAACAAGAAGGTGGCTTGAGCATGAGCTGGCAGGAGGGCGTTGCGGTAACGGTAGTGCTTCTTGGCCTCGGGGCGGGTGCATTCCTCGTGGCGCAGCGGCCCTCCTTCTGGATAGAGTTTGGGGTGCGACTGGGCAAAGCATTGCTGCCTCTAGCGTGGCGCTACGTCTCGAGGAGGATGTCCCCGGAGGAGGAGGCTGCGTGGCGGCAGGCCGAGAGGCGGGGGCAGGGGGATGAGTGGCTGAAGAAACGATGGCGCCAACGCTCTGAGCGATGAATGAGATTGCCAAGTAATCATTTGATTTCTGCCATCAATTCGACCGAGCTCGCTTACAATGAGGTCGGCGACAGATCTACGACGAGCCAGAAATCCTCCCTTCCTCAAGTCACCCGGTTTGTCTCAGGGGCGCTGCAGCCGGACACCTGAAACCAAACAATTGACACACTGCCTCGCATGGGAGGACATTGTCTTTCAAGGCCGTCCAAAAAAGATGCGGCCAGCAACAGGAGAGGGAACGAAAGCTAATGAACAGGAAGAGTGCCTGGAAATCAGGAGTTTTGGCCGTTGCTGCCCTGGCCGCAATGACCTTCGCGACACCACACGCATCGGCTGTGGAGTCTAACGATCCCATCAAGATCGCGCTGTTCGACTGGACCAGCGTCAACCTCAATGCCCGAATTTTGGGCGGTATTTTGGAGAAGCTTGGCTATACGGTCGAGTACCCAACGGGCGACTATCTATCGTCACTGACCACCAGCCTTACCAATGGCGATGTGACCGTCGGTATCGAATACTGGGATACGACGGCGGGCGAGGCCATGAAGGCCTCTGATGCCACCGGTCAGACGGAGCGGCTCGGCGAACTCGGTCCCAAGGCCAAGGAAGAGTGGTGGTATCCACTCTACATGAAGGAAAAATGCCCCGGCCTTCCCAATTGGGAAGCGCTCAAGGACCCGAAGTGCGCCGAGGCCTTCTCCACCGCGGAAACCGCTCCCAAGGGCCGCTACGTCGGCGGACCTGTCACATGGGAAGGCTTTGATGACGAGCGCGTCGTGGCGCTCGACCTGCCTTTCACGGTGATTCACGCCGGTACCGATGCCGCCATGTTTGCTGAACTCGACTCCGCCTACCAGCGCAAGGCGCCGATCATGCTTTGGGTCTACTCGCCGCACTGGGCGCCGGCCAAGTACGAGGGCGAGTGGGTGCAATTCCCGGAATATTCGGCTGAGTGCTACGCCGACCCCAAGGTGGGCGTGAACCCGGACAAGGCCTATGACTGCGGCAAGCCGCATGGCGAAATCTGGAAATATTCGTGGGGCGGCTTGAAGGACAAGTGGCCCGTTGCCTACAAAGTGGCCAAGGCCTACCAGATCGACACCAATGAACTGAACGCCATGTCCGGCCAGGTCGATCTCGACGGCAAGTCCATCGAGGACGTTGCCGCTGCCTGGGTCGATGCCAACGAGGCCAAGTGGAGGGCCTGGGCGCAGTGATGCGCGCCCTGGTGTCGTGAATGAACATGACGACCCCGGGCGCGGCATCGCCGCGCCCAGTCAAGCTATCCTGCCACAATCTGTGGAAGGTGTTTGGCCCGAACGCAGAGCAGTTCCTTGCCTCCCATGGGGGCAAGGTCACCACTGCCGATCTTGAAAGAGCCCATTTGGTGGGGGCTGTTCGCAACGCATCGATCGAGGTGCGTGAGGGCGAGACCTTTATCATCATGGGACTTTCAGGCTCCGGCAAGTCGACGCTCGTGCGCTGTCTGTCACGGCTCATTGAGCCGACGGCGGGCGAACTCACCGTTGATGGGCAGGACCTGCTGAAGGCGACAGAGGCCGAGTTGATTGACATCCGGCGCCACAAGATGGGCATGGTGTTCCAGCATTTCGCGCTTCTTCCACACCTCAACGTACTCGACAATGTGGCCTTCCCGCTGCTGATCCAGGGCGTCGACCGCAAGACGCGCGAGGAGCGCGCCATGCAAATGATCGAACTCGTCAGCCTCAAGGGCCGCGAGCGTCGCTTCCCCGCCGAACTCTCGGGCGGTCAGCAGCAGCGCGTGGGCATTGCTCGCTCTCTGGCCGTCGAGCCGGAGATCTGGTTTCTCGACGAACCCTTCTCGGCACTCGACCCGTTGATCCGCCGCGAAATGCAGGCCGAGCTCATTCGCCTGCAAAACGTGCTGAAGAAAACCATCGTCTTCATCACCCATGATTTCGACGAGGCGATCCGGCTTGCCGACCGCATCGCCATCATGAAGGACGGTGCGATCATCCAGATTGGCAAGCCGGAGGAGGTGGTAAGCAATCCGGCCACCGACTACGTCGCCAAGTTCACGCAGGACGTTAACCGCGCAAGGGTACTCTCGGCGGCCGGTATCATGCTGCCGGCGTCGCCCGGGGCCTCGTGTCTGCGGCGCGTCAAGGCTGTGGCAAAGATCGAGAGCTTCGCCGCCGAGATCGTCGAATCCGCCACGCCGTTCGCGGTGGAGGATGCGGCTGGCGTCATCATCGGCGAGGTGACGCCGCGTGACGTGATCAACGTGCTTACCGGCAAGGGACGGGGGGCAGAGGCATGACCGACGTGACGGCCAGCCCAGCGCCCGGTCTTCGGAAAGCGGAAAATCTCGGACAGTACATGGTCCCGCTGACCATCGTGGCCGCGGTCACAATCTTCCTGCTGCGCGACAGGCTGCCGTCGCTGAATACCTATCCTGATGCTGCCATCATTCCGTTCAAGGACTGGGTCGGCGCGGTCATGTCATGGATGAAGGTGAATCTCACGTGGTTCACCCGCTCGCTCGCCGCCATGATGGATGTGCCGCTGCGCTTCGCCTTTAACCTGCTTGCCAAGGGATTCAAGCTGGGCAACGGACCGGAGGCCACCATGCTGCCGCGCCTGTCATGGCTGGGTGTGGTGGGCGTGATGGGCTGGCTCGGCTACATCTACGGTGGCTGGCGGCTGGCTTTGCTGTGCGGCGGTGGTTTCTTCGCGCTGGCGCTGTTCGGCGTGTGGAATAACGCAATGCTGACACTGGCGCTGATCGTTATTTGCGTGCCCTTCTGTGTCATCACGGGACTACTCGTCGGCATTTGGAGCTATCGCTCGCCGCGTTTCGACGGCTGGCTCATCACGCCAGCCCTCGATCTGATGCAGACCATTCCGACTTTCGCCTATCTTATTCCCATGCTGCTGCTCTATGGCGCGAGCCCGGTGTCGGCGCTGCTGGCCACAGGCCTCTTCGCAACGCCGCCTATGGTGCGTGCCACATTGCTGGGGCTAAACAAGGTGCCCTCCGAGATCAAGGACTTCGCCGACATGGCGGGCTGCACCCGGCGCCAGAAGCTGTGGCGCGTGCTTATTCCCTCTGCCAAACCGTCGCTGATGATCGGCGTCAACCAGGTCATCATGCTGGCCCTCAACATGGTGATCATCTCTTCGATGATTGGTGCAGGTGGCCTGGGCTATGACGTTCTGCTGGCCCTGCGGGCCCTCAAGATCGGCCAGGCGATGGAGGCGGGCCTCGCCATCGTCATCATCGCCATCGTGCTTGACCGGCTGAGCCAGGCAATCGCCCACCGGCAGCCAGCCATCGCGATAGCGGAAGGCACATGGGCACGACATGGCAACCTCATCATCGCAGTGGGATTGCTGGCATTGACCACTATTTTCGCGCTGTTCATCCCGGCGCTCGCCACCTTCCCCAAGTCGCTCACGCTGACCACGGCGCCGTGGTGGAAGGCGGGTGTCGACTGGCTTACCCTGCACATGTTTGACGCCATCGAGGCGGTCCGCGTCTTCGTGCTGCTCTACTTCCTGAATCCGATGCGCGCCGGATTCGAGTCGTTGCCGTGGCTGGGCGTGCTGCTGGTGGTCGTGGCGCTGGGCTGGCGGCTTGGTGGTTGGCGTCTGGCGCTGCTGGTGGGGCTCCTCGGTTTCTTTGCCGCTGCCTCGGGCCTGTGGGTTCCTGCCATGCAGACGCTCTACCTTGCAGGTGCGGCCACGCTGGTTGCCTGCATCATCGGCATACCACTAGGCATCTGGGCGTCGCGCAGCGACCGGGTCCAGTCGGTGGTCATGCCGATCATTGACACGCTGCAGACCATTCCGATGTTCTGCATTATCATTCCCGTCGTCATGCTGTTCCGCGTTGGTGACGTCACGGCGCTGATCGCCACCGTGGCCTTTGCCATCGTTCCTGCCGTGCGCTACACCAACCACGGACTCAGGCAGGTTCCCTCCCATCTTGTCGAGGCGGGGCAGGTGGCAGGTTGCACGCGCTGGCAGCTGTTTCGCCACGTGCAATTGCCGGTCGCCATGCCGGAGATCATGCTGGGTATTAATCAGACCATCCTGCTGGCACTCTCGATGATCATCATCTGCGCCATGGTGGGCACGCGCGACCTCGGTCAGGAAATCTTCAAGGCGCTGGCAAAGGCTGACTCGGGCCGTGGCATCGTCGCAGGTCTGGTGATCGCCTTCATCGGCATAATCGCCGATCGGCTGATCACCGCCTGGGTGAACAAGCGCAAGATGCGCGGTGGTCTCACATGAGCGCTCCAATCGGCAACATCTGTGAGTGACATCATGGCTTTCCATGCAGACCGGCACGTCCAAATCCTGATCATCGGCGGCGGCGCCATCGGCACGTCACTTGCCTATCATCTAGCCCGCGATGGTGCCGAGGGGGTGCTGCTGGTGGAAAAGGCGCAACTCACCCACGGCTGCACCTGGCATGCGGCGGGTCTCGTCGGCCAGCTACGCGGCAAGAAGAACCTCACGAGGCTGATGCAGAATTCCGTCGCCGTTTTTGATCGTCTCGAGCAGGAAACCGGCCAGCATATCTCCTGGAAGAAGGTGGGCTCGCTTCGGCTCGCCGGCAGCGAGGCGCGCTGGAGCGAGGTGCGCCGCGCCATGACACAGGCCAAGAGCTTCGGCGTCGAGTGCCACTCGCTCTCGCCGGAGGAGGCGAAAGGACACTTTCCCTACATTACCACGGATGGAATCCGCGGCGCGGCCTTCATCCCGGGTGATGGTTACATCGATCCCTATTCCCTCACCATGGCCTATGCCCGGGGTGCCAGGCAGCATGGCGCTACCATTGAGGAGGGAGTCTGCGTCGAGGAGATCGTCAGCGAGGCGGGCCGCGTTCTTGGGGTCGTCACCAATGGCGGCAACATCGGCTGCGACATTCTCGTCAACTGTGCCGGGCTGTGGGCCAAGCGGGTGGGCCGCATGGCCGGCGTGGAACTCGCCGCCGGCATCGTCGAGCACCAGTATTTCCTGACCGAGAAGAAGCTCTCCTTCGATCCCGGCCTCACCACGCTGCGCGACCCTGACAACAACTTCTACCTCAAGCCCGATACGGGCAGTTTCGCCGTCGGTGGCTGGGAGAATGGCTCGAAAGGCTTCCACGGCGGCCTGCCGCCCTTGTCCTTCGGGCGCGAGCTGCTGGAGCCAAACTTGGAACGGCTGGAGTTGTTCGCACTCCCCGCTTCCACCAGGCTTCCGGTGCTGAACGAGATCGGCATCCAGACCGTCATCAACGGCCCGATCCCGGTTTCGGCGGATGGTGAGCCGATCATGGGCAAGGCCCCGGCCTATGAGAATTTCTATGTCGCCTGCGGGTTTACCGCCGGCATCGCCGCATCTGGCGGTGCGGGCCTCGCGATGTCGAACCTCATCCTGCATGGCGATGCCGGCATGGACCTGTGGCCGTTCGACGTGCGACGCTTCTCGGGGGTGCAGGCCCAGCCGCGCTACCTGGAGCAGCGCGCCATCGAGGCTTATGGAGCCTATTACAAGATTCACTGGCCCGCGGAGGAAGCGCACGCGGCGCGAAATCTCCGTCTGTCGCCGCTGCATGGGCGGCTCAGTCAGGCGAGGGCGGTGTTCGGCTCCAAGATGGGCTGGGAGCGGCCCAACTGGTTTGCCCCGCCCGGTGTGGCGGCAGAGGACGTGCCGTCCTTCGAAGGCAAGCCCAACTGGTTCGACCACGTGGCCGAAGAACACCGTGCCATCCGGGAAAGGGCTGCGCTGATCGACCAGACGTCCTTCTCCAAGTTCGAGATCTCCGGCTCCGGCACGGAAACTTCCCTGCAGCGCATTGCCGCCAATGACCTCTCGGGTCGGCCCGGCAAGGCCGTCTACACCCAGCTCTGCAACGAGCGCGGGGGCATCGAGGCTGATGTGACACTGATCCATGAAGGTCCTGATCATTTCTATCTTGTGACGGGCTCGGGGTTTGGCGTCCGCGATTCCAACTGGGTGGCAAAGCAACTGCCGCCGAGCGCCAGCATCCGCGAGGTGACCAACAGCTTCGCCGTCATCAACCTCTGTGGCCCGCGCGCGCGGGATATCCTCCAGTCAGTGACGGATGAGGATGTTTCGAACGAGGCCTTCCCCTTCCTCGCCGCACGTCGCATCAGCATCGGCTGTGCCACGGCACTCGCGGTGCGCATCGGTTATGTGGGTGAGCTTGGCTATGAGCTTTACATCCCGCAGGAGTGCGCCGTGCATGTCTATGACACGCTGTGGGCTGCCGGTGTGCCGTATGGCATTGTCAATGCGGGCTATCGCGCCATCGACTCCTGTCGCATGGAAAAGGGCTACCTCTATTGGTCGGGCGACATCACGCCGGACTATAGCCCTTACGAGGCGGGCCTCGGCTTCTGTGTGGCGCTCGACAAGGGTGAGTTCGTCGGAAGGGATACGCTGGCGAAAATCAAGGCCGCGGGCGTAACACGGAAGCTCTGCTCCTTCACGGTGGACGGGTTCACGCCCTTCCATGGCGGCGAGACCATTCTCCTCAATGGCGAAGTCGTCGGTGCGACCAGCAGCGTGGGCTTTGGCCACACGCTCGGCAAGACCATCGCCTTTGGCTATGTTCCCGTCGAAGCGGCGGCGCAGTCTCAGTTCACGATCGAGGCGTTCGGGCACGCTTACCCTGCGGTGCGTGGGCCGCGCTGCCTTTATGATGCTAGGATGGAACGGCTGAGGGGATAAAGATGAGCGACGAGGCGATCGACAGCGCACGCGGCATTCTCGCCACCATTCCGATCTTCCGCCATTTCGATACGGGTGCCGTCGATATCAGGCGCCTGGGCGGTCTCACCAATCTCGTCTTTCATGTCGCCCACGTGGACCAGCAGTTCGTGCTGCGCCTGCCCGGCAAGGGGACGGAGGAATACATCAACCGCGCCAACGAAGCTCAGGCGGCCGCCGAAGCCGCCCGGGCCGGTGTCAGCCCTGAGGTGCTTTTTGCCGATCCGGTAACTGGCGTGATGGTGACGCGCCTCGTCGCTAATGCCGTCACCATGTCGCCTGACAATTTCAAGTCCATCCGCGGCGCGCCCGCACGGGCAGGCGAGGTGTTCCGTCGCCTCCATACTTCGGGCGCCACGTTCAACTTTCGCTTCGAACTGTTCAGTATGATCGACGAGTATCTGAAGGTGCTGGCTACCAAGGATATCGATCTGCCGGCGGGCTACCATGACGTGGTGCGCGAGGCCGAGACGGTGCGTGTCGCACTCGCCGCCCACCAGTTGCCACTTGTCGCCTGCCATTGCGACCCGCTGTGCGAGAACTTCCTCGACAGCGGCGACCGCATGTGGCTCGTCGACTGGGAATACTCTGGCATGAATGATCCGATGTGGGACCTCGGCGACCTTTCCGTCGAGGGGCTGTTTACGCCTGAGCAGGACGAGGAGATGATCCGCGCCTATTTCGGTGGCGAACCTTCGCCCTTCGATCGTGGGCGCATTATCATCTACAAGGCGATGTGCGACCTGCTGTGGACGCTGTGGGGCCTGATCCAGCATGCTAACAAGAATCCCGTCGATGACTTCTGGGCCTATTCGGTGAACCGCTTCGCGCGTTGCAAGGCCCTGATGGCAACCCCGGAATTCTCCGAGCACCTGTCCTCCGTAACGAGTGGACCAAGAGCGTAGCACTCAGCGGATTGCTATAGGATGGGGCAAGATAGTCTCGCCCAGCCAACATACGAGCGGAACTGCAAACCGAGACCAAGAAATCAGAACAGCATATGCCGAGCCGTCGAGTTAGGCTGCGAGCGTCATCGTTTCGAGGTGAGGATCTGCACCCTGTCGCCTTATGCCCGAATCCTGAAAGGCTAACAACGCCGTTCGCGACTTCCTTCGATGGACCAACCGCAGCGGTGAGGTTTTGTTTTTCATGGTCGCCCTAACTCAGTTAGTTACCGGCGAGCGCCAGTTCGCTCAGTAGGAATCCCCAAGCATCAAATCCTGCGAGGATGGCGTTCTGGGTGCCCGGTATCACGACGCTGCGCATAATTGCAAAAAAACACTTGGGCAAAACCCGCTAACTGTCTTAGCCTTTACCAGCGCCTTAGCCATTCAAACCCATAGGCGCACCCCCGAGGCCGCCGCTTCCCCGAGTTAGGCGGCCTCCCCTTTTGAGGCGCATACCCAGACGGTCAGGCCTTCCGGCGACCTTTCTCGGTGAGGAACGCCAACAACTGCGACCCATGCCGCCGACATACCTTGAACTGGGGTATAGGTGGAGCGCCTGTAGCACGGCGCTTGGCCGCATTTCCTACGGTTGTCGGCAGGTAGTCGAGTGGAAAGCTGGAAGAAAGAGAGACCGTATCATTCCCGCATATCGACAGAGCTGGTGCGTCCTGCGAGAAATGGCTGAAAGTGGCCCATCGTATAAGATAAAGATGCGAACTGATCGGTTCTCCTAAGTCTTTGATTTGTAGTGGTCGGAGCCTTTTGTGGCTGTCGATCAAACGCTTGAAGCTGGTAGGTCGTGGGCACCCCTTCCCAACGCGGCAGCATTGGCTAGTATCACCGCATGGCAAGATCAGCGAAGGTTGGTGAGGTGCGCAAGCCCGCGAAACGGGCGGGTGTTGCGGATGAACGTGTGCACCAGGACCTCTACAAAGCGATCATCGACCATCGCATCGCACCTGGCACGCCGCTTCAGGAGGATGCGCTGGCGAAGGCCTTTGGTATCAGCCGCACGGTGATCCGCAAGGCGTTGCAGCGCCTGGCCCATGAGCGGCTGGTGGAACTGGTGCCTAATAAAGGGGCATTTGTGGCCAAGCCCACGGCGGAAGAGGCGCGCCACGTATTCGAGGCGCGCCGCGCGCTGGAGCGGGTGCTGGTTGAGCGCGCCATCGAGGCCGGTTCCGACCGTGACATCGCTACGCTGGTCGACACCGCCAGGCAGGAGAAGAAGGCTGCCGACAAGGGCGACAAAGAAGAGCGGCTGAAGCTCTCCGGCACTTTCCATCTGCAGCTGGCGCGTATCGGCGGCAACCCGGTGCTGACCGGCTTTCTCACCGAGCTCGTGTCACGCTCCTCGCTTATCATCGCTCTTTATGAATCGCCCGGCGCTGTGCCATGTTCCCACGGCGAGCACCTTGAGATCGCTACCGCCATCCGCCAGCGCAACCGGGCCCGCGCGGTGCAGTACATGAACCATCACCTGCAGCACATCGAGGCGCAGCTCGATCTGAGCAATGCATTGGTGAACGTCGACTTCGCCCGCTTGTTCAGGAAAGATGGCCCCGGTCGCGGCAGCAGCCCGGCCGGCTGAGGCTCAGCCGTGCTTGCGCCTGGGCGCATGCGAGCGGTCCGGTGGCGCATAAGCCGACAGCGTGCCCTTGTAGGGCTTGTGCAGCGGATAAGCGAGGTCGCCCCGCTTCGAGGTGCGAAGACCCAATGAAACAAGGGCTTCGGCGAATTTCACGGCCGCTGTGACGCCATCGATCACTGGCACGCCGAGCTTGTCCTCGAGATAGGCGTTGAGGTCGGCCATTCCCGCACAGCCCAGCACGATAGCGCCCGAGCCGTCTTCCACGATTGCACGCTCGCACTCTGCGAGGATCAGCTTGCGGCTGTTCGATTCCGGCGCTTCCAGTTCCAGCACCGGAATGTCGGTGGCCCGCACCCGGCGGCAGTGGTGCTCCATGCCGTAGTTGCGCACCAGATGCTCGGCGATGATGCGGGTGCGCTCAAGCGTGGTGACGATGGAGAAGCCGGTGGCAATGAAGCTCGCCGCGTGCATGGCGGCCTCGGCAATGCCCAGCACTGGTCCAGTAGCAATTTCGCGCGCGGCGAGGAGGCCCGGATCACCGAAGCACGCAATGACGTAGGCATCCGCCACCGGGTCCTCGTTGATGGCCTCGACGAGGCCGACGATGCTCATCGCCTCGTCATAGTGGCCCTCGATCGACACCGCGCCGCAGCGCGAAGTGATAGGAACGATCTCAGTGCCCGGCGCCGCGACGGCCCTTGCGGCCGCGGCGATCGTCGCCGTCATCGACGCAGTCGTATTGGGGTTGATGACCTTGATCTTCATGTCCGGCGTCCATTCCACGACCTTGGCTGGTTTCGGGCAACCTGATCAGCAATTGGGCAGGCTGCCTCAAACATAGCCAAGTGTATACAGTTGTGTTTTTCCATTGCATGTTTCGGTATTCGAGTCCAACCTCAAATCAAGGCCGGCATCCAAGACCAGACCGCAGGACATGCGGCGCAGCCGGGCGACTTGATGGGAAGAACGTCAGACCTGACAGGAGGGACTCCATGCTTATGATTTCTCGTCGTGCTTTGATTGGCGCAGCCAGCGCCCTCGCACTTTTTGCCGGCGCCCACGCGGCGTCTGCCGCCGACGCCAAGCTGAAGATCGGCTTCGTCGGCGTCACCAGCGGCCCCGCCGCCGCCTGGGGCACTTCCAACGTCCGATCTATGCAGACCCTCGCCGAATGGTACAACGAACTGGGTGGCGTGAAGATCGGCGACAAGACCTACGAGCTCGAGGTGATTACCTTCGACGACCAGAAGGACCCCAAGCGCGCCGTCGAAGGCATGGAAAAGATGGCCCAGGAGGGCATCCACTATGTCGTCGGCCCGAACGTCGATGACGGCGCGGCCGCCGTCCGCCCGGTGGCGGAGAAGAACGGCATCATCTATTTCCCCTATGCCTTCCCGAAGGAACTCTATACCGCGCCGGCCTCCAATGCCGTGCTGGGCATGATCGCCAACTACCAGTCAGGTCCGGCAATCTACAAATATCTGATGGACAACAAGGGCGTGAAGAAGGTGGCTTTCGTCGCCGCCAACGAGTCCGACCCGCTGAGCCAGCGTGACTCTGGCGTCGCAGCAGCCAAGGCGTTGGGCCTCGAGGTTGTCGCCGACAAGGACACCTACCAGAACGATACGCGCGACTTCACCCCCGTGCTCACTCCCATCGTGGCGCTGAAGCCCGACCTGCTCGTGCTGTCGGGCGTCGCCCCCGCCAATGCACCGCTGCTGATCCGCGCTGCGCGTGAGCTGGGTTACGAAGGCCTGATCTCAACCGAAACGGCGCAGGACGCCAAGGTGATCGAGGAAGGAGCGGGCGAACTCGCCAACGGCTTCATCTCGGTTGGCGGCGCTT
>CAMDBX010000121.1 GCA_945889445.1 Rhizobium sp. Q54
CCTCGCGGCTCAGCAGCACGATACGGGCTCGCCAGACATGCTTCTGCGGACTGAGGGGAGCCAATACGATGTCGCGCAAACGCTGACAGTCGGTGGCGGAAACGGTGAAACTGATGCCATCGCGCATCCTTTCAGATTCGCACGTCAACAAGCCGTTGAGAACCTTCAATCGGACTCTTTTGTCCCGGTCAATCCACTAGGATCTGCCCCACGAGGCATACTAACTCCAACTCATCACTCGCGGCGTCTATGCTGGCTCGATGGAAGTACGAACAATTGGCCGCCCGGAGATCGCAATCGCGGAGGCTTTGGCGCCGATCCACGCTACTTTCAGGTGAGCCCGCCGCGTTGCCTCCGGAGCCATTGACGAATGACAATGATCAGGGTCGATGTATCTGCTTCGCTCCGAAGCCGGAGCAGCTTTGCGACCCGCAGCAACAGAAGTGAAAAACCTCGAAACTCACCCATATTCGACCCTCGGTTAGCAGCGACTTCGAGGATTTCCACCAGCGAGGCCTTGCCGTCTTTCCGCGCGCCCGGGGGAAGCAGACACAGCGATATCCGCTCAACAATGGTCAAGCCTTCGGAAAGTCGCCGTTCAAGTCGGGATCTGCGTGCCATTTCCCAGAACGTATCCCAATCAATGTCGGAACCGCTCCTTTTCAGTATCATGGTCGCGTCAGCAATCCAGCGGAGCGGAGACATCGGATTTGGCCGCAATCCATGGCTGATGACGTGAAAGAGCAGCGGTCCCGGCCCTGGCCGGCTAGACCGCTCTCCAGAAATTGGCAGCGGCTCTCTATCTCGCCAAAACCAGTCAGAAATCTGGGGAACTACACAGTCATGAAGAGGACGCCAGTGAAGATCAACCTCATTGCGTGATGAGTCCATCATCCCCAGGCCATTTCTCAGGACCATCAGTGCGGCGCGCTCTTCGCCGCCCAGGGAATAGGCATTCAGGGGATAAATGAACTGCCATCCCGCTTCCTGTAGGACCGATACGGCCTCTTCGGCATGATCGAGAGGCACCAGAAGGTCCATATCTTGCATAGGTCGCAACGACTGGTCGGAATAATAGTTTTGGGCCAGCGCCAAGCCCTTGGTAATCATAGTTGGTATGGATGCCTCGTTCATAAGTCGCAGCACAATGGCGGCAGAGCGCTGACGTAGCTGACCTTCTACCCAGGCATGACGATGAACCCCCCGGAGCCTCGCCATCACGGGTTCTCTGCATCCCACCCGAGCCATGTTGGCGTGCAGAAGCGGGAGCAATCGAAATTGCCCCGCTTCATGTTTTCCTTCAAAGTCGAAGAACTCCCGCCATTCAGCAAAAGCCTCCAGGGCTGCGTCGCCATCCCGGAGCGCGGCTCTGAGAAGTGCGTCTTCCGCACGTGATAAAGACTGTGTCATTCGTCGAATATCTATGGTTTGCGACTGGTGCGGCGCCTCGCGCGCAACGCCTCGTAAGCCACCGCAATATATCCCCTGTCGCGCAATGGATCGCGTCCATACGAAAAGCTACCAGCAATGATCCGCCGCAGCACTAGCACTTCGTCGATCTCGCGGATGACGATCCCCGTGGCACGGACCCGCCGCAGCCAGTCGACCATGTCTCCCCGCCCCCCTTCGGGATCGATAACCGGCCCGACCTGCCGCGCCAATGCAAGCGGCAGGACCAGGGAGGACCGGTTGAGACCACTCCGAATCTCGCCTCTTCCGTCATCGATGTGTCCATGGCGGAACTCACGCTGCAGCGTTGTGACGGCAGTGGGCCCCTTTGCCTTGCTCAGTACGGCCAACTGGCGCTCCATCTTCTGAGGCAACCAGAGATCATCGGCATCGAGCATTGCAACAACCGTGGCCGTTGCCATAGCCAAGCCTCTCGTCGTGGCGGCACCGGGTCCGGCATTCCGCTGCGAAATCACCTCGACCCCTACCGATCGCGCCAGTTCAACCGTCCCGTCCGTCGAGCCGTCATCAATCACAATGACGCGGTCAGGCGGTATCGTCTGGGCGAGGATAGACTCGAGTGTGTGGGCAATGGTCGCTTCAGCGTTCCAGGCTGGAACGACAACATCGTATGTCAGCATTTGTCCTCCAGCAGCATCGGGGGGAGCAGTTCGAAACTAGGCTTCCTCAGAATGCGAGTTGGATCAGACCGCCGGCGCTTGATAGAGCGCAACAGTGCCAAGGAGAAGTACCGCTTCATGTCCGCCCGTCTTGCAGTGATGTTCCCAGAATGACGACGGTAGTAGAGCGCGATTGTTTCGGTTTGCAGAAAGCGGGCGCCGCATTCGAACATACGCATCAGGAAATCGACGTCTTCCGACAGCATTAAATCCGGGTCGAACAGTCCGGTCTTGTCAATCACGCTGCGCCGGAACAGCCCCAGCGAAAGCTGCGGAAAGCATGCGTCACGATAGCTGGTGCCGGCCGGTGGGGCTAGGGTTGTCCGATCGATCATGTCGACCATGCGCATCTTTCCATATACAAGGTCGAGCGCCGGATCAACCAGCAGATGCGGCAGATCCGCTGCGAAGCGCCCTGCAGGCGAGGCATCGTCCGAATCTAGAAACGTTACGAACTCGGTTTCGGGCAGCAGGCCCGCCAGTCCGGCATTTCGCGCGGCGGGAATCCCCGAATGATCCTGCTTCATGTAACGCAGCGTCGGGTATTCGGATGCGAGCGCGGCAATCGTGCTGGACGTCCCGTCTGTCGAGCCGTCGTCAATAATCAGAACATCGATCTTGGCATCCTCGCGCTGCCGCATCAGCGAGCGGATGGCGATCGGGAGAAACTCTGCACGATTGAAGGTGGGAACCACGACGGTGATCAGCATGCAGAAACTTCCTTGGTGAGAGCCGTTCGAATTACACGAGCGACTTCAGCCGCGTCGGTTCCAAGGCGCAGCTGCATGCACGGGAGCTGGCGCGTGATCTGCGAGCAAAGCGCAAAGTTCGACGCGCGGTCACCCGGAAGCTGTGCAAGTCCAGTCAATGTGAGAGCGAGGAAGGCGTCGCGCTGAGACAGCGGCTCGAAATGCGTTCGTTGGGCGTGGGCTATGATCGGCAGGCAGAGTGCTGAGACCGTGATGTCCAGCGCAGGTGGCTGACCCGTCAGTTGAGGAAACGTGAATTCATACTTGCCGTGCCAGTTTTCCCCCTTGGACGTTATATCGGCGCGGTCAAAAAGGCCGAGACGCCTAAGTCCACCCATGTCGCACTTGAGGGTGTTAAAAAGGGGAAAGGCACGGATCTCGTGACCCTCAACTCGGGCGAGGACATAATCATCACCAACGCTCTCGAGGCCCGCACAAAGGCCGGCCAACACCGTGCCTGATTTTCCCGAACCGCCCTTCCCGACGAACAACATTCCCCGCCCCTCAACGGCAAGCGTGCCAGCATGCAGCAACCCCTGACCAGGCGTGGTGAGCGCCCATTTAAGCAGATTGCGCAGGGGTGAACCATTTTCCCAGGGCGGAAGAATTGCGGGGCCAGCCAACAGCTGCAGCCCGGTGCGACTGTCACCATCCCAGATCTGCCAGAACCCAGTCGGGGGGTGATGATGCATGCGCCACTGGGTCGCGGAGAGAGCCGTTTCAAGCTTCTGCAGGTATGCCATCTCGCCGGCCACGATCGGGCAAGCCGGCAAACCCAGTTCTCCTGAGCAGGCGACGAGAATTTGTGCCGGAGAGCACGAGCCCCCGGTTATTGGCCCGTCAGCTATCCGATCCGCAAAGGCCTCCGCTTGCTCCCCGATTGTCGTGGCAATCTCGACCGGCGTTCCAGCCACACGCCTCGAGATACGCAGGGGCGCCATTGAGATCGCTTTTCCGACCCGTTCGAAAGTGCGTTCAGCAAAACGGATGAGATCGTCGCCTGAGCGGACAGTTTCAGGCGCCAAGTTACTTGCCCTTGGTGATATGCGGCCAGCCCATTTCGGCATCCACACCATGGATCGGATCGGCCATCATCAAATCCGAAAGATCGTCAAACGCCTCAATGCCTGGCGCCTCGTCGCTGGATTGCAGAAGCTCGGCATATTTGACAGGAAGAGACGATCTAGAGCCCTCTGCCTGAATGGCGATACCCTCGCGCAAGATGGTATTCAGGAACACCGACAACTGCGCCTCATCAAGCCCCGCCGATGCGATATCCCTCGCACAGGCACCATCCATGAGCGCCAGCCAGGTTACTGCCCCAACCGCATTGAATCCGAAGTAACGGCCCGTGCCGAGGTCCAAAACGACAAGATCGCCGTTGAATTCCTCAAAAACAATCTCAGAGTTGGCAACTGAGTAATAACTGTCGAGCATAGCTAATAAATCTTCTGATTTGGCGGATTAAAAAGAGTATCACTTGGCACGTCAGGCAAGTCAATCCGAGGGAGAATACACCGGTGAAGTCCGAAAGTTGCTGTAAATTCCACTTGCCGCGAGTTCGATCACCAATGCGATCCGACCGGCTTCTTCGGTCAGGATGCGTATGGAGTCCGCATCGGATATCCGGACCTGCTCTTGCCAGCACGTATTGAGCAATGTGCGGTAGGTGTCTTGCCGCAAGTGGAGCAGGCATGTTTCGCGGAACTCGCGTGTTCGCAACGCCAAAGAATAGTTCGTGGCGGCCGCGGTCGCGGGATGAAGAAATATCTGCCGAGTGCAAGGGGGACGGCAGCATTTCCCAGATATGAAAGCCAGTGGTTCGGCACGGCGCCAGCAGAGCCAGGCCTTTTGTCAACACCAACGATGCCGGACAGCGCGAGGACCGGCACAAGGCTGACCAACGAGAGGATAGTGGTCATAACGTATATAAAGAACAAGGCCACAAGCCACTGGACGGTACGTGGCGCGGCTTGAGTGACCCATCGGGCGAACGTCGCGATCGGTCGAATGTCAGACGTACACGATGACGCCATCGCGTGAGCTAACGGGGCCAGTCCAGACTGTCCCTCTGCCTCTGGGTGAGCGGCGCAGTCAAGTGCGCGAAGCCGGAACGGAAGTGGACCGCAGCGCAGAGATCAGGACGGCTGGGGTGGCGCGAGGCATAAGAAAAGAACAACGTAAATCGCTCGTGTTCGGGTCGCCGGCCACGATGATAGAGGCGCGCGGTATCAACGAAAATCACAGTGCCGGCAGGACCCTCACAGCTCTCCATGTCCGTTTTTCCGAGTGTGGCGATGCGCACGTCGTCAAGACTTTTGGATCGCCCGGCGCGCAGCAGGGCACGCGAGACAGTATCGGGCAGATATTGGAACGGTCCGCCGTCTGCTGATACGTCGTTGAGATAGACGATGATCTTGAGATACCGGACGTCATTGATGTCGATATGCCACCGGCGTGTGCCGCGTTCTGTGCCATCGGCGAGATCCCGGCGCGCGAATATGCCCAGGCAGTGCGCTGGCTGGCCAAGATAGGCTTCCACGATATTCAGGATGCGGTCCTGAAGTCCCCAAAGGAGCAACGTGGTCCGTTCAGCTACCAGTTTTCTCGGGTCGGCGAGGACAAAAAAAATGCTATCATTCTCACCTTCCGCGACCCCTGGATCCGCATGGGCCAGTTGGCGGACGCAGTCATTCGCCTGCGCGCGCAACCTGTCGGTGTCCGGCATCGCCAGCTGATCGAGCGTGGTGACATGGATGCCATGGTCAGCAAGATCGGCCGCGATCTGACGATCAGATGGCGACATGGCAGGTACGCTTGAGCGTCGCCATTTTCTGCGCGAAAAGGCCTGACGGGCCCGCGCCGACCATAGCCAGACAGCGACGCGAACATGTGCCATGAAACGCATCACTATGCGCTTCGCAAAGTTGACCGGGGTCATGAAGCACCTCGATGCCCATCGAATTTGTTCGCACGAGACGTAATCTGTCCCGGTTCGACTGACCGGCTGCGCATGATCCGCACGAAGTGCAAAAGTGATCCTTGCGATGAGACCTTGCGACGCGGGCGATACCGGTTGAGCATGTGCACCGCGCGTCGCCAGCGGAAATCGCGCGTTCCGGTGGTCCGGGCGCGATGACGTTGAATGTCTCGCTGGCTGACGGGGAGAGCGGGAAACCGGCTCAGGACCGATGCCGAGACGCTAGCGCCAAACGTGGCGGAGAGATAGTTGAGGGCGACCGAAAGGGGGAGCGCCAAGCCATTGTGCCGGGCCTGATCAATGAGCTGGTCCCATTCGATGTCATGCGTATGGATCAGCAGAAACGCGTCGGGAACCCACCGCAGTGGTCGTACGTCGCTCCATCGTACCCCCCCGACGCATATCTGGAGCAATGAGCCGGTGGCTCCGAGTTTCAGCGCCCGCGCCCCGCCGATACGGCGTTCCTCGGCCCGATGCCACAGTCCTTCGATGTCGAATTCGCCGCCGAACGCCGTCCAACTGAGCCGCAAGTCTCCCCTATCCTGGCTGCGCAGCAGATACTCCGATTGCCGCCATGTCAGGGAGACAAGCCAGGGCGGTTCTATTGCTGCCGCCCTACAATCCGCTGAACGAAAGCCAATCAGCCGCAGGGCTCCAGTCGCGGCCGGAACACCCTGTGCGCGGATCATCAGGTCCACGCCGATGACGGGGCGAGTTGCGAGTGACGCGTACACGTCATCGACCAGTGCAATGCCTCCCAGAATCAGGCATTCATCAACCACGGCGCCGCCCAGCATGGCGATCAATTCGGCGAGTTGAAGGCGCAATCTGCCGTTCCGGAGCCACCAGTACCGATGAACACCACGATAGCTTCCTTTGTCACCATGCCGACGGTCTTTACCTGATAGCCGCTCGTGCAGCAACGGGATCAGACGCTGCGTGCGCAGGTCGATCGTGTCGAGATCGGTCGACGCACGCCACTTCTGCCATTCGGCCACGGTATCGTGCTTCGGGACTAACAGCGCGATCATCAATTGCTGCTGATCTGCATTCGGCATCTATCCGTCACCCATCGTCATATCGCCTGACGTGCGGGTCTTCAGGCATGACATTCGCGGCGGTTCTGTAGCTGCGCAGCGATAGCCCTCCATCGACCAGCATCACGGTGCCGGTGGTGAATGCCGACTGGTCGGATGCGAGAAAAAGCGCCGCATAAGCGATAAATTGCGGCGGTATGGCGCACTGACCGAGGGGCGTGTGCGGAAAATCGGTTGCGTGCTGCTCGTTTGGATCAGCAACCCAACCGGGCGCTATCGCGTTAACGCGAATGCCCCATGGTGCCCATTCCAGCGCCAATTCACGCATGAACATGACGACGGCCGCCTTCGACGCCGCGTATTCGGGCCAACCGCCGGTGATCGCATGATGCGCCGAGACGATGAAAATCATCGATCCTGGGTGCCGACGCTTCTTCCAATCAACCCCTACTAGTTGAGAAATTCGCATGAGGCCGAACAGATTGGTGTCGAAGGTGCGGCGCCACTGTGCGTCGGTGGCATCTTCGAATGCGCGAACTGGCGCCTGATAGCCAACGGCATGCACCAATATATCAATCGGGTCATGCAGTCCGCGCCAGAAGCGTTCGATGTCCTCAATATCCGAAACGTCGACGACGTGCTCGATGGCACCTTCGGGAGCAAGGCCGGCACGGATATCGGCCAGATGAACGCGCGCTCCTGCCGCGATAAACGCCTCGCTCGTCGCCCGGCCGATACGACCGCCCCCGATGACGAAGATCGTACACCCTGCGACCTGTCCAAACCCGTGCGTATTCAACGACCGTTGGATTGGCGACGAAGAGCTGCGCGGGGACTTGCGCCGCTTCGTCAAAAAGCGTGCGATTCTACCGAACAGCCTTATCATCATGTCCCATTCGCACGGCGGCGGTCGAGTGCGCCTTTGAGGGCAAACAGGTATCGGTGGCCGGCTCCCGCAAACCTCCCCTTGTTCCCCAAGTGGATGCGACGTTCTCCGAGGACCTCGCTGCCCGCCCGATGGTTCAGGCAGCATTCGCGCGCCTTGAGGAACCTAGTAAAATACGCGGATACGAACAATAGATTGCTTCCCGGAATTATTTCAAAATTCACGAATTCATGAGCAGAACCCCGAGTGCGATCACCTCGTCTTCCTGGTCGCAAACTCGTATCGGTCATCTTAATCCCTACTTTTGCGTCTCGGTGATAGGTTACGTCCGTAAAATGTTGTAAATCCTGAAGTGGTCAGCCTGTGCCTACCGCGAAACGAATATGACTCTCCAATGTCCCGATATTGGGAGATGTTTTGTGGCATGGTCAACATTCTCAAACTCATCTGGGGCGCGATTGCAGATTTATTCCGATCACGGCCTGATCTGCAAATGGAAATCATCGTGTTGCACCATTAGTCTCAGTCTGCCGCCGATCCGGCTGGAGGGATCTAACGCCCAGCAGACCCCCCGGGGGAGTGGTCCACGCCAAGTCACGATTGCAGAGGCCAAGGGTTGCGGACAAATGTTTTGATATTTCACCGCGAAGTGCAGTTCACGTTGCCGGTGAGAACCGGGTCACGTCTGCAGTCTGCTGTGATTGGCCTTGGCGCTGGAGGTATAATCTAAGTCTGATCGACAAGATCAAAGCCGACGAAGCGCATCAAGCTCAAATGAACATGGATTAAGGACTCCATGCGCGCATCAAACAGATTAGTTGGCGCCTGTATGATAAGCACCTCGAAGATCGCGACATGATCGAATAATGGCCATCCACCGATGCGCCATCACTAGAGGCGATCCCGAGTTTCAGTAGCAGCCGAAAACGCTCGAGCTGCCCGACAACGAAGTCGTCCCTTGCGCCTTGCGGTAAGCATGGGAGTAAACCTTGTCGCTCTATTCTGCCGCCGAGCACGCCAGTTGGCCTCCCTCTTAAATGCGCGTCTCGCACCAATACTGTCCACACTTTTCCCAAGCTCGATCGAAACCCATAGCGCTATCGAGCTTGTGTGCGATCACAATGACCGTTGCGTCGGGCAACCGTCGACGGATCACCTCGAAGACAACCTGCTCAAAATCGTGGTCGAGTTGTGCAGTTGCTTCGTCCAACACAAGCAGTTCGGGTTGATTGAGCAAAGCCTTGACGATAGCCAGCCGTTGGCGTTGCCCTCCGGAAAGCTGTGATCCATCTTGCCCAAGATTGGTATCGAGCGCAAAATCAAGGCCTATCTCGTGCATAAGATCAAGTGCGAGCGTGTCGTTCAGGTGCTCAGGGGGGCGAGGAAACGCTAGGTTTTCGGCCACCGAACCGCGTAGGAAGCGAGTGTCCTGCATAACAATCGCGACACCGGGACCGCGCAGGCGCTCAGCTGGATCAGCGGCCTTTCCATCGAAAGAAATATGACCTGCATCGACCCGCAACAGACCAAGCAGCAGCGCAACGAGCGTCGATTTACCACCGCCCGAAGGCCCCAAAATGTGCAGCCATTCGCCGCGCTGCAAGGTCAAAGTCGTATCAAGCGGAACCACAGTTCCGCCACCTGGATAGGAAAATGTGATTGCGTGTAGCCCTATCTCCCGGACGAAGAGCGGCCCCAGTGCGCTGGGGCTACTTACACGGTCTGCGGATATCCAGTCTGCTGCCAAATCTGCGGTAATTCCCTCTGTCACAGGCGCGTCTTGTTGGAGCGTGTTGATCATACTCAGACACCGCTGCCCTGCCGGCAGCAGCCGCAGTCCGGCTACGGTGAATATTGTTAGCTCGCGCAACACCGTCGCCGATGTATCCCCGCGCCATGCGAACCAACCGAACAACAGCACCGTGGACGACAACATGGCAAGCTCCGCGATGTAGCGAGGTAGCATCTGCGCCACCGTAAGTTGGGCGGTGAGTTTCGCTCCCTCTCCTGCCAGTGTCCGATGTCGCGCAAGCAAAACTGGTTCTTCGCGCTGTAGGTGCACCGACGGTGCATGCTGCAGGCTCCACTCTTCAAATTCCGCTAGATTTCGGAAAGCTGTCCAACGGCGTGGAGCAAGCGCTCCTGTGGGTAGCGTGACATACCGATGGATCAGAAAGAAGATGAGCACCAGCCAGAATAAGACAAGCACGGTAGGTCCTGGCGCCAGAAGGAGCAGAACCGCAACGATGGATATCGAAACCAGAGCATCAGCGAGAAAGAATAGGACCGGTAGTAAGGTCCCTTGAATGAATGTTCGCGAAACGTGCCGAAGGCGCTCCTGCATCTGCGAGCGGTTCGCGGCGAGTAAATATGCATAGGGCAAATGGATGTAGGCGGCAAATAGCTCGCCCGCGCGGACCTGCTGCACCCTAGCAACGCGCCGTGCAATGAGACCCCAGAGCGCCGTAACCACGAAGGTGCGCACGATCATTGCGGTGAGAACTGCGCCTAGCAACAATCCAATTCGGCCTGGGTGCTGCAACGGCTCGTTAGTGCCAGCTACGCCTATCAATAGTTTGAGCATGATCCACGTCGCAAGCAACGTGCCGCTTTCACATGCAGCAATCGCTGCAATGCCAAGCGCGATGAATGTGCGAGATGGGCGGTCGATCAGATTGAAGCTGGACCGGATCGCAGAAATGGCTCTATTAAAAGTCACAATGTCTCGACTGTTGTGGCCTGACCGACATTTTGTACCAGACGCAGTGATAGACTATTGCATGTTTGTGGTCCCGTCGAGTGCGGGTGACGGGCGCAGGCGGGCGGTATCCGAGGGCGGAATGTGGCCTTCGCGTGTTGTAGTGAATCTGGCACTCGCTGATCATTCGGCGCAGTAGTTTGAAGACGTTCCTCCGGAAGCGTTCTATTTCTTCGCGTGGTCAGACGTCGGAGTGGATCGCAAGCACCATCGAACGGCTCAGGATCTCGAGATACCGCCGAGAGTCCTGGCCGACGAGTTCCATCTTCGAGAACTTTGCTATTCGGCTTTCAGCGAGCGCCAGATCAGATTGCTCCACAATCTGACCGGTCAACCCGCAAGTCTCGACCAGTGACATGAGGCAGACATCACGCGGGTCTGGAAGTCCATCGTGCAGCAGCACTTCAAGCAGGCGGAGCTTCACTTCGCGAATCTCCCTTCCATCGGTCATCGGATAGCGGCGGGCCTTGAGCAGCCAACGGAAGCGTCCTTCGGTCTCAACGAGAATACCCTTTTCGCAAAGCCTATTCAGGCAAGCCTCACGGACCGAATCTCCGAGATCAACCAATCGACTTATGAGGTGTTCTGACTGTTTGCTGAAGAGGGGATTGGAGAGCCGGGTCAGAACTGGATCAAGAGAACGGCTCCCGGTCGGTGTCTCGTCTACCGACCAGACCTGAGTGTTGTCGTAATCAAGGCGGTCCTGCAACGCGAGTTCCATGAGTGTTGCACCAACGAACCCTGCCCGCCGCGACTCCGCAGGAAGGTCCACGAACGCGCCACCCTCGTCTTTCAGAGTAAGGAGCAGGAACTCCTCGGGAACTGACAACATGTACAATCCTCGCTTACGTAATCTTGATCGGTAACAACTTTGCCGTTGCTGACCGGGTCAGAACGCCGAGGCGAGGCCGGCGGTGCCTGTAAGTGTGAGGGCATCGCTGGTGTCGCAGGACAAGGATAAGCTTCAAGAGTTTCATCGTTCCCCCACGGAATCGCCCTTGTTATCACGGTCCAGATCCCATCTGGGGAACAACTTCTAAGTGGCGGGAAGGGTTCGGCAATCCGGGGAAACACTTAAGGACGCGACTGCCGCCGGATCGGGGGCGGGGGCCTGGGGTCACCGGGTTCAGCATGGCCTGGGCGACCCCAGACACCATCGCGACCATCATCGGCCTCGTCACGCCGGTGTTGGTCTGGGCCATTCCCAACAAGAAGGTAGACTGAGCATGACTTGGCAGGAGGGCGTTGCAGTTGCGATCGTGCTCCTCGGCCTTGGCGCCGGGGCATTTCTCGTGGCACAGCAGCCCTCTTTCTGGATCGAGTTCGGCCAGCGGTTGGTTAAGGCGCTGTTGCCGCTGGCGTGGCGCTTCGT
>CAMDBX010000122.1 GCA_945889445.1 Rhizobium sp. Q54
TCCTATTTCTCGCAGAGCTTCCTGCAGGCCTTCGGCAAGAAGCCCAGCGAGTACCGCCAGGCCTGGCCCGAAGCCGATGCCGCGCCGTCATGGCCGGGCACCGTCTATGCCTTCCTGCAAACGGCGCGGAAGAAGCCGCGCAAGCGCGCTTAAGTCCTGGCGCGTGCCGCCTTGACGGCCTTGAGAACGCCGACGATGGCGCGGTCGCGCTCGGCGGCCATGTCCTCGAAGTGGCGGCCAGCGGCAATCTCGTTGCAGCCGTCCACCATGCGGTCACGCAGTTCCTTGGTGAGCTCGGGCGCGACCAGCCTGGTCCAGGGCAGCTTCAGCGCCGGGCCGAACTGGTCGAGATTGGTGGCCATGCCACCCTCGCCGCAGGCCACGTGGAAGGCCATGCACTGGCCCTGGATAGCAAGGCGCGGTGCCGGGCCATTCATCAGCGCGATGTCGATGTCTTCGGGTGTCGCTTCGCCATTGGCCACCATGTGCAGCGCCTCGCGCCACAGCGCCTCCTGCAGGCGGGTGGCGACGAAGCCGGGAATTTCCTTCTTCATCACCAGCGGCGCCTTGCCGGCATGGGCGTAGAAGTCACGTGCCCATGCCACGGCATCGGGCGACGTCTTCTTGCCACCGATGATCTCGACCAGCGGCAGCAGGTAGGGTGGGTTGAATGGGTGGCCGATCACCGTGCGCTCCGGTGTGGGGCACAGCATCTGGATGTCAGTCATCATCAGCCCCGACGTGCTCGATGCGATGACCACGTCGGCGGGCACGATGCGGCCCAGCGTCTCGTAGAGCGTCTGCTTCAGCTCCAGTCGCTCGGGAGCACTTTCCTGCACGAAGCCTGCATCGGCGACGGCGGCTTCGAGATTGTCGGTGAGCGTCAGGCGGTCACGCGAGGCGCCGGGCGCAAGGCCCAGCGCGGTGAGGCTGATCCATGCCGTGTCGAGCACCTTGCGATAGGCGGTCTCCTCGCTCATGGAGTGGACATAGCCCGCCACGTCATGGCCACGGGCGAGGAAATGCGCTGCCCATCCGGCGCCGATCGGGCCGCCGCCGATGCTTGCAACCTTCTTCACTGCCGTCACGGCTGGCCTTGTCATCTCTATTTCCCCTTGAACACCGGTTCGCGCTTCTCGACGAAGGCCTTGACGCCTTCGGCCGCGTCCTCCGATTTCAGCATGGCGCGGTAGACGGGCAAGTCGCCCTTGCGCATCGTCTCGAAGGTTTCACGCGTCGGCTTGCACTCGATGGCGCGGAGAACTTCCTTCACCGTCTGCATCGCAAGCGGCGCTGATTTGGCGAGTTGCGTGGCCCACGCGCGTGCTTCCGTCATCAGCTCGGCAGAGGGCACCACCTTGTTGACAAGGCCGTAGCGCGCGGCTTCCTCCGCCCCCATGCGGCGGCCCAGCAGCAGCATTTCCATGGCGATGTTGTAGGGAATGCGGCGCGGCAGGCGCTGCAGCGCGCCGGCATCGGGAACGATGCCCAGCGGCATTTCGGGAAGGGCGAACTGCACGTGGTCGGCCGCGATGACGAGATCGCAGGACAGTGCAATCTCGAAGCCGCCGCCAATGGCAAGCCCGTTGAGTGCTGCAATGACCGGCTTGTTGAGGTTCCAGTTCTCGGTGAGGCCGGCAAAGCCGCCGTCGCCGTAGTCGCCGTCCTCCCACCAGTTGTCGAGCTTGGTGTCGCCGGCGTTCAGCGCCTTCAGGTCCCAGCCGGCCGAGAAGATCTTCTCGCCCTCGGCCGTGAGGATGCCGACGCGCAGCTCCGGGTCATCGCGCAGCAGAGCGAAGGCCTCGCCCATCTCGCGGCTCATCACCTGGTCGATGGCGTTGACCTTGGGCTTGTTGAGCTTGACCTCGAGGATGTGGCCATTGCGGGTGACGTCGACGAAATTCGGCATGTGGCTCACACTCACGTGAAGGCGGGGATGACTTCCTTGCAGAACAGCTCGAGCGAGCGCTTCTGTTCCTTCATGCCAAGCCCGAGGCTGGCGTAGTAGGTGAACTGATCCACCCCCAGCGTCTCATAGGGCCTGAGCTTGGCGATCACCTCATCCGGCGTGCCGAACATCAGGTTGGTCGACAGCATCTGGGGATCATACTCGCTGCGGTTGGCAATGTCGTGCAGGTCCACTTCCTTGGGGAAGCCGTTCTTCACGTCGCCCATGTTCTTGAACAGGTTCTCGAACTGGCCAAGCTGGCGCTGCGCGGCGCGAACCGGCACCATCCAGTCTTCCTTGCGGTCATAAACTGCGGTGTGGCGCATCATGGCGAAGATCGGGCGCGTCTTGCCCGGATTGTTGGCCATCGCCTCATCAAGGCGCGACTTGTAGAGTTCGGCCTCGCTCATCGGGCGGGTGAGTGGCCAGGACATGATGTTGAGGCCGTGCTTGACGGCAAAATCATAGGTGATGGGCGCGCGCGCCGCCACCCACAGCGGCGGGTGCGGCTGCTGCAGCGGCTTCGGCACCGAGGTGGAGGTGGGGAACTGCCAGAACTCACCCTTGTGCTCATAGTCGCCCTGCCACAGGGCGAGCACGGCGGGCAGCATCTCCTGCATGTATTTCCAGCCGTCCGTCTGCTTGAGGCCGGGGTACATGCGGTCGAACTCGCGCTGGTAGGCACCGGAGCCGATGCCGAATTCGAGGCGGCCACCGGTGATGAGATCGGTGAAGGCCGCTTCGCCCGCAAGCTTGATGGGGTGCCAGTAAGGTGCCACCGCAACGGCGGTGCCCAGCCTGATCTTGGAGGTGTGCGCCCCCCACCAGGTGAGGATCTGGAAGGGGTCCGGCGCGATGGTCATCTCGAGGGCATGGTGTTCGGCCGACCAGACGATGTGGAAGCCGCCGTCCTCGGCCATCTGCACCATCTCCAGCGTGTGGCGGGCGACATCGCGCATGTCGATGCTGTCGTCCATGCGTTCGAGGTTGATGGCGAGCTGGAATTTCATGGCAGTCCCTCCTGGCGTCCGGTGCTTCTGCGAGCGTTGTACTGAGTGTCAGTCGCGGTGGAAAGCGGGGTTGTCAGAAATCCGACATCATCGCAGGGAATTCGCCGCACCTCAGTCCACCTGCCGCAGCCCGGCCTCAAGGCCGGACATGACATCGGCGAAGTAGCCATCGCGCTCGCCATACTCGGTTTCGAGCACGCTGAAGAAGGCCGCCGCGGCCTGCTTCGCCGGGTCGACCATCAGGAACTGCCCGGCATAGCCGGGGTGGCCTACCCATGTGCCGTTGCTCATCAGGTGGTTCCGGTAGCGCAATGTGGGCGAGCCGCCATAGCGGGTTCCAGCACCACTCATTGCGTTGCGCATCAAGGCGCCGCCGCGCCGCGCAATCAGCAGTCCATAGCGTGCGAGGTCGCGTGCGGTCATCATGCCGCCGCCGCTCAGCACCGGCACCCCCTCGCAGTCCGCCGAAACGTGGAACGTCGCCTCAAGCCCCGCTTCGGCAACGATCTCCTCCACGTGTGACGCCAGGCTTCGGCCGCTGGCGCGCTCGATGACCCAGCCCAGCATGTCGGTGTTGGGCGAGGCATAGCGCGTGCTGCGGTCGTCGCCGCGCGGCGCTGAGGCCAACCCCGCGGCGAAACTGCGCACGCCGAATTCGGCCTCGCCATCCGGCGGCAGCCGCCACCCCATGGCAATTTCCTGCCGGGCATAGCCCACGGGTTCGCCGCGTGCCGGGCAGGGCGCATAGGGTGCGGCATAATCCTCTTCGAAATTGCTGGCGACGTCCATGTCCAGAACCTGCTGAACGCGGGCCCGTGCATAGGCTTCGCCGGCCTCGGGCACATAGAAGCCGACCGGCTGGGCGAGATCGACCAGCCCCGTCTCGACGAGTCTTCCGAGTGACAGATGGGCGAATGTCTTGGTGATGGACTGCATGCTGTGCAGGCGATCGGTGGCGAAGTCCGCAGCATGGCGTTCAAGAACGATGCGATCCCCTTGTGCGATGACGAGGGCGCAGAAGCTCGGTTGGTCCAGCAGCCGCTTCAGCGTCGGGATCGTGGCGAGTGCGGGGTTCTCTGCTGTCACCAGCGGTCGCACCGATGGCGCGCGGAAACTCAGTCCGCGGCGTTGAATGTCCTGCAGGTTGCGGAAGCTCTGCCGCCGGCGCGCCGCCGTGTTCCATTCGGCCAGGCGAGCGGCGTTGACGGTGAGATCAGGGTTTGGTTGGGTCATCGATCGGCAGCATCCCACGTTCCGTCAGCACCTTGCGCGCCACGCGGAAGCATTCGAGTGCCTGGGGCACGCCGCAGTAGATGCCGACGACATGGACGATGGCGCGCACCTCCTCCGCCGTGACTCCGTTGTTGATGGCGCCGTTGCAGTGGATCTCCCACTCATGCATCTTGCCCAGCGCACCCAGCATCGTCAGGTTCATCATCGACCGCGTCTTCGCATCGATGGTCTCATCTCCCCATCCGAAGCCCCAGCACCACGCGGTCATCGCCTCCTGGAACGGGCGCGTAAGGGAGTCGGCAGCACTCAGGTTCCTTTCGACATACTCTTGGCCAAGCGTTTCACACCGCTTCTCCAGCCCCTTGTCGAACAGCTTGTCGTCCAATTTCAATCCCTCCTGCTCCAACACACCCTGGCAGTCTCGCATGAAACGCGGCGAAGTCCTGTCCACCTTCGGGTCGCATGGAAGGATGCAGAGTGCGCTTCACAATGGCAATCGACAATATGGTCGTCTGACCTGCATTACCCCTGAACATGGGCAAGATCCAAGTTCAGGTTGGGTGACACGGGGGCGCTGCAAGAATTTCGACTGGTTTGTAGTGAATTGGAGGAGCTTCGCAGACAGGTCCTCCCGTGCCTGCGGCAGCTCTCGGACCGAGCCGTCTGCAGCGCCAGAAGCTTACGGGCCGCGCCTGACGAAGCCCATGCCGTCGGAACACCTGTTTGGGTAATTCAAGTATTGGAGCGCGGAAGATTTCTCGTTGTGACCACCACGGGAGTCCGTTCGGCGACAACGCCGTTCAGATCTTCGGAAACAGGGCAAGCCTGCTCCCCTGCAAAGCCAGCAAGAGTGTCGCGGGGCAAAGGCCTCGCAATCCTGATCGCAGTTGGCGCACCATGCAGGATAAGGATTCGAACTATTACGTTGTTGACATGTCGATGCGATTTTCTTCGGAAAGACATTGGAAGCCCTTGGTCGCACCAGAGCGTAACTCGGCCGCGACGGGGAGACATCTCTGAGTCGCGGAGAAAATCGGAATCGTACTGGAGGTGGTCAGCAGCGAGTGCAATGCAATTTGTTCCGCTGGTGGCCTAAAGCAGCGCTGCCCTACCAGTCAGGAGCGCGCCAGACCTCTTTCCCCTTGAACAGCGTTGCGAGCACACGGGTTTTCGAGATGTCATGTGCCGCGCAGTTGAAGACATCCCGGTCGAGCATGATGAGATCGGCAGAATAGCCCACGCGAAGCATGCCGGTGAAGTGTTCGCGCCAGCAGGCTCGGGCGGCGTTCACGGTATAGCCTTGCACGCATTCCTCGATCGTCAATGCCTGGTCGATGAAGAATGGTTCCAGCGGGCTGTTGTCCAGCCGCTTCTGCCGGGTGATAGCGGTTTCAATGATCTCGAATGGGTTGAGCGTGCTGACGGCCCAGTCCGACGAAAGGCACCAGTCGGCGCCGGCATCCAACATCTTGCGAAAGGCATAGACGTCGGGCCAGCGCGCTTTGCCGATCATCGACAGGGAAGGGTCGGTATAGGGTGGTTCGAACCTCGCCCAGAGGGACTGGATGTTCGCTGTGGCCAGGCCCTGCAGGCGGCTGTAATCGCCCGGATCCACAAGTTGAAGGTGGGCAAGCTGATGCTGGGCGGGCCACGGACCATTGGCCGCTCGCGCGGCTTCCAGCCCTTCAATGGCGCGGCGGGCGGCGGCGTCGCCGATGACATGGACATGAATGGCAAAGCGCGCAGCATCAAGCGCGGTCATCAGGGCCTTGGTCTGTTCGAGGCTGAACATGCAGGGCGCGTTAGCGCCCTTTGCGTCGGCATAAGGTGTCAGGTTGGCGGCGGTGCGATTCTCATACACCCCATCAAGAAAGAACTTGGCCGAATGCACGTGAAAATCGGGTCCCGGATAGGCCGCACGCAAGGCGGTGAGGCGGGCCACCGCCGTTTCCGGGGTGTCTGCCTCGGTCACCAGTGCTGTGCCTGCAACCCGAAGGGTTAGCGCGCCGGTTGCTGCAGCGCGTCCATAGGTCGTCACCTCGGGCTTTCTGACGCAAGCGTCCAGAACCCCGGTGATGCCGTGCCGATTTGCATGCGCCTGCCCAGCAAGAAGGCCCGCCATCCAGTCATCTTCGGTCAGTTCGGGCAGGCGGGCGGCAACGATCGGAATGACTTCTTCATGCAGCATGCCCGTGGCGCGACCTTTGGCATCGCGAAGGATATGGCCGTTCGGGGGGTCGGCCATGTCCTCCACACCCGCCATCTCGATCGCGCGGCTGTTCAGGCAAGCGTTGTGGAAGGAGCTGTCATAGATGAGCACAGGCCGATCGGTGACTGCGCGATCAAGAAGAGCAGCTGTCAGATTGTGGTCGCCAAAGAGTCCCGGCTGCCACCCGGAGCCAAACACGATCGGCAGATCGGGCTTGGAGGCTGCATGGGCGCGCAAGGCGGCGACCAGTTCATTCTCGCTGACGACATCATAGAGATAAGCCGCCGTGGCAATGTCGATCCCGCCGGAGAGAAGGTGGATATGGGCATCCTGAAACCCTGGCAAAATCAGCCGCCCGCCCGCGTCAACACGGTTCGCGGCATCCGGCGGGCTTCCAAGACCGAGTGCGGCGACACGCCCATCCCTGACCAGCAGCCACTCGGCAGATGGGTTCGTCGGATCCATCGTCCGAAACCGGGCGTTGTGCACCAGGGTCTCAGTCAATCTTCACGTCCTCCATGGCTGCTTGGTCATCGGGTGGCAGAACTTCATACGACACCTTCAATGCGTGAGCAGTCGACCTTGGTCTGGCTTCCAGCTGATCCAGACCTCCCCGTTCATGTGCGTCTGCGCCGCGGCCTCTGAATTTTGTTGCAAAACCGCAATAGGCTTGGCGACCCCCCTGACATTCACCAGATACCGACGGCGGTCACCAAGGTATGTATCTGCAACAACCTGTCCTCGAAACCCGTTCTGTTGCGGCGACGGTTCTCTGCTTGACAGGACAATTTTTTCCGACCGAACGGCGAGAAAGACCCTGCTACCATTCGCTATGCGCGAACTGGAGTTTGCCCGAACATGCCCTGCTTCGCCTGCATCGACAGTCACCACGTCCTGGGCAGTCGATATGACGGTGCCCTGGAACAGGTTCATGTTGCCAATGAACTGGGCCACTTCACGACAATTTGGATTTTCATAGAGGTCTTCTGACCGGGCAATCTGCAACACCTTGCCCGCTGACATCACGGCAATTCGATCCGAGAGCGTCAAGGCCTCTTCCTGGTCATGCGTCACGAAGACAAAGGTGATGCCGACATTGCGTTGCAGTTGCCTGAGTTCAACCTGCATTTCTTCGCGCAACTTCTTGTCAAGAGCCCCCAATGGCTCATCCAGCAAGAGAACCTTTGGACGGCAGACGAGCGCTCGCGCCAGTGCCACCCGCTGGCGTTGACCACCCGAAAGCTGGTGGGCAGCACGCGCGCCGTAACCCCCAAGCTTCACGAGTTCGAGTGCAGCGGCAGTGCGTGAGCGCGATTCATCTTTCGACAGTTTCTGATTGCGGAGACCATATCCAACGTTTTCCTCCACGTTGAGATGGGGAAAAATCGCGTAACTTTGAAACACCATGTTCGTGGGGCGGTGGTTTGCGGGTATGCCGGCAACAGACTTGCCATCAATGAAGATCTCGCCCTCGGTCGGTTGTTCGAACCCTGCGAGCATTCTCAGCAATGTTGTCTTGCCACAGCCGGATGGCCCGAGAAGCGAAAAGAAGTCACCGCGGAGAATGTCGAGCGAAACATGATCTACGGCATGAACGGAACCAAAGAGTTTCGACACATCCTTGAACTGAATGATGGCATCGGCGCTGGGTTCCAAGTCAAGCATCTCCCGGGATATTTGTCTGCACGCCGCGCTTGCGGAAGAACTCGGCGAGTAGAACGAGTATGGTAGAAAGCATGAGGATGCTCGTTCCGAGTGCCAACATGCCTGGAAGCTTGTTTGGAAACCGGAGTTGGCCAAAGAGGTAAACCGGCAGCGTCGGATCCGTGCCCGCCAGGAAGAAGGCGAGCACAAATTCATCAAACGAGGTGATGAAGCAAAGGAGCAGACTGGAGATAACCCCTGGCAGCGCCAGTGGCAGGGTGACGCGATAGAACGTCATCCATGCACTTTCGCCCAGATCACGCGAGGCTTCCTCGAGTGATTTGTCGAACCCCTCAAGGCGCGACATCAGCACGGTCATGGAAAATGGAATGCAGATGAAGACATGCGCGGCGCCCACTGTCCACAGCGAGAGCGGAATCCCCAGAAACTTCAGCATGATGATGAGAATGGCAACGCCAAAGACAATTGAGGGCACGATGAGCGGCAGGGAGAATGCCGCAAGAATGATGCTGTTGCCGGGCAGCTTGTTGCGGGTGAGCGCGATCGCCGCCATGAGGCCAATCGCCGTTGCGATGAGAGAACTGCAAACAGCCACTAAAATGCTGTTCTGCAGGGCAGCCAGCATGCCAGTGTTGGCGGCCATGGTCCCATAATGCTTGAGAGTAAATCCCTTCAGGGGAAAGGTTGCAAACAGGCTGTCATTGAATGAGAAGAGTGGAATCATCAAGACAGGCCCATAGAGAAAGATCATGAACAGGGCGGCGTAGAGCGTCAGCGGTCGGAATGTGTTGCGCACTCAGGACACCCGTGACCTGAGCTTGCGGAAGCCGATGGCCCAAAAGAAGAACGCCACCAATGCGCCGATGACCAGCATCATCATGATTGCGACAGCCGCTCCCAGGGGCGCATTGTTCTGTCGCAGGAAAAGTTCCTGGATGAGGTTTCCGATCATGGTGCCGCCAGGCCCCCCGACAAGCATTGGTGTTACATAGTCGCCGACCGTCGGTATGAAGACGAGCATGGCTGCGCCTATGGTGCCCGGTGCCGACAGCGGCAGTGTGACCCTCAAGAAGCGGCGCCACTTCGTGTCACCAAGGTCGGTTGCCGCCTCGAGCAGCGACGGATCGATCTTCTCGAGAGAGACATAGATGGGCAGCACGGTAAACGCGATCCATGCGTGCGCAAGGGTGATGGCCACTGCGGCGGGATTGTAGAGAAGAAATTCAAGTGGCTGATCGATGAGTCCCATCGACTTGAGCGCTGAATTGATGGCGCCATTGTAACCCAGGACGATCTTCCACGAGAACACCCGCAGGAGATAACTTGTCCAGAATGGTATGGTGAGAAGAACAAGCCAGAGCGTCTTGTTTCGCTTGATCCGAAAGGCGAGGAAATACGCCATGGGATAGGCAAGAAGAATGACAAGCACTGTGGCCACGAGGGAAACCACAATCGACTTGAGCATGAGCACGGCTGGAGGTGGATATTTGAACGGGAAGGGAATGCCCATCCAGAAAAATGGTTCATCGGACGGCTCGATGATGGTCCAGTAGTTGGCAAGAGTTGGCGTGCGATCGATCTCGAAGCCGTTCTGGGTCCAGAAACTCAAGGCCAGCAACGCCAGAAGCGGTGCCACCATCATCACTGCCATCACCAGAAAAGCGGGTGTCAGGAGTGTGTAACCTGCCATCCACGCCGACTTTTCTGTGTGCCGCATCATCGAAGCCATGACACTCGCTATTGCATGAGTGCCTTGGTGTCTCCCCAAACCTTGTTGTACTCGGTCTGCACCTGGTCCGAGACCTGAATGAAGAGCGTTCCATCCTTCATGTGCTGGATTGGATCCGTAAAGCCCATTTTGGCCACGGCCTGCTTGTCGGCCAGCTCGAATGACTTTGTGTTGGAATGACCGAGCCCAGAACCCTCGATAAGTGTCTTGCCGGTCTCAGGTGAAAGCCAGGCATCAATGAAATCATAGGCCATTGCCTTGTCTGCCTTGCCGCTGTTGAGCAGCGTCAATCCACAGTACCAGGTGAAGAAGCCCTCCTTCGGTCGCGCATAGGCAACGGGAATGCCTTGGTCTGTGAGGTTCTTGACCGTGTCATTCCATGCATAAGCCGCGACGATCTCGCCGGAGGCGAGGCCTTGATTGACCTCCGTCGGATCGGTCCACAGGAAGCGGCTATTGGCAGTGCACTTCCTGCCCCACGTGTCTGCTGCAGCCTTCAGCTTGTCGCCGGTGGCCCAGGCAGCCTCCTTGTAACTCATGCCGTCGAGCATCAGGCCAAACGTGATGCAGAGCTCACTGTCGAGCATGGCAACCTTGCCCGCGTACTTGTCATCGTAGAAAATTCCCCAGCTCTCGTTCTTCTTGAAGTCGTCGTCCACGAGATCGGGGCGGTAGGCGATGGAAGCGTTTCCCCAGTCTGCCGGCGCCATGACGACCTTGCCGTCCATCACGACGCCGTCTGCCGTCTGCAGTGCCGGGAAGACATCTTTCCAGTTCGAGAGTTTCGTCACGTCGATTTCGGCTGCGACTTTCGCATTGACGAAGCGGTTGACCGAATAATTGCAGGGGTGCATCACATCGGCGGAAAAGCCGGCGAGCACCTTCGCCAGTGCATCTTCTTCCCCGGTGAAAATAGAGAAATTGGGCGTGCCATTCTTTTCGGAAAAGCTCTTGAAATAGGACGGATCGTCGTATCCGGCCCATTCAAGGCAAGTCAGCACGTCGGCGGCCTTGGGGAGCGAGGGCAAGGTCAGCATACCCACACCGAAAGCCGAGGCTTTCGTGAGCATGTCGCGGCGGCTCAGCTTGCCTTGGGACATCTGATCAATGAACTTGATTCGCTGCATGTCATTCCCTCCAACTTGCTCTTGGTCAGCGTGCTCTGCGGCAACCGTTCTGAGTTGATGCTAGAATGAAAGAGATGCTCTTGGAAAGAGTCTGTGTCGCAAATAAAGAACCGCCCGGAGATTGCCCGGAGGCATCTCGTCTGGGGTTTTCTGGCAGAGAGGAGTGATCAATCCTGGCAATGACGGGTTCCGTCCGGCTGTGATCGGAGCCGCCTGCGTGCGCGAAACGCTGACCCCAGCGGTGCTCGCCCGCGGTGCCGCTCATCGCTCCGCTTTGCTTCAGGACATTGTGGTTTGCCGTTTCACCGAGATCGATGTCGCCAGGCAGATCAAGGCGGGCAGCCAAGACTTCGAGCCCGGCCTTACAAGCTGAAGATACACGGCCAGAGCGAAAGTTGGAAAGCAGTCGGATCAAAGCCCGGCTGCCTCTTGTTGCAACGCGGGTTATCGACTTTGTTCCGGCTGGTGGGGTTTTGGCGCACCCGACAGGATTCGAACCTGTGACCTCTGCCTTCGGAGAGCATTGGGTCTATTGGAACATACAGCGAAAACAACAGCTTGGCGATTCGGTGGAGATTTGTGAAGATTTTGTGCCGTTCACAAATCGTAAAAAATCGCCTGAAAACAAGGATTTAGGTGCTGGTGAAGGGGCGGTTTCGCTTGTCCACCACCCCTCCATCACTACCTCCAATATATGAATGGAGGAAGCTGAAGATGACCTATTCCAAGCCCAAGCGAGTTGCGATCTACGCTCGTGTTTCAACCTCAAGCCAGACGGTTGAGAACCAATTTCAGGAGCTGCGTGAAGTCGCAAAGCGCAATGGCTGGCAGATTGTGGCTGAACTGGCTGACTCTGGCATCTCAGGAGCCAAGGGCAGAGACCAGCGCCCAGCATTTGACCAGTTGCTGAAGAGGGCTACCA
>CAMDBX010000123.1 GCA_945889445.1 Rhizobium sp. Q54
GCGAAGGCGGCATCGCCCCGGAAGTAGCGGCGCAGGTCCCGTTCCCGGTAACGCTCAACGACAGGCTGCAGCACACTCCTCCAGTCGTCTGCGCTGTGAACATTGCCCGGGCGCAGGGCGCAGCGTTCGAGGTCGCCGAACTGGTTGAACACGAACAGCGGATGGTAGCATGTGCATTCGAAGTGACCGTTCCAGACGCTGTTCTCCTGCTCGCCATAGGTCGGGCTTACACTCGAATCCATATCCAGTAGGATGCTGCCCGTTGAACGGCGAGCCTGCACCTTGTCGATCCAGTGGCCTGACAGATCGGAGAGCCCGGAAAGGTTCTTCTCCACCGTCAGCCACCTTGTCTCGAAGCGCCCCATCTGGCTGGCTGATGCCGCACGACCCACGACAGCCTTGCCGCCGACAACCCAACGCATCGTCGGATCATAACGTAGGCGCTCGGCGTCGTTGACATCCTCGTATCCGGCCAGCCGTCCGAACACCGACTGCCGCAGCATGCCGACCAGCGCATGGCGGCCGTTCTTGCCGGTGCGGGCATCGGCGAGCACGTCACCGGCCATCGCGCTGAGGCCCAAGGCATCGTCGAGTTCGCGATAGGCCAGCAGCCCAGCATCGGAGGTGATCCGCGAACCATGGAACTCAAGCTTCAGGCGCCGGTCGAAATCGAGCCTGAGGGTACCATCACTCGATTCACCCGATGGGTTCTCCATGATGGCCTCATGTGGTTCAGGTTAAACTCCTGATATCTATACCTTAATCGTGGAAAGTCTGCCAGAAATAAGTGTGTCATCTGGCGAATGCGGGATTGATAAATTGCTTCCGGACCTTTGCGGTTCTGTCCGTGTTGCTCTCGCCTTTGGCCGCTGAGGCAGCACCGCCGGTCTATACTGCAATCGTTGATGCCGGAAGCGGTGGCACCCGTCTGTTCGTCTACAAGGTGACGCCCGGTCCCTATCCGGTGAGCGAACTCATCCTGCAGTCGGCTGCCGCGGACGTACCCGGAACGCCTTATGAGGAAGATGACGGCATCGATAACTATGCCTGCTTCCCGGGTGGGGATCCTTCAGTTCAGGCCTTCTACGCGGCCGCGAACGTCAATCCTTTCGTCATGCTGCCGCTGTGGGAAGCGATGAAGGGCAAGCTTGCCACGCTGTCGCCACCTGTCGCCGCGTCGGATGTGATCGTGAAGGTGTTCGCCACGGCTGGCATGCGCACGGCGGCAGAAATCTGCGGCCAACCGGCCGTCGACAACGTCTATACGGTCATCCGGGGCGGCATGGCGACAAGCGGGCTCACCAATGAAGAAAACGAGGTGCGCACGATCGACGGCGGCAGCGAGGAGGGTCTCTGGAGCTTCGTCAACGCCAACGATGAGTATGTAAATGCGTTCGGGCGGCCTGCCGCCGAGAAGCTTCCGAAGCCTCCGGTGGGCATCATCGAGGTGGGCGGTTCGTCGGTGCAGATCGTCTACCCGATCGCTCAGGCAGGGTCAGACCAGTTTGCAGAGCAGATCGAGATCAACAATCGGGTGATGACAGTGCACGCCCAGTCATGGCTGCATCTCGGCCAGGATGACATGCGCAAGGTGCTGCGTACCAACCGTGGCACGGACGGCAACCTGATGGCTCACCGCTGCTGGGTGCGCGGCTTCGACAAGGCGAATGACGCAGGCGATGTGGGCTTGCCGTCCCTTGCCGCGAACGGTGCGTTTAACGCGCTTAACGCCGCCTGTGGGAATTTCATGGTCAGCCATATTCGGACCTATATGGGTGCACCGCCTGATCTCTCTGCGGTCACTGCCAAGTTCGTCGGTTTGGGAGGCCTGAAGTACACGCTAGACGCCTTTGGCCGCCTTGCGGGTCCTCTTGCCGGTGTGAATGGGTTCCGTGCCGCGGTCAACGCGCAATGCCGGAAGGGTGCAGGCACTTGGCCGGAGATCAACACCAGTGCCAATGCGCAGCGGGCTTGCCCGCACGGGGTCTATATCTCGACGCTTCTCAGCAACCCGCAGTACGGCATCTTCCGTCGCAACCCTCGGCAGTTCGACCGCGCCCTGGTGGCAAAGGACGTGGGCGGCAAGAGCCTGTCGTGGATTGCTGGCTACCTGCTGCTCACCTATTCGCGCTGACGGGGCCGCAACGCCCCGTACGCACGGTGTCCGGCGGCCTTCGAGGGCCGCCGGAGGGATATTCATCCGGCGATCAGCTGCAGGATATAGGGCCGCGCCTCGTCCCAGCGCGCCGTGCGCAGCGATACAAAGCTGAGGGGCTCGATGTGCTGTGCGAAGCGGTCGTCGTGGAGGAAGTGGATCAGCTGCACCTCCGGCGCGTATTCGTGGGCCGACGCGAGGTAGGACGGACTGTCGTCGATGAACACAACCGGCTTGCCGCCGCGGTCGCACAGGTTGCGGATGGCCGGGCCCTTCGGGCCGGAGTTGGTCACCACGGGGTAGGGCAGGCCGTGGCTCTTCAGGTTTTCGCGGCGGTGGTCACCTGCCGTATGCGGCAGGTTGGTGAGCAGCACCACGTCCGCCTTCTCGCCGATCCTCAGGAGTGAGGACACGGCCCCATCGATCTCCTGCATGTGCCGCGTCCGCTCATCGAAGAAGCTGCCGATGAGCTCTGCCACCTGCGCCTCGGGTGCGGGCGTATTGCTCTCGCGGTGGCGGATATTGCCGTTGAGCGCGAAGCTCGACGTATCGAGCCACAAGCCGTGCAGCCCGATATAGTCCTCGAAATCACGGGTGAAGTGCACGATCACCTCGTCAACGTCACAGATGACGAGGGGGCGGTCGGTGAAGTTCAGCGTGGCCAACTGGCCTTGGGTAATCTCAGAAATCAACGGCGGCTCCCGGCAGCTTGCGGCGCAACTGGGCGATGCGCTCCGGCCTCATCGCCTGTTCCTCGGCGAAGATCAACAACAGGCTTTCATCGGCGAGCAGATGATCGAGGATGCCGCCCAGAAAGGCCGGGTTGGCAGCCCCGGCGCGGATCGCCGCCACGTCCAGGCCGGACAGGTCCATAAATCGCTGAAAACGTTCACTGTCCATGGCCAGGAAGCCCAGGGCATTTATGGCGAGGATCTCGGCCTCTTCGGAGTTGGACTGGGGCTTGGGGTGCATCATGGATCGCAATTAACCACCCCTGAACCCCGTTGAACAGCCGCCGTCCCCGGTTAAGCTGTTGGTTACCTGAAATGGTCCAGAAATGGGGCAACAGGTGGGGATGCGCGGCGGGATCCCCCGGGGCGAGTTGCCCTTGACGTGAGCCGAGCCAGATGGGTGCAAATGTGTCAGGATCGGCCGGTGCGATGAGAACGCCAGACATGGTGCCGGCAATGCCGAAAAAAGTGCTCGTGGTCGAGGACAACGAGTTGAACATGAAACTTTTCAACGATCTTCTCGAAGCCAATGGCTATCAGGTGATCCAGACGCGCGACGGGCTTTCCGCGCTCGAACTGGCGCGCCAGCATCGCCCTGATCTCATCCTCATGGATATCCAGCTTCCCGAAGTCTCAGGCATCGAGGTTACCAAGTGGCTGAAGGAGGATGACGACCTGCGCGCCATCCCGGTCATTGCCGTCACTGCCTTCGCCATGAAGGGTGACGAACAGAAGATCCGCGAGGGTGGCTGCGAGGCCTACATTTCGAAGCCGATCTCGGTCGTGAGTTTCCTGCAAACCATCGACAGCTATTTGAAGAAATCGCAATGACGGCTCGCGTCCTTGTCGTCGATGACATTCTCGCCAATGTTCGCCTGCTCGAAGCCAAGCTCGCGGCAGAGTATTTCGAGGTTGTCACCGCGATGAACGGCGCAGATGCGCTGGAAGCGGTGCAGCGCACCCGTCCTGACATCGTGCTGCTCGACGTGATGATGCCGGGTATTGATGGCATCGAGGTCTGTCGTCGTATCAAGGGTAACCCGGCCACCCAGCACATTCCCGTCATCATGGTCACCGCGCTCGATCAGCCGGAGGACCGGGTGAGGGGGCTCGAAGCGGGCGCCGATGATTTCCTGACCAAGCCAGTCAACGATGTTGCGTTGTTCTGTCGCGTCAAGGGACTCGTTCGCCTCAAGATGCTGACGGATGAACTCCGCGCGCGCACGGGAGCCGACCCGCTTGGGCTTGGCAACGGGGAGGCTGCGGTTGATGGCGCACCCGGTCGCATTCTGGTCCTCGACAACCGCATCGCCCCGGCGGAGCGTATACGGAACCTGCTGACGCCGAAACATGAGGTGACCCTGGTCGCCGATCCGCAAAGGGCCTTCGAAGCGTTCGGTGCTGCCCAGGGCGGCTTCGACCTGATCATCGTCAATCTTGATCTGGAAGGCGCTGACGGCTTGCGCATCTGCTCGCAGCTGAAGTCAGTCGAGACGACACGTCAGACCCCCGTGCTTATTCTGGTCGATCCGGAGGATCACCAGCGGCTGCTGCGTGCGCTCGACATGGGTGTGAACGATTATCTGATCCGACCCATTGACCGGCAGGAACTTCTCGCCCGCGTCGCCACGCAAATCCGCCGTCACCGCCATACCGAGCAGCTGCGGCTGACTGTCCGCGCCTCGATGGAGATGGCCGTCACCGACGCACTCACCGGCCTCTACAACAGACGCTATCTCGAAACCCAGCTCACCCAACTCATCGAGCAGTCGGTGGACCGGGGCAAGGTTCTTTCGTTGCTCACACTCGACATCGATTTTTTCAAGTCGGTCAACGACACTTACGGCCATGATGCGGGTGACCGCGTGCTGCAGGAAGTGGCTGGCCGCATTCGCGGCTCCGTCCGCAACGTCGACCTCGCCTGCCGCACCGGCGGTGAGGAGTTTGTCGTCGTGCTGCCGGGTGCCGACCTGCCCATCGCCGAAAAAGTGGGCGAACGGATCCGCAAGGCAATCGCCGCCAAGCCCTTCCTCCTTGGGCCGGGATCGCACCTCACCGTCACCGCCTCACTCGGGGTGTCCAGTCTCGCCTCGGCACAGGACACAGTGGAAGACCTTCTGAAGCGGGCCGACCGGGCGCTGTACCGGGCCAAGCGCGAGGGGCGTAACCGGGTGGTGCCTGCTGCGGCGTGATGTCATTTTCTCCGGCGCCGATCTGTTGTAGACCCCGGGCACCATGAGGTCTGCCGAACCATCCCCTGAAAGACAGAGTGACAGCCGCCGCTGGGGCACCCGCGGGACGGCGGCGGCCACTTTTGCCGGCCAGTTGTCGTTCGAGAACGTGTCGCGCCGCTTCGGCAAGACGGCTGCTGTCGAGGACGTGAGCTTCACCTTGAACCCGGGCGAGATCGCCTGCCTGCTCGGCCCGTCCGGCTGCGGCAAGACCACGCTGCTGCGCATCGCCGCCGGCATCGACAAGCCGGACTCGGGTCGCCTGCTGTTCGACGGCCAGGAGGTGGCAGGGCCTGACCGTTTCGTGCCGCCCGAAAGGCGCAACATTGGGCTCATGTTCCAGGACTTCGCCCTGTTTCCGCATCTGCCGATCATCGACAACGTTGCCTTCGGCCTCAATGCCTTACCCCGTGACGCGGCGCGCGGGATTGCCCTGCACGCGCTCGAGCGGGTGGGCCTCGCGCATTATGCGGAAAGCTACCCCCACAGTCTTTCAGGGGGTGAGCAGCAACGGGTGGCGCTGGCGCGGGCGCTGGTGCCTCGGCCGCAGGTGCTGCTGATGGACGAGCCGTTTTCCGGCCTTGACCAGCGCCTGCGCGAATCCGTGCGTGCCGAGACCTTGACGCTGCTGCGTGAGACCCGCGCCTCCTGTCTTCTGGTGACCCACGACCCGGTTGAGGCCATGGGGCTTGCAGACCGCATCTTCCTGATGCGGCAGGGTCGGCTGATCCAGGCCGGCACGCCGGAAGAACTCTACCGCCACCCGGCGGACGCCCCGGCTGCCCGGTTTTTCTCCGATACCGATGAGGTTCGGGGAGAGGTGCGGGATGGGCAGGTTGTGACAGCACTTGGCACCTTCTCCTGCCCGGAGCGGGTCAGGGGCCCGGATGCCCTTGTCCTCATCCGCCCGCAGGGCATCCGTCGTGCGGAAGGTGGAGGGGGCACGGAGGGTCTTATCACCGAGACGCGCTTCCAGGGCGACGACGTCAAATGCCGGATACTTTTCAAGGGGCTGGATGAACCGCTCACGGCACTGCTCGATTCGCGCGCCGCGCCCCAGCGCGGCGAAACGGCGCTGTTTCGGGTCGATCCGGACCATGTTTTCGTCTTTGAAACGGCCACTCCGCAACCTATCTAGAACCTATTCCGCTTCGGTTGCGGCGCGCCGGGGTTTCTGCTTTAGTGCCGCATAACGTGAGGAGGGAGTTGCCTCTCTCCGGATAAAGGGAGTTTGTCTCATGGGTTCGCTGTCGATCTGGCACTGGGTTCTCGTCATTCTGGTCGTCGTGCTGCTGTTCGGCCGCGGCAAGGTGTCTGACCTGATGGGTGACGTTGCCAAGGGCATCAAGAGCTTCAAGAAGGGCCTCGCCGAAGACGAGACCACCACCACTGCGGCCGATCCCAAGCCGATCGAGCAGCAGACAGCGGTCAAGTCGGAAGCCGAGAAGGCACAGAGCTGAAGGCAAACCGGCGCGCCTTAGCCGGATACACACATGTTCGATTTCGGATTCGGCTATAGCGAGATGTTCGTCGTTGCCGTGGTGGCGATCATCGTCATCGGGCCGAAGGACCTCCCCAAGGTACTGCGCGCATTTGGCAATACAATTGCCAAGATGCGAGGCATGGCGCGTGAGTTCCAGGGCCACCTTGACCAGGCCATGAAGGAAACCGGCTTCGAAGATGTGAAGAAGGAGTTCGACAACATCAAGAACCCGGCGAACTTCATTGAGCCCACGATGGCCAAGAAGGCCGCCGAGGACGATTCCAAGAAGCAGGTGGATGACTTCAACAAGTTGTTCGGCGACGCGCCGCCTGCCGATGCCCCGAAAGCTTCGCCCGACACGCCCGCAGCCGCCTCATGAGCAAAGACGAGATTGACGCCTCCGAAGCACCGCTGATCGAGCACCTGATCGAGCTGCGTACGAGACTTATCTATTGCGTTGTCGGCTTCATGGCCGCCTTCATTATCAGTTTCTTCTTCTCTTCTGACATCCTCGGTCTCCTGGTGTTGCCGTTCAAATGGGGCACCGGAGAAGACGTCTCGCTGATCTCGATCAAGTTGCTCGGCGTGTTTCTGGTCAAGCTGAAGATCGCCTTCTTCGGAGGACTGTTCATTGGCTTCCCGCTGATCGCAACACAGATCTACCGTTTCGTTGCTCCCGGTCTCTACAAGCACGAAAAGGCGGCCTTCCTGCCATATTTGGTTGCCACGCCGGTGTTCTTCATCCTTGGCGCGTCACTGGTCTATTTCTTCCTGCTTCCGGTTGCGATCCACTTCTTCACGGCACTCGCCGGAACGTCCGATGTTGCGCTCATGCCGGACATCGAGGCCTATCTCGACTTCGTGATGATGCTGATCCTCGCCTTTGGCCTGTGCTTCCAGCTGCCCGTCGTCCTGACGCTGCTCGGCCAGATTGGCGTCCTGAGTTACGACCAGCTGCGGAGCGGACGGAAGTTCGCCATCGTTGGCGTTTTCGTCGTCGCCGCCGTGCTCACCCCGCCGGACCCGATTTCCCAGATCGCCATGGCCGTGCCGCTGATGGCCCTGTACGAGGTGTCCGTCCAGGCTGTCCGTTTCCTCGAGTCGCGCCGCAGGAAGCGTGAGGCGGCCGAGGCGGCCAAGGGCGACGTCTAGGCAAACATCTTTCCGTCCCGCGTCCGGCGTCCTATAGGAGGGCCCGAAAAGGGATTCACGACATGCATGACATCAAGGCGATCCGCGACAATCCGGCTGCATTCGACACGGGTCTGGCCCGCCGCGGGCTTGAGCCCATGGCCGCCGAACTCCTTAAGATCGATGCCGAGCGCCGCGACCATGTGCAGAAGCTGCAGGATGCGCAGGCCCGCCGTAATGCCGCCTCCAAGGAAATCGGCGATGCCATGAAGTCGGGCGACAAGGCCAGGGCCGAGGCGCTGAAGGCCGAGATGGGTGCGATCAAGGATCTCATCGCCTCCGGAGAGGCGGTTGAGCGCGATATTGACCAGCGCCTTGGCGCAGCGCTCGCCGTCATTCCGAACATCCCGCTTGATGACGTTCCGGATGGCAAGGACGAGACCGGCAATGACGAGGCGCGCCGCTGGGGTACGCCTGGCACCTTTGGCTATGAGCCCCGCCAGCATTTCGACATCGGCGAATGGCTGGGGCTTATGGACTTCGAGGCTGCCGCAAGGATTTCGGGCGCCCGCTTCGTGGTGATGAAGGGCCAGCTCGCCAGGCTCGAGCGCGCCTTGGCGCAGTTCATGCTCGACCATCAGACGGGCGTGAACGGCTATACCGAGCACTACGTGCCCTTCATGGTCAATGATGCGGCCATGTATGGCACGGGCCAGCTTCCCAAATTCGCCGACGATCTGTTCCGCACCACTGATGGCCGCTGGCTGATACCCACGGCGGAGGTTTCGCTCACCAACCTCGTGCGCGAGACGATCCTCGATGAAAAGGACCTTCCGCTGCGCCTCACTGCGTACACGCCGTGCTTCCGTGCCGAGGCCGGTGCGGCGGGCCGCGACACGCGCGGCATGATCCGCCAGCACCAGTTCTCCAAGGTCGAACTCGTCTCCATCACCACGCCCGAGCAATCGCGTGAGGAGCTGGAGCGCATGACGGGTTCAGCCGAGAGCGTGCTGCAGGCACTGAAGCTGCCTTACCGCGTCATGCGCCTGTGCACCGGCGACATGGGCTTCGGCAGCCGCATGACCTATGACCTTGAAGTCTGGCTTCCCGGACAGAATGCCTATCGCGAGATTTCGTCCTGCTCGGTGTGCGGCGATTTCCAGGCGCGGCGGATGGATGCGCGCTTCAAGCCGACGGACGGCAAGGGCACGCGCCATGTTCACACGCTCAACGGTTCCGGCCTTGCGGTCGGCCGCACCATGGTGGCAATCCTTGAGAACTACCAGAATGCCGACGGATCGGTAACGATCCCCGAGGCACTGCGTCCCTACATGGGTGGCGCGGACAAGATCACGAGGGGCTGAGCCACATGCGCATTCTGGTCACCAACGACGACGGCATCCACGCACCGGGCCTCGAGACGATGGAGCGCATCGCGCGCACCATTTCGGATGATGTTTGGATCGTCGCACCCGCCGAGGAGAATTCCGGGGCAGGGCACTCGCTGTCGCTGGCCGAGCCGATCCGCTATCGCAAGATCGCGGACAAGCGCTTCGAGGTGGCTGGAACGCCGACCGACTGCGTGGTGATGGCAGCGCGCAAAATCCTTCCCGGTAATCCGGACCTCGTGCTGTCAGGTGTCAACCGCGGCCAGAACATCGCCGATGACGTCACCTATTCCGGCACCATTGCCGCGGCGATGGAGGGCACCCAGCTCGGCTTCAAGTCGATTGCGATGAGTCAGGTCACCGGCATCCACGGCAACGGCTTCTCCTACGAGGTGGCGGAGCATCATGGCCCGTCAATCGTGGCGAAGCTGCTGAAGATGGACTTCGGCCCCGGCGTTCTGATGAACGTGAACTTCCCGGACTGTCGGCCGGATGATGTGCAGGGCGTCGAAGTCACCCGCCAGGGCAAGCGCGACGTGAACCTGCTCACCGTCGACGAGCGCGTCGACATGCGCGGCAACAATTATTACTGGCTCGGTTTCAAGCGCGAGCGCGGCAACCCGCCGGTCGGCACCGATCTCTGGGCCGCCTTCAACCGCCGTATCTCGGTGACGCCGCTCCACATGAACCTCACCCAGCTCGAGGCGATGGATGCGGTGCGGGCGGTTCTCGACGAAAAGTGAGACAGCTTCTGCGTAGTTCCAACAAGTTGACGGGCAACGCAAAGGGGCAGTAACCACCGCTTGAAACCGGAGGTTACACCATGAAAGTCCGCCTCGCCCTTGCCTGCGTTGCCATCGTCTGTGGTCTCAGTTTCACCGTGGCCGATGCCTCAACAAGCCGCGAGTACCCGATCGGCACCATCAACTATGAAGCGCAGCCTGAACGCGAGGTCATCAACGTTCGCCGCGGCGAGGGCGCATTCCGCGGCATCCGCCTCGAGGTGCGCCAGAGCGACGTCGACATTCGCGACCTGCGGGTTACCTATGACGACGGCTCGAGCGACACAATCCGGGTTAACCAGCTCGTGCGTGCCGGTGGCACGACACGCGTGTTCGACGTCGACAGCCGCCGCCGCGAGGTGAGGAGTGTCGCCATCAACTTCCTGCCGCAGGGCGCAGCGCGCATCGTGCTGGTCGCCGTAGGCGGCATGCCGGCTCCGGGTCCCGGTCCGGGGGACTGGAGCCTGCTCGGCTGCAAGGACGTGAAGTTCCTCGTTGACCGGGACACGCTGAAGGTCAACCGCGAAGGCCGCTTCACGGCGCTGCGTCTCAAGGTACGCAAGGCACCGGTCGAGATGTTCAACCTGCGCGTCACCTATCTGAGTGGCGCGCGCCAGGAAGTGCCAGTGCGTGAAGTGATCCCGCCTGGTGGCGGCACTCGCCCCATCGAACTCGTCGGTCGTGAGCGCGGCATCGAGCGGATCGAGATGATCTACCGCGCCATGCTCTCCAACAAGGGCACGGCGGAAGTGTGCATCGACGGTCTCGAACGCTAGGGTTCTGCCGCACCACCACCACCCCATCACGGCCGGGCTCGACCCGGCCATGCTCTTTCGTGGCGCAAAGGTGTAGGTGGGTCGCTACGGCTGCTCGAAATCCCGGATCGGCTCCACACGCCGGACCCGCTCGCGCCAGGAGATGTAGACGGCGCAGGCGATGAGGATGCCGACGCCGACGAAGGTCCAGACATCCGGGAAGTCGCCGAAGACATACCAGCCTACGATCGTCGCCATGATCATTTCGGTATAGGCCAGCGGTGCCAGCAGCGAGGCCTCGGCATGGTCATAGGCACGGATGATCAGGAAGTGCCCGCCATTGGCGATGGCTGACAGGAGCACGAAGAACATCCATTGTTCGGTGGTCGGCGTCTGCCAGACGAACAGCACGATGACACTGGTGATGATCGCGCCCATCAGGCTGGTGTAGAATGTCGTGACCATGGCGGGTGCCGAGCCCGCAATGCGCCGCGTGAGCAGCAGGTAGATGGCCAGCGACGCGCCCGAGCCGAGGGCCAGGAACACGCCGGGGTTCAGTTCCTGGAAACCGGGCCTGATGATGATCAGCGTGCCAATGAAACCGATCAGCACGGCCGCCCACCGCCTGATGCCCACCTTCTCGCCCAGCACCAGGGGTGACAGCATGGTGACGATCAGCGGCTGCACGAAGAAGATCGCCAGCGTGTCGGCGATTGAAAGGTAATGGAGCGCCGCGAAGAAGAATCCGGTGGCGGCGATCATCAGCGCCGCGCGAAGCCCATGCATCAGAGGCATGTTGGGGATGAGCCCGCGTGGGCCAACAAGCCGCAGCGCAAAGGGCATGGTGAGGAAGGCGCCAAAGAACAACCGCGCCCATACGATCTGCATCACCGGCACACCCTGCTGGCCGAGGTATTTCGCGATGGCGTCAAGAAAGGGCAGCACCGCCATGGCAGCGAGCATCAAGGCGATGCCGATCAGGGTGCGGCTGGAGGCGGGAATGGTCATGTTGGCATGTCAGGCTGGGCGCCCGTCCTTGCGGGTCGGTTCCAGCAGGTCCCAGTTGTTGCCGAATGGGTCCTGGAAGACGGTGACCGTGGCATAGATCTCGCGGCGGGGCTCCTCAAGGAAAGTGACCCCGGCCGCGA
>CAMDBX010000124.1 GCA_945889445.1 Rhizobium sp. Q54
TGTCCTCCTAGGAAGACGCCACAACGGCGTCAGAGGAAGGACAGCAGATTATGCAGATTGGGCCAAAGTCGATATTCAGTCTAACTCAAGCACTTAAGATCGCACGACCTGAACAGTTCCGCATAATCATAAGCTCTACATAAACCGTAATCTCTCTGATCAGGAGCTTTGCGCTCCGGCGACTGTTCAATCGCGTTAATTTGCGATAACGTGAAGCGTTCCCCAAACTGAAAGGGCCGCCGGGTTTTTGGCGGCCCCTCTTTGTCGCAGCATAGATCATGCGATCCGGCAGACCCGGCCGCGAACGTCGTCCTTCTCCGAGGTGACCGTCAGGCCTAGCTTCATTTTTTAGATGTTTAGTCCCGCCATGGCGTCCCGGATCGTGTGCTGCTGCCAGCCGGTCGCTTCGGCGATCTCGGTGAGAGTGGCCCCCTTAAGGCGTCGGAGCAGGTCAATCATCTGTGACTGCTTTGTGCCCTCGCGGGGTTTGCGTTCCTTCGGGGTAGCGGGTTCGGCCACTTTGGGGTTTTCGGGGGCAGCAGGTTCCTTGGCGACATCTGCTCGACGCCGATAGCCGCCAGCCCCGCATCGGTGATGACCAGCGTGACGAGGCGACCTTCGTCAGTCTCGCGCCAGACTGGATCATTGAGCTTGCGATTGGCCTTCGCCTCCTTGAGGAGCCGGCATGCAATTGTCTCTCATTCGACGTGGTGCAAAATGTCGGTCATGCCATGACCTCGGGAAGTCTGTCGCCCACTCTGGGCGGCTTGGAGGCTCTCGTGGCCCAGCGGAATTCTTTCTGGATCGAATTCACTTACGCCGTGCGATGGGCGCCTTGCCGAACAGGGCCGTTCGGGCGACTGCCCAGCAGGCGAACATCGACCGTTTGAGCTGCACACCGTCAGCCGCAAGAATTCTGAAAAGGTGCCCTGCGTTGGATGGAAGCAGGCTCGTTCCGATGAGCGCGCCATCCGGCGTCTCCCGGCAGATCGACGAAAGATCCAGCGGTGATGTGCGCCCAGGCGACAGGACGAGCATCGTTCCGCAGGCCCTAAAAAGCCCCATGACGCCGGGTGCCGGGTTCTGGAACGCCTGTTCATCGATATGCAGCCTGTCGATGGCAATTGCCTTGCCGTTCTCGTTCTCGACGATGATCTCGCTGCGGTAGCTGAGTGGCATTCCACCCTTCGCCATCGGGTCATGTGTAAGGAAAGATTCCCAGACGATGCATGTTGCCCCTTCCGTTACGCGGATGCGCGAGAGCCCCTCGAAGGAAGATTGCGGGAACAGAATCTGGGGATCCGGCAGGACTTCGAGAAGGCTTGCCGCGCCGGCCACGATCCTCGCCGTCTGCCGGGCCGCGCCCGCTTTCATGCTGTGGATGATTGTGGAGGCCTGGGTTGTGACATGGGCTTGAGCACCCTCCCTGGCCTCGATCTCGATCAGGTGGCGGTCGTGTTCGAAAAGTCCCCCCGCCGATGACTGGGTATAAATCGTGCCCATGCCTTCCCTGTCTGCATCGTCGTAGAGCACCTTGCAGACGTGGAAGGGGTAGCTGGCGAACTGGCCTGCCAGGAATGTTCTACCCCGCAGGTCGGGGGCGAAGGTAAGGGCCAGTCTCGATGTGCGGGTCTTGTCACCCGGATGTTCCGCACTACCCTGAATGCCGGGACTCACCTCCATTGTCAGGCCGTGAACAGGACGTCGTGCGCCAACTGGTCGACGAGCGTCTCGATCCCTTCGCCGGTCTTGCAGTTGGTGAGGATCACCGTTCTGCCGCTCCTCACCTGCGAGGCATCCCGCACCATGTTCTCGACGTTCGCCCCTACATAGGGCGCGAGATCGACCTTGTTGATGACGAGGATGTCCGACCGGACGATCCCCGGCCCCTTCTTGCGCGGAATGTCGTCGCCGTCCGATGTATCGATGACGAACAACCAGTAGTCGACGAGTTCCAGCGAGAACGTCGAAGCCAGATTGTCGCCGCCCGACTCGACGAGTATCACCTCGACCTCGGGAAATGTCTCGATGAGTTTCTCGACGGCGAGAATGTTCATGGTTGGGTCTTCGCGAATCGCGGTGTGGGGGCAGGCTCCGGTTTCCACGGCCAGCACCCGCGCCGGGTCGATGAGGCCGGAGCGCCGGATGCGTTCGGCATCCTCGCGCGTTACGAGATCGTTGGCAACAACGGCCACCTCGATGTTGCGTGCCTTCAGAGCGGGAATCAGGCGTTCCACCAGTGCCGTCTTGCCGGAACCCACAGGTCCACCGATGCCGATCCGGGCGACGCCGGGCAACCTGGTTTTCTCATTCATCGCAGCATGTACCTTTGGGTGAGGGGAAGTTTCGAGGCCGGCTCGCAGGTTGCGAGAACGCCATCGACGAACACGTCGAATGTCTGTGGGTCGACGGTGATGGCAGGGCACGCGCTGTTGTGCAGCATGTTCGCCTTGGTGAGCTTGCGGGTGCCCCGCGTCGGAAGCAGCGGCTTTGAAAGGCCGAGCTTCACGGCAAGGTTCCGCTCGATGGCGAGCGGATTGACGAAGTTGGCGCTCAGCGCCTCCTTGGCACGGCCGAACGCGCCCCATTGCGGCCGCATCAGCAACGGCTCGCAGGTCATGAGGCTGGCAGCACTGTCTCCCATGGCGCCCCATGCGATGAAACCGCCCTTGACCACTATCTCGGGCTTTATGCCGAAGAAGCCTGGCCGCCAGAGAACAAGATCCGCCATCTTGCCAGGCTCGAGCGAACCGATGATGTCATCAATCCCGAACGTGCGCGCAGCGTTGATGGTGTACTTGGCGATATAGCGCTTGATCCGTTCATTGTCGCCGAGCTTCACCCTTTCCTCGGGAAGCCTTCCGCGCTGGTCCTTCATCTTGGAGGCGAGTTGCCATGTGCGGCAGATCACTTCGCCGATCCGGCCCATGCCCTGGCTGTCGGAGCCAAGCATGGAGATCGCCCCAAGGTCGTGGAGAATGTCCTCCGCGGCGATGGTCTGCGCCCTGATGCGGCTCTCCGCGAAGGCCACGTCTTCTGGGATGTCTGGGCTCAAGTGGTGGCACACCATCGTCATGTCGAGGTGTTCGTCGAAGGTGTTGACGGTGAAGGGGTTGGTCGGGTTTGTGGAAGAGGGCAGGCAGTTCGCTTCGCCCGCCACGCGAATGATGTCGGGTGCGTGTCCGCCGCCTGCACCCTCCGTGTGATACATGTGAATGGTGCGGCCGGCAATCGCCTCGAGAGTGTCTTCGAGGAAGCCGCTTTCGTTCAGCGTATCGGTGTGAAGCTGGACCTGGAAATCGAGTTCGTCCGCCACCGATAGGCAGGTGTCGATCACCGCAGGCATTGCGCCCCAGTCCTCGTGGATCTTGAGGCCGATGCAACCACCCTCGATCTGATCGTAGATCGAGTGGGCGCGGGAGGTGTTGCCGCGGCCGAGGAAGCCGAAATTTATCGGCCACTGTTCGGAAGCCTGCAGCATCTTGCCCACGTTGAAGGCGCCACCGCAGTCGATCCCCACGGTGATGGGTCCGAGCGAGCCGCCGATCATTGTGGTGAGCCCGGCGCTGATCGCATGCTCGCAAAGCTGTGCGGAATCGAAATGCACGTGAACGTCGATTCCCCCGGGCGTCACGATCATGCCTTCGGCATCGCGCACCGTGGTGGCGGCGCCCACGATCAGATTGGCATGCACGCCGTCCATGGTGGCGGGGTTGCCAGCCTTGCCAATGCCGACGATCTTGCCATCCTTGATGCCGATGTCGCCCTTGACGATGCCGATCACGGGGTCGATCACCAGCGCATTGCAGAGGAGCATGTCGAGTGCGCCCATGGCGCTGTCATAACCGGGGGTGAGGCCCAGCCCGTCACGCAGGGTCTTTCCGCCGCCATGCAGGCACTCCTCACCATAGACTGTGAAGTCGTGCTCGACTTCGGCCAGAAGCGAGGTGTCGCCCAGGCGGATGGCGTCGCCCTTGGTCGGGCCATACATGTTGGCATAGGCGCGTCTGGTCATGCGTGCCATCGATCAGGCCCCCTTGAAGCCGCGCTCGCGCGCGCGTTCTAATGCCCGGGTCTTGACGGCTTCGTCCCGCCATGAGCCGTCGGTCAGTCCATTGAGGCCAAGCATTTCGCCTGTGCCGCCGAACTCCGTCAGCGTGACTTCCTTTGATTCGCCCGGCTCGAAGCGCACCGCGGTGCCGGCGGGAATGTCCAGATGCATGCCGAAGGCGCTGGCGCGGTCGAAGGCGAGCGCCTTGTTCGTCTCGAAGAAATGATAGTGGCTGCCGACCTGGATGGGCCGGTCGCCGGTGTTGACGGCGGTAAGGGTCGTCTTGCGGCGTCCGGCATTGAGTTCGATGTCCTCGCCGTCGCCCAGCACGATCTCGCCTGGCGCCACCGTGCCCTGGGGGGCGGGCTTGCTGCCGGGCCGGATGGGATCGTGGACGGTGACGAGCTTTGTGCCATCCGGGAACATGCCTTCGACCTGGATGACCGGCATCAGATCGCTGACGCCTGGCATCACATCGTCGCTCGTCAGGATCGTCGAGCCCCAGGAGATCATCTCGGCGACGGAACGCCCTTCGCGCGCCCCTTCGAGGATTTCATCGACGATCAGGGCGACGGCCTCAGGATGATTGAGAGCGAGTCCCTTTGCCCGTCGCTTGCGCGCAAGTTCGGCAGCGACATAAATGGTGAGCCGTTCCACTTCGGTCGGCGTGAGCAGCATCGGCAATTCCCCTCTGGTTTCTCAGTCGCTCAATTGGTGAACAGCCGCATCTCAAGCCCCGCGTGTTGCATGGCGGCGATTTCGGCTTCTGGCATATGGGTCGTTATGGCGCCGAGCGGCAATGCGGGCGAGGCGGCGAGCAGTGCTGCCTCCTCGCGTGCGGCTGCAAGCAGCTTCTGGGCATCGAGATGGGTGATGCAGCCGAGCCTGACTCCCGCGCTGAGGAAACCTGTGCAGAACATGTGGGCGGAAAGGGCGATGGCATCTCGCTCCGGCAGGCCGGCCGAAGCCCACAGCATGCCTTGCACCACGCTCACATGGCCATGTGCCGCGCCGCTCGAGACCAGGCTTCTATATTTCGCCGCAGGTTCCTGGCCGAGCCGCGAGAAGACAAGAAGCATGGCAGATCCCATCCGGCAGGAGGCATCGCGCAGCTCTGCCGCCGCGGTGGTGATCTCGACCATGTCGTCGATCCGCGCGAGAGCGGGCAGATCATCACGTGCCGAATGGGCGGACGCGACGACGGTTCTCTCGTAGCACGCCCATCGCGCGCGCAGTTGGCCCTTGATGAAAGCTTCGAAACTCTCGCGCCCGGATACGGCACCGCGATCCACCAGACCTTCGAGTCCCCAGGAGAACGAGACGGAGCCGCTCGGAAAGAAGCTGTCGCCATATTGCAGCAGCGCCAGCTGCGAGGAAATTCCGCTCACGGCTGCAACGCCAGAACTTTGCCGGAGGTGGTGAGCGGTGCGATGCGCTGGAGATAATGTTCAACCGGCCCTTCGAGCGCGATGAGCAGAGCGCCGGGCGCGAATCGCACGCGCCAATGCAGGTTTCCCGCGAAGTAGCCCGCCTCGATCGCCGCATCCGTGTCGCGCGGCTCGAGCCGCAGCCAGCGTTCCTCACTCATGCGGACGATCAACGCCTTGTCGGCATCGAGGCTCAGAACCGCACCGTCCGAAAGCTGCTCGTCGCGGTTCAACGCGATCGTCACCTCGGTGCCCTTGTCGGTGGTGCCGCGTAGACGGCGGCGCAGCGTGTCCTCGCGGCTGAGCACTAGGAATTCGACGGCGCCGTCATGGCTTAGGGCGTGCACGCGATCAGCCACATCCGGTTGGCTGAGGTGGGCCAGGACTTTGGTGTAAGTCGGCATCTTTTATACCATTAGACTGTAGACCTTCAGCATAACAGGAAATCCGCTACCGGCAACCCCGCGGACCGTCCTGCAAACGAATTCACCCCGCCGGGCGCCGCTTCTGTGGCCTCAGTCGATTGTATTTCGCCAGCGCGTCGGTGCGGCTCTTGGCATTCAGCGCCTTGTATATCCGGCTGAGATGCATCTTCACGGTTCCTTCAGCCAGGCCAAGCTCCGCGCCGACTTCTTGGTTCGATTTTCCTTCCGCAATGAGGTCGAGCACATCGACCTGGCGCAAGGTGAGCGGAAAGTCGTTGGCCGCGGGACTGGACTGGTCTCCGCCGTAGCCGTCCTCGTTAGCGGGGTTCCGCAGTTCAAGTGCGTCGGGCGGAATGTAGATCCCTCCCGAGAGCACCAGGCGGATCGCGTTGAGGGTCACGTCCGGGGTGGAGGATTTGGGGATATACCCCGAAGCGCCTGCCTTAAGTGCTTGGCGGATAAGCTGCATTTCCTCCTTGACGGAGACCACGATCACCGGAACGTCCGGTCGTCTCCTGCAGATCGCCTGAATGCTTTCGACCGACTGCATGCCCGGCATCAACAGGTCGATGAGCAGGAGGTCGATGGGCTCTGCTTCGTCAAAGGTACGGGTCACCTTCTCGAAGTCGTTACACTCCTGAATGACAGTCTCCGGTTGCAGCGTCCTGATCAGCAGACTCAGCCCGCCGCGCACAAGGGCATGGTCGTCCGCGATGACGATGCGAAGGGGGTCGCTCAACTCCAGCGAGCCTGACATAGAGTTCCCATTCAAATCAAATTCTTGTTTGTTTGCCGCTCTCTTTCGCATCTCACCTTCAGTTTTGTCAACCGGTCCAAGTTGCTGTGTTAAAAAGTGTTTTTGGTGCTGATCCTGTTCTCGCATCACCCGTCGCCTTTCGAGAACGTTGACAGCCTACAGTCTCTGTGTGTTAATACTTTCGGCCACATCGGAGCAAGCATTGTAACCAAAGGCCTACTATCTTAACTCCGATAGGCTATATGCTACTACTGAAAAGAGACTGGGAATACCCGGCTTCAACTAACAACTCGGAGGAGACACCCCATGAAGATCACCCGGAGAAACCTCATCAGAAGTGCCAGCGTCGCCGCTGCAGCCGTGGCGGCGCCTTCGATCATCCGGCCAAACGAAGCCCGCGCCGAACCTTGGATTACCAAGGGCGGCACCATTAAGGTCGGTGTGCTGTTCTCGCAGTCCGGTGCGCTCGCGGTGGTAGAGAACGATTCGGCCCAGGTCGTCCAGTATGCCATCGACGAGATCAATGCCAATGGCGGCGTTGCCGGCATGAAGGTCGAGCCGATCATCATTGACGCCAAGTCCGACATCAAGGTCTATTCCGAAAAGATCAGCCAGCTCATCCTTCGCGACCGCGTTATCTGCACCTTCGGCGGATACACCTCCGCCAGCCGCCGCGCCGTTGCACCCATCGTCATGGCGCGCGATCACCTGTTCTACTATCCGACTTGTTACGAAGGACGCGAGTGCACGCAGAACATCATCAATACGGGTCCGCTTGCCAACCAGCACTCTCAAGACCTCATCCCTTTCATGGTGAAGAACTTCGGCCCGAAAGTCTATTTCGTCGGCTCGAACTACATCTGGCCGAAGGAATCCAACAAGAACGCCAAGGTCTGGCTGGAGCGCGCAGGTGGTGAGCTTCTGGGCGAAGAGTACGTACCGCTGGGAGGCTCCGAGTTCGCGCCAATCTTCAACAAGATTCGGCAGGCGAAACCTGACTTCATCTTCTCTACCGTGGTTGGAGACAGCGATATCGCCCTTCACAAGCAGTTCCTGCAGGAGGGCTTCAAGGCCGACAAGATGCCGATCGCCGCTCTCACGACCGGCGAAATCGAAGTCCGCGCAATGGGCCCCGAAGCGGGCGCCGGTCACTTCCTCTCCGCGCCTTACTTCCAGACTCTAGATACGCCGACCAACCAAAAGTTCGTCGAAAACTACCTCAAGAGCAAGTACGGCGGCGGCGGCGTGACCCACTACAATATGGAAGAGACCTATCTGTCCGTCTACGTATGGAAAGCGGGCCTCGAAAAGGCGCTGGCACAGGCGGGCGACATCGAGGCGGTAACGCCCCGCATGATCCGTGACGCTTCGGGCGGAATTGAACTCGGTGACGATATCTCGCCCGAAGGCAAGGTCTGGATCGATCCGGACAACTTCAACATTTGGCTCAAGCCCAAGATTGGCCAGTGCCAGGCGGATGGCCAGTTCAAGATCGTCCAGGCATCCGAGAAGCATGTGGCGCCTGACCCGTTCTCGATCTACCCGGATCGTGGCGTGTGCAAGGCCGATGGCCTGCATACTCCGGACGGCACGGTCCAGAAGAACGTCCTCTAATCCTGTCGAGAAACTAAAGCGTGTCTGACGGCCGTCCCAAGCGGTCGCCAGACACCCACCCCGAAACCTCTTTCCGTTTTGCGCGTCGCCGCTGTCCTCACTTTCTGGGCCAGCTTGCTGACCGTGCGAGCACACAGGAAAGCCGCGCCAGAGGAACAGGGCAGGAGGCCTTAATATGAGCGTCAATGATTTCTGGACCCCGTTCGAACTTTATTCCTTCCTCAATGCCCTGTTCATCGGGCTTAGCGTTGCAAGCATCTGGCTCGTCGCCGCTTTGGGGCTCACCATCATCTATGGAACAATGGGCGTCATCAACATGGCGCATGGCGAGTTCATCATGCTGGGCGCCTTCTCGACCTATGTGTTCCAGACCCAACTTGGCGTCCCGTTCATCGTCTGCATTCCGTTGGCCTTCATAGTGGTGGGCCTTTTCGGCTGGGTCATCGAACGGCTCCTGATACGATCTCTCTACAATCGTCCGCTCGATACGCTTCTTGCCACCTGGGGCCTATCGTTGATTCTCATCCAGGTAGTCCGACTCACCTTCGGCGCGGCGCCGCTATATGTCGCTGTACCCGCCTGGCTCGACTTCCAGGTCGACCTCGAGATTCTCCACCTGTCCGGCCTGCGTCTGTTTATCATGGTGGTCGCCGTTCTGCTGGTGGTGCTAACTTGGTACCTGATGTACCGCACGACTTGGGGCATCCGTGTCCGCGCGGTCATGCAGGACAAGGAGATGGCCGCGTCCTTCGGCATCAACACGGACCGCGTCTACAGCATCACCTTCGCATATGGAGCAGGACTTGCTGGCGCGGCCGGCGCTATGTTCGGCGCGCTGAAGACGCTCTTTCCCGACATGGGCAGCGGCTACATCGTCGAGGCGTTCCTGGTCGTCGTGGTGGGTGGCATCCAGCTTGCTGGCAGTGTGCTGAGCGCGTTGATTCTCGGGCAGCTCAACTCGATCTTCTCTTACTTTACCAACGACACCTTTGCCCGCTTCGTGCTCTTTTCGCTCATCGTCATATTCCTCAGGTTCAGGCCGCAGGGCCTGCTAACCGAAGGCCTGAAGCGCCGATGATCAAGAAGAGCCAGCAGGAAAGACTAGTGCCGTGAAACAGTCCCTCTATCAGAACCGGAAGGCCCAGTGGGCAGCTTACCTCGCAGTCTTCGCGCTGCTCGCCATGGTTCCGCTGTACTTCGACAATCCCTTCGTCATCAACCAGATCGCCCGCTATACTGTAATGGCGATGCTGGCCGTCTCCGTCAGCCTCGTGTGGGGATACGGCGGTATCCTCAGTCTGGGTCAGGGATTGGCGTTCGGCCTCGCCGGCTATGGCATGGCAATGACCATGCAGATGCAGTACCAGAACCCCGAGACAGACCCCATACCGAGCTTCATGCTGACGAACGAACTGGACTACCTGCCTTGGCTCTGGGAGCCGTTCTGGTCCACGCCTGTCGGCCTGTTCCTCACCCTCGCCGTGCCGACGGCGATCTTCATGGGGATCGGGATCTTGATGTTCCAGGCGCGGGTGGCCGGCGTCTTTGTGGCCATCATGACCTTGGCAATTCTCGCCGCCTGGTACTCCATGGCCTACGACATGCAGCCCTATACGGCGGGCTTCAATGGAATATCTCCACCGCTGCCATTCCAGATTTTCGGCTACTTGATCGATCCGTATGGAGCGCCGGCATTTTGGATATGCGTCGCTTTTCTCGCCCTGCTCACTTGCGGCGCCAAGTTCCTGATGCAATCGAAATTTGGCCTCGTCGTGCAGTCGATCCGTGATGACGCGGAGCGGGCGCGTTTCCTTGGGTACAATGTTGCTTACTACCAAGTCCTGCTGTTTACGCTGTCGGGCTTCATCGCAGCCAGTGCCGGTCTTTGCTGGGTGATGGTCGTGCAATACGTCTCGCCCACCTCACTCGAACTCTCGTTGTCGATTTCTGCCGTGGTTTGGGCAGCCGTGGGCGGGCGCCTGTCGCTGATGGGCGCCATACTGGGCGCTTTCCTCGTGAACGGGATCCAGAGCTACATGGGTGACGAGCTGCAGCAGATTTGGATGATCATTCTCGGATTCATCTTCATCGGAGTGGTTCTCTTCCTGCCGCGCGGCCTCATTGGCGTCGTGGAGAAGATATTCAGTGGTAAGGCCGCGACGACGGACGCCAAAGTAATTGCTCAGGTCCGGGAGGTAGCGTGATGGCTCTCCTCGAACTGAGGAACGTCGGAAAGAAGTATGGTGACTTCACCGTGATCGACGGCTTCAATCTAACCGTCAACAAGGGTGAACTGCGCTGCCTTCTTGGTCCCAACGGCGCAGGCAAGACCACTTGCATGGACCTGATTTCGGGCCGGCAGAAGCTAACCAAAGGTCAAGTCTTCTTCCAGGGCGAAGACATCACGGGAGAATCTGAGCACGTCATTGTGCGGCGCGGCATCGGCCGGAAGTTCCAGGTGCCTGCTGTCTTCAAGGAGTTGACGGTGAGCGACAACCTGGAAGTCGCCTTCGGCAAGAAGAAGGGTCCGTTTTCTAACATGCTGCACTTCGGCAGATCCGCCGGGGTCAAACGCTACAAAGAAATTGTCGAGCTCACGAACCTGGGCGACCGGATGAACACGGTAGCGGGTCTTCTGTCCCACGGGGAAACACAGTGGCTGGAGATCGGCATGGTGTTGATGCAGGACGCCAATCTCCTGCTGATGGACGAGCCAACCGCAGGCATGACCGAGAAGGAAACTTACAAGACCTCTCAGATCTTCAATTCCCTTAAGGGATCCCACACGCTGATCGTGGTGGAGCATGACATGTCGTTCGTCCGCGAGATCGCCGACATCATCACCGTTATGCACATGGGCAAGCTCCTTGCGGAAGGACCGATTTCGGAGATCGAGACCAATCGGCTCGTTCGGGAAGTCTATCTCGGAACAGAGGGCATTCACTGATGCTTAGCCTCACGAATGTCAGTTCTTACTATGGCAAGACCCCCATACTCCATGGCGTGAGTTTTTCCGTCGAGAAGGGGCAGTGCCTTTGCGTCCTTGGGCGCAACGGCGTTGGCAAGACCACACTGATGCAGACCATCATGGGCCTCACCACGGCGATGAAGGGCCAGTTGATGATGGACGGCGTCGACATGAGCGCCCGGAAGACTGCCGAACGCGCAATGGCCGGACTCGGATATGTTCCGCAGGGACGCCGCATCCTCGGCAAGTTCACCGTGCGCGAGAACATCCTGCTCGGCACTTTCGCACGGTCCGACGGCAAGGCGGCGATCCCCGACGTCTGCCTGGAGCTCTTCCCCTATCTCCGAGACAATCTAGACAAGAAGGCGGGGCTGCTCTCGGGGGGACAACAGCAGCAGCTGGCGATCGCCCGGGCGAGCGCCACGG
>CAMDBX010000125.1 GCA_945889445.1 Rhizobium sp. Q54
TCCGCCTCGCCGCACCCCTCCCAGAATGTGGCCCACAGACCTGAGATCTCGGGCGCATCGGCGACATCTTCCTCGAGGATGTGGTGTACGGCCTTTACATCCGGTGGAATTGCGCCCCTGGGGCGCGCGAAGGAACGCCAGCCATTACCTATGGCCCCGGTCCAGAGATCGACGTCGATCCGCGCCAGTTCGATCACTTCGGCGGCCGGGTTCTCCGGCAGGCCGGTAGTCTCGTAGTCGATCACGCGCACCAGATTCGGCGCAGCAATCGATCCGGCCCTTTCGCTTCCTGGCACGATCCCACCCCCGGCTGATTCTTCTCAGCCACACTCATAGACGGCAAAGCGAGACCAAGCATCCTTTCACTGGCACTCCGCGGCAGAGGCTGATGCCGCCATGAGCATGGGGCGAGCATCCTTGTCCTGTGTCTATACCGGCGCCTTGCCCAACCTCCAGGGCTTTCCGCCACCGAGACATCCGATGGCCGCCCTTGGAGGATTGGCTCTCTATTCGGCGAAGATCGCTCGCCCGCTGCCACAGTGCAGCAACCCCCTCGGGACCGACAGAGCCTCATCCACCTTGCAAAATGGAGGAAGGCAAGTTGTCACCACCTGTCACCACCTCATACGCAAGGTGGTGACAGAAAAACATCAGCAATTTCAATGTTGTCACCACTGTCACCACCTGTCACCACCTTTTTCCTTACATCGTATGTGGGGAATGGAAAGAGTGCACATACACATACCTATATGGGGAAAAAGAAAGTTGGGCGTTGAAGTGGTGACAGTGGTGACAGCATTGATTTCATTGGACTTTTCTTGTCACCACCTCGTGCATGAGGTGGTGACAGATGCCAAGGTGGTGACAAAATGACCGGGGCGGGCGAGCGGCATAGGCCGGGGTCCCCCGCTTGCGATAGAAGATATTCGTCATCATCGTCTGGCTAGCAAGGAACCGACATGACACCGCGTGACGTTCTGATGGAATTCGAGACCAACCGCACTGCGCCAGTCGCGGCGATGCGGGCTGCTCTCAGCGCCCGGGAAGAGATGCTGCCAGCCTTTGTCGCTGAGTTCGAGCGTGCGCTGCATACCTCCTTGGAGAATCTGCCTTATGCCGACTCCTACGGCATCATGCTGGAGATTCTCGGCGAGTGGGGCGATTCTCGCGCCTACCTTCCACTCGCAGCTTTCCTTCGCCTCCCGGGTGACACCCTCGATGTGCTGTTGGGCGATGGCATAACTGAAACGGCCGATCGCGTCATGGCAAGGGTGGTGACAAGCGATCTGAACCCGATCTTCGATATCATCCTCGACCGAAGAGCCGATCTCTTCGTCCGAAGCGGAATGATCACGACCCTCCTGCGCATTGCCATTGAGGTACCTCGGCAACGGCCGGATGTCGCCGCCTTCGTGGAGTCTTTCAGATCGCGCGTGGAACCCGATGTCGATCCTTATTTGCTCGCCGAATGGACATCTGCGGTTGCCGTTCTTGGCCTGAACCATCTGGAGGCTGATGCGCTCGCCTCCATTGCCGCGGCGCCAAGCAAGATTTCCTGTTACAGTGCAAAGGACTTTGAAGAAGACCTTGCGCAGAGCAAGGCGGATCCATCCGGTTTATGGTTCCTGCGCGAGCACCTCCACCCGACGGCGATCGATGCAATTAAGGAGGTTTCGGGTTGGTACTGCTATTCGGAAAAATACCTCAGGCAGATGGAGGAAGAGGAACCACCTCCACTATGGGATGAGGCGGACATCGCTTCCAATCCCTATCGGGACGTAGGGCGGAACGACCCCTGCCCTTGCGGTTCCGGCAAAAAGTTCAAGAAGTGCTGCCTGAACTAAGAAAGGCATGAGCACCACGACGACCTTCCGCAATGATCCTGAACCTCAAGCATGGCGTTCACCTTGAGCCCGGCGCACACGCACCACTTTACTCTGGCAGCTTTCGGTATCGCCATTCGCGGGTTTCCTTCGTCCTGTTTTGATATCTTGCCCACTGCCGCGATTTCAGCCAGGCACCGACCCGCATCTGATCGACCTTGGTCCATTTTGCGGGCTCGATGCCGAGCGCGCCCTCAAGAATCTCGCCGACGGAGACATCGGTGATAGGCTCGGAGCGTTCCATTTCCTCGTTCTTCCAGTCGTCGATCCCGGCAAAGCCGCGGTTCACCCGGCGCACATCATGGGTGAGCCAGCGGTCGATGCGGGCATCCCACGCATCGGCCTGGTAGCGGGCGTCCTGGGCCGCCTTCGCCTCCGTCAACATGGCGGGATCCTCGATCCACCAGATGGCGCCCGCCTTGAAGCGGTGCACGGCCTCGGCCCAGATCTGGTCGCGGTCGCGCGACAGTGCCGGGATGTCGATGGTGCCACAGCGCAGCGGCCAGAAGCGGCGGTTGCCGGTTTCGTCGCGCAAGTATGTATCCGGGTTCACTGTGCCCGCGAACACGCACTGGCGCGGCACCTCGATGGTGTTACGGCCATAGGGCGGACGGAAGCGGTCGGTGGTGCGCGTGAGGAAAGCCTTGATGCGAGAGACCTCGGCGCGACCGATGGCGTCGAGTTCGGCAATTTCAACGATCCACACACCCTGCATATGCAGGGCCGCGTCCTTGGAACCCAATTCCGGCAACTCGTCGGTGAACCAGTTCTCGCCTGCAAGTACCTTGAGCGCGGTTGATTTTCGCGCACCTTGCTGACCCTCGAGGATCAGCATGTGGTCGGCCTTGATACCGGGGCGATAGATGCGCGCCACGGCCGAGAGCAGCCACAACGCACCAATTGTGTGGTGAAGCTCCGTGGGATCAGCACCGAGGTAGATGCTGGTCCATGTCTCAATCCTGGGCGCTCCATCCCATTTGAGGTTATCAAGCCAATCGCGAACGGGATGAATGCGATGCTCGCGCGCCACCGGGCCAATGGCGCGGCCCACCACGGAGGGGGCGACATTGATGCCGCGCAGCTGCAGCCATTCGGCGGCGCGGATTTCGTCGGCGTCTTCCCATTCACGTGGCAACGTAACACCCGGCCTGTCCCATGGCAGCGGACGGCGCACGACGATCGCCTGGGCAAATTCGTCGAAGGCGAGGACGCCGGCGAACAAAGGATCCGACGTGAGCGCGATGATGACATTGGCCTCGTGCCGTTCGGGCGTCCCAGCGAGATCCATACGAAGGCGCCCGAACCAGCGGGGCCGTGCGATGGGAGCGCTGGGATCACCGTTCACGCTCACGCGGCGGCGCAATTCGGCAAGCTGCTTCTCGAGAATAGATGTGGCGATGCCGGTCGCGGTCTTGATGCGGGCCACGACCTGGCGCTCGTGGAGAGGCTCAAGGGGGCAGAGCGCCAGGCGGCCCAACAGTGAACTGAGCGCCTTCAGGTCCGGCGGATTGGTCAATGCCTCGGCTGCTGCGATCAATGTGTCATGATCGTCCACCGGAGCGATGGCAGACGCCAATTCCAATTGCTCGCTGACAGCGGCCTCTGCCGGTGCCGCAGAGCACTTCTCATAGTCGCCAGCAACAGCCCCACGGACAAGGTCGTCATTGAAGTCGTCGCTATGCAGCGGGAACATGATGCGATTGGTAATTCCTGCCACGTTGAGCCTCTCGCCAAGCGTCGCTGCGGCCTGACGCCCGGCGTCTCCGGCATCGGCGAAGATGGTCACGTGGGTCACACCCTGAGGCCACTGCCAGCGGCGAACGCCGTCAGCGGACAGCCCCGCCCATACGGGAATACCGAAGATCCGATGTGCGGCAAGCGCCGTCTCGATGCCCTCGGCGACGCCAAGACACCCGTCGGCACTCATGGGAAACAGCCTAACAGAACCGCCAGCGACGGGTCCCAGCATCTTCTTGCCGGGCGGCGCCTTGGCGGAGCCATCATCGAGCAGGAAGGTCCGATGGATGCCGCCTATGGGCTCGCCCCGGCCATCCCGCACGATTGCCACCATGCCCGCCCATCCGCGCGCCGTCTCGAAGTCGGTGAGGTCGGCATTGTACAACAGGTCCGGACAACAAGGGTCATCAAGCCTTCGGGATCTCAGATATGTTTCAGCAGCCGTGCCGGAAAGCGGCTCGCAGGTATCGAGGATGCGCGCAATGTCGAGACTGTGGTCGGGCCGCGGGGGTACGGATATCAATCGTGGTGGCGACGGCGATTTCAGCTGGACCAGACGTGCCGCCTCGGCAAAAAGCGCCCGGTCGGAGAGCCCCGTCGCATGGTGGATTAGATCGATGCCGCCCGCAAACTCGCCCGTTGCATGATCATAGCCGGTGCCGGCATAGGGCCCCTTGAGATGAATGACGCAAGAGCCTTCGCCCCGCGGCGCGCGACCAGACAGATCGGCGCAACGCAGGGATTTCCGGTCTGCCGCCATCCTGGCCTGCGGAAACAGGCCAGGCAGCCAGTCGGGCGCGCTTGCCTCGAGCCGGCGGCGGATGTCCGGCAAGTCAAAATGAACCGGGGGCTGCCAGACGTCATTGAGATCGATCATGCGGGATACCTCCGTTCAAGCCAGGATCACAAGCCCGCGCTCGGCGCGAGTGATGGCGGTATAGAGCCAGCGGCGCCGGTCGGCCTCGCCCTGCCCCAGGCCATCGTCCCAGACGATGACGTTCTCCCACTGCGAGCCTTGCGCCTTGTGGCAGGTGATGGCCCAGCCGAAGGTCGCCTCGGAGAGCTGCCGCTTGATCCTCCAGTCACGGTCGTGGCGATGCGGATCGAAGGCCAGATGGTCCTCGAAGTGGCCCTTGTAGAAGCGCAGCCGCCCGCGCGTGCCGTCGGCCTCGAGCAGCGGGCCCACAGGCTGACCATCCTCGTTCTGGGCCCGTGCAGAGAAGAAGTGGGTGCCTTCGTCCACGATGTCATCGAGCATGATGAACATGCCGTTGATGAGGCCCAATTCGTTCTGGTTCTTGAGGCAGATGATCTTTTCCAGCGGACTCGACGGCAGTACACCGCTGCCGGCAAACCCTGCGGCCTTGCGCATGGCATTGTTCAAATCGAACCGGGTGGCATTTCGGCCGCAGATGACCTGACCCCCGCGGAGTGCCTGTTCCGGCGTCACATCCATCTTGCGCATCTTGGCGACATGGGCGTCATACTGTCCGAAGCCGATGGCCTCGCCCTGGCGCGCCATGGTGGCGAGCCGGATAATGGCGCTCTCTTCTGCCTGGCGGTGAATCTCGGTCAGCATGACGTCCGGCGCGTCGCGGGTGAAGGCGCCTTCCCCCTTGATCGGGGGCAGCTGCCCCGGATCACCCAGCACGAGGATGGGCTTCTTGAAGCTCATGAGATCACGTGCCATTTCCTCGTCGACCATGGAGACCTCATCGAGCACGATGAGCTTGGTCAGCGCCGCATCGCTCTGCGGGTTCAGCGTAAAGCGGGGATGTTTCATCTGGGCGAGCGCCTGGCGCATCGCCTCGATGGCCGCCTCGGCGGTGGTCTTCTCAAAGCCCGTGAGGCCCCGCGCCTGCCGCTTCGCCTCCTCGATCTTTGCAGCGGCGGCTTCGACCTCCTCCTCGGTTGCCTGGATGACGCTGTAGATGAGGCTGTGGATGGTGCGCGCCGGCGTCCCCTTGCGCCGCAGAACAAGCGCCGCCTTGCCAGTGAATGTGGCGGTCACCACATCCGGCACACAATGTCTCGAGGACACGGACGTGCTGAGACCCAGTTCCGCGAGCGCGAAGCGCAGCACTGTACTCTTCCCGCTTCCGGCATACCCAAACAGCCGAAAAATCTGCTGCTGGCAGGAGCGGTTCATGAACCACTCCCTGATCTCGGCGATCGCCCTCGCCTGGGCGTCGGATGGTGAGAAGCCATTCATGCCGCGACCTCGTAGTCCTTGACCACCCCGCCACGGGCCATGTCGCCGACCTCGCATTCACGAATGAAGATGCGGCGGCCGTCCACAAGGTTGCGCCAGTGCCCCCGGCGGATGTGCCAGCGAGGGCTCGCATGGGTGCCGCCCAGACTGGGAGATTTCGGCTTGACCTGTTCGGGATCGACGCTGACCATGGTCCAGCTCCAACCGCTGACACCTGCGTGTTCGAGCTTGGGGCGGCGCGTGCGAGGGACCTGCCGGACCGATGTTTCAGGGTTTGAGGCCAGGATCCCAAGCGCACGCCACACGATGCCCGTTGCCGCCTGCGCATAGCCAGCCTGGTTATCTTCAGCCGTTCGCGGATTCAATTCGACATCAGCAATCCCGGGCTCGGAGAACCGGCCATGTACAATGATGTCCGTCCATCTGCCCGTCGCCTTGTCGCGGTGGAAATAGGCACATTCGACTGCGTCATCGATCTGCCGCGCATAAACGACCTGGGAATCGAGCGTGCCGTTCCTGTCCGGCACCTCGAAGATGACGGCGGCATGCGGAAGCCGCGGAAACTCGTCCATGAGAGCGCGCGCCGCCAGGTCCACCTCATCCGAGTCGAAGGCGGCCTGGTCGGGAAAGAGATAGACAGGTGCATGCTGTATGCCCGCCAGCATTTCTGGATGCCAGAACTTGTGAGCATGTTTCGGGGCAATGCGCTTCAGCTCATAGGACCACGGCACTTTCATGATCTTGTCTCCCAGCAGGTTGAGTGGAACGGACAGAAACGGCAGATGTAAAAGTCGGGGCTGGCGGCGAGGCGCGGAGGAAGCTCGTGGGCCTCGACTGCGCGGATGATGTCAGCGGCCTTGTCGGAGAGCGCCTGGGCCACATGCGGCACGAGGTCGACGCGTTCGTGATGGAGTTGCTGCGTATCCTTGTTGAGGCAGGTGAAGAGCGAGTTCTCGAGCTCCATGTAGGCCATGTAGATCTGCAGCTGCGCGTAGTAGACGGGCTTCGACAGCTCGACGCCACGCTTCACCACGTCGGACCAGGACCTCGCTTTCAGCGCCTTGTGTTCGAAGAGTGCAGGCCAGGTGACGCCAACGTCCGGACCGCTGACGATCACGCCGTCGATGTGCCCCTTGACCCGCCCACCTGCTGTCTCGAAGCCGAACTGGCCGCCGTCACGGCGACGGGTGCGGAGATCGAAGCCCGCATCGCGCATCCAGGCGATGGTCAGGTCTTCAAAAGTGTGGCCCGCGGCGAAGATGCGCAGCGTCTGGCCTGAGAAGGCCTTGTCAGGATCCTCGGGCGTGTGCGCATATTCGTAGGCGAGGCGCCGGGCGCATGGCTCGCCGATCCGGCTGGCGCCGAGATAATCGCGCCGCGCCTGCAGGCGTTGACGCGTGAGGAGTGCCTCGTCGATATGGGCATTGACGGCAGCAGACAGGCTTGTCTCTGTTTCGTAGCGCGCGCCGGAATTGTGATTGAGATCGATGAGCATCGGCATGCACCTCAGGCTAGAATGGGATCGGGTAATCAAAGGTACCGGTGCGCTCAGGCACGCCAGCCTGCCGAAGCATGCTGTCGACGTAACCCGTGATCACGGCCTCGATGATCTGCGCGATGTCTTCGGGCTTCCTGTCATGGAACACAGGCATGAGGCCCAGTTCCGTGATGGCCTCTGCGAAGGGCCGCCTTGCGTCCTTCAAGGCCTGTATCTCGCGGGCGGTCTTGTCGATCATACCGTTCGCCTCCTTGGCGATCGCTTCCCCGCGGTCGAGGCAGCGCATGGAACAGAAGTGATGGTGGGGATAGAGATCGAAGCGCAGGGACAGGCAGAAGCCGAAGCCCCGCGCCTCGCGATTGCAGATGGCACAGAGGATCATCCGCTCATCAGGAACCGCCGGAGATCGCCGCTGCTGTCCGGTGCTACCGCGACCCTCCGCGAGGCCAGAACGATGAAGTGGGTAATCGCGTTTTGCGCCAGCGCCTCGAGATCGCGCATGGTGAGGCTGCAAATGGGCTGGTCCAGCCGTCCTCTTGCCTCGAGCCATGCGCCGATCTCCTTCGCTGCTTCACGCGTCACGTGGGCCTGCCACTCGTCTTCCGTCACCGGCTCAGCTGTTGAGCCACTGCGGAGACGAGGGAGCAGGCGCTGCGGCAGGCGCGCTGGATGGTCCCTCAGCATTGTGCTGCGGCGGGGAAGCCTGCTGCGACCAGGCGGGTGCGACCGGCCCCGCTCCGGCGCGCGGCTTCCTGGGCAGGGCATTGACCGGATCGGGCGGCACCGCCTGCCCGGCCATGACGCGGGCATATTCCGGCTCGCCAGGCAGCACGATGTTGGCGATCCGGTTGTTGCCCGCGGCGTTGCCGTCGCTCCTCGGCTCCACCATGATGCGCGCCGCGAAGACAATGCCGTCGAGCTGGCAGAGCCCCTCGAGCTTGCGCTTGTTGCGCGCCGCCGGGCTCTCGTCCTTCGGATCGAGCCCAACCGCTGAGTCGATCATGGCGCGGAACGACGACTTGGCGATGTTCCAGCCGATGGATTCGCCCTTCTCGTCGCGTTTTCCCCCGGCGACCGTGAAGTTCTGCCAGAACTTGCGCCGGGCACAGGGTCCGTCCATCAGCGTCATCTCGCAGTTCAGCATCAAGGCGTCGCTCTTGTCGGAGGCCTTGAGAAGCTTCGCGTCCATCGGCACGGCGCCATTGGTGCCGCCGGGGCGGATCGTGAGCTTCACGCGCGAGAACACGCCGTCGGGAATAAGCTCGCCCTGGGGCGCCATCTGCTGCTGGGCATCGTTGAAGTCGAACATGGGTAATCTCCTTGTGATGACAGTTGGTTCAGGCGTTAGGGTGGTCGGAGGGGGCTGCGGCCGGACGGTTCGGAGCTGCAGTGCCATTCATCCTGGCGAGGACGGCGCCGAGATCAGGTGGTTCGGTGACACCCAACCGGCCCGAGCGATCCTTCGCGGGAAGGCCGTAGGGGTTTCCCGCCTGGCAGACGAGGCGGCGGGTCGAGGACTTCTCGTCGAGGACGTAGCTGCCGTCCTCCTTCTGCGAGAACAGGTGCATCGACATGACCTGGTCGACGATGCCCGGCAGTTCGCGTGAGGCCTTGGTGCCTTCCATCTGCGGCTGCCAGGTCGTCTGGTTGAAGTCGTCGACGATCTTCTCGAGGACGCCGACGAAGATGACGGTCTTGCCGGGCGCGTGCTGGAAGTGCTTCAAGGCCTGAATGACTTCACGTCCAAGCAGCCCGTAGGCGCCGCGCACGTCGGGCTTTCCGGTGCGGTCGGAGATGGCCTCCGGCTGCTGCTTGGAATAGGCCATGGCCTGCCGGGTGAGCTCGGTGATCGAGTCGATGAACAGGATCGGCTTCGATGCCAGGAACTCGACAAGACCCGAGTCGCGATATTCTGCGCGGACGGCGTCGTGATAGGCCTTGCCGTAATAGGAATCCGGATGGGCCGCCGGATCGGGCCCGCCCGCCAGCACGGCGAGCTTGCGAAAGCTGACGAAGTCGCGCACCGGGATGCTGGCGCCCTGCCAGTCCTGCACCGACTTGAGGCCCGCCTCGAGATCGAAGCACACGGTCTGGTCGGCGGGCAGCGTGGTGAGCAGATGCGTTTTTCCGACGCCCGGAGGCCCGAAGACGGCGCAGGATGTCTTGAGATTTGCTTTCGACAGCCGCTCCTCGGCTGTCACGATCTTCAGCGGCATGATGCAAAGCTCCTGTAAGGCAGTTGATGATGGGCGATGGACGTCTGGGGAGATGGCGGGGCGCTGACCGGGCGCCGAAGGACGGCCCTGCCCGCCCTTGCGGCACGGGACCACCCCGCCATCCTGTTCAGAAAGTTTTCGGTGGAATGAGTTCGTAAGCAGGCTTGCCCGTCTCGACGGTGCGCGCCGGGGTGAACAGCTCCTTCAGCCGCGCGGGCCAGGATTCGTAAGAGCGCTCTGAGACCTCGAACTTCAACTTCACATAATCCGAGGGATCCTCGCCCCAGCCGGAGCGGATCAGGTCGACCAGTTCCTTCAGCCGCTGCTGGTCCCACTTGACGCGCTTCGGCAGGTCGGCGACGACGATGAAGCCGTTGTCCTCGAAGCGGACGGTGCCTGTGTCCTTGGCCTGAGCGGCGCGCGCCTGATGCGCACGGGGGCCGTAGCGGTAGTCGAGTGCGGCATCGAGCTTGTCATCGAGACGATGGGCCTCTTCGTAGATCTGCTCGACCTGCGCCTTGAGACTTGCCAGCGTAGCGGCGGGCAGGATCGCGAGGTCGCCGATGCTCATGGCATCGATGCCGGAAAGGGCGTGGGATGGCTCAGACATGGGCGAGGCTCCGCGCGGAAGAAGCCGAGGGCTTGTGGCTGTGAGCAGTGCGCAGGGGCCCGTGCGTGCGGATGGCGATATAGAGCCACTCGTTCCTGTCGATGCGGCGCTGCACCGGCATGACGAGGCCCTGGGCCTCGGCGGCAAGCACACGGTTCGCGACATCGGCTAGCTTTCGGCGGCGAGCATCGTCGAAGACCTTGGTCGAGGGCATGCGGTCATGCGAGAGATGACCTCGGTAGTAGACCAACGTATCGCCAGGCTTTGCATCGATCAGCCAGTCGACGAAACCGTTCTCGTCGAGAGGAATGGCAAAGAGCGGAAGGGGATCGGGACGGGCAAGCATCGGGCAAACCTTTCTCGTTCGGCCGCAATGGGTTTGCAGCCGTTGTGTACAGTTGATGTCGGAGGGAGGTTTGGGCGCCGGAGCGAGCCCTGACTTTCCTCTCTACCCCTATAGTAGGGACCGGGGGGCCGACTTCTCCCAGGAGGTCATCGGTGCCGGACGGGAAGAGCAGTTCCAGGCTGGAATGTGCCTCCTGCCCCTATAGTAGGGACAGCGTGGCCAATTCTTCCCAGGAGGTCAGAGGTGGGTGAGCCAGGACCGGGGCGCCAGTTCAAGGCAGACCAGCCGGTAGCGGAGTTCGCGGAGGCGGCGATGGAATTCGCTGGAGGAGAGAGAGGTGAGCCGGCAGGCTTCGGGGATATCGCCATCGGCGGCAAAGACGGCCTTGACCACGACGAGCAGATCTGTTGGCAATGCCGCCATGAAGCCGCGCAACGAGAGCGCACTGACGAGGGCGGCTTCGTCCGGCAGAGACTCGTCGCCGACCTGCTCGGAAATCGTGACGGCATCGTCCATGCCCCAGTCTTGCCAGGGTGCTGGATCCTCGAGCGAGACGAGGCCATTCTGCCAGCCGGCGGCAACACGGTCGGCGATGCCCTGGGCTGCCTGGCGCGCGATGCGAATGGCAAAGCCGATGTTGCTGCCGCGCACATCGTCGAAGTAATGCCAGCGCTCGAGCAACATGAGCAGGATGTCCTGTTCGGCATCCTCCCGCTCCGCCTGCGACAGCTTGAGGGACCGGGCGAGCTTCCGGGCGTGGGCTGCCGCCGTCGCCATTATCACATCGAGGTCGCGCGGGTTGATGTCACTGCGGGAGGCTTGTTGTTTCGTTGTGGCATTGTCCATTGCAGCCTCCCGGGTGATGATTGATTGCGTCAGTGTGCAAACGCGCAAACGTGCAGAGGCACGTCTGCCATCGACAGCCGGAAGGCCGCGGTGAAAAACGTCAGGACTGAGAGATCGTCAACCGGCGGAGGTTAGCTGGTATGCGCCTTGAACTGCCGGTAAACCGACACGGCGACCGAGATGTCCTGCTGCATGTCGGGCGGCAGGCGCTGCGCCTCAATGAAG
>CAMDBX010000126.1 GCA_945889445.1 Rhizobium sp. Q54
CGCCAAGTTCTCATCGGATTTCTGCTATCGCTTCGAACGAACTCGTCCACAACGAGGTCGACGACAGAGCTACGATGAGCCAGAAATCCTCCCTTCCTCAAGTCACCCTGTTTGTCTCTGGAGCGCTGCAGCCCGGACAGGGTGGCATGGGGTTGTGCTAGGGGCTCGTTGCCACAGCACCACTGCAAACGATAAGCCCCGACAATTTGACCGCCCGCTCGGACTCACGCATCAAACCAAGAGTTGTCCTGACATTACAGACACACACGAGCCGGTGATCAGGACCTTGTCTTGTAGGACATCGACCGACATCAGACTTGGACGACCCATGTCGATCCCTTGAGCGACCTTGAAACTGCGCGACGCCCTGCCTTCGAGTGACGCCAGCAGGGCGCAGGTCGCGGCCGTCGCGCTGCCAGTTGCAGGATCTTCGGGCAGAGTATCGAAGGGTGCGAACATACGTGCGGTGAAGTCGACAGCTCCGTCACGCTCATGAATCTCACGACTGTAGAAATAGATGGAATCCACTCCATCCTCCGGAAGGATTCGTTCAAAACTGGACTGATGTACCGTTGCCCTCTCAAGAGCTTTTCGGTTAGCGAGCTCAACGACGAGAAAAGGCAAGCCGACAGAGACGACACGAGGCGGGTGGACCTCACAACTAATCTCGTCAATCGTCAGCGACAGGCAGTTGGCAATGGTCTCCGAATCAAAGGTTTTGCCAATACTCAGCGGCTGAGGAGCGGTGATCTGTATCATGATGTTTTCGCCGTCCCGCAGGATGCATGCCCGAACAAGGCCGGCTTTCTCCTCAAAAACATACTCATCGTTTACGCTGACGATACCGAGGCTCGCGAGCACGAAGGCAGTCCCGACATTCGGGTGCCCCGCAAAGGGCACCTCGACAGTTGACGTAAAGATACGCACATTCGCGGTGTGGCGTTCGTCAGACGGTCGCAATACGAAGCTGCTCTCTGAATAGTTGAACTCGCGGGCGATCACCTGCATCTGTTTAGTGGTCAACCCGTCTGCATCGATGACAACGGCCAAGGGGTTGCCCCCGAAACGCGTGCGCGTGAAGACATCGACGGTGTGATAGCGTAACGACACATGCGCCTCCCAATTCAACACCATCCTAACCGTGAGCGTCGATGGCCGCAACACGGGCCCGTTGTCTCAAGGTAGTTCGGGGGCATGCACCTCGGCGGCGACCGTTTCCGGTATGTGCAGAAATCGGTGGGAATCTACATCAGGGCACTGTTAGGCTATAATTCTGACTAGAGGGGCAACGAAGCGGAGGCCCCCGATGATATCTGGCGAGAAATCTCATCCCGCACAATCTGAGCATCGGCGGCGGCAGCCCGGTCCGCCGCCTCTACATCTTTGCGTCGAACCGCATCGATAAGAGCATAGTGAAATGACAGTTGTTCGTTTGGCACCTGCTCTTCATGCAGTCGAACGTAAAGTCGCATGATCCGCTGCCCCTGATCAAGTATACTCGTCAACCAATCAAGATAGTATCGGTTGCCGCCGATGAGGGCGATCTCGATATGGAACATGCGGTTACTCAAGATAACGCCGCTCGGATCGCGCGAAGCAACGACTTCGTCGTGCCGCTTCTGTATGTGCAAGAGCCGATCTGCTGCGGCCGATCCACCTCGCTGTGCGGCAAGCCTGGACGTTATGCGGAACAGCAGCGCTTGCGCATCAAAGTAAGAGGGAAGCATTTCGACATCTAGACGTGATACCACTGCTCCGCGGTTCTTTAAAAGTTGGGCAAGCCCCTCGGACGTGAGCCTGATTATGGCTTCGCGAACGGGAGACCGTGAGAGACCGAAAGTTCCGGCGATCTCGGCCTCATCCAGAACCTCGCCCGGGGCACGACGCAATTCGAGAATGTCGTCGCGCAGGGCTGCATAGATCCTGTCGACATTTTCGCCTCTAGGCTTACGCCCCGCACCGCTAGGCGCATCTTCACCGCCTGTCTTTGAGAAATTCATGCCAGCATCAGTCCGCCATCCGCCACAATAGGCTGGCCAGTGATGTAGCCGGATACGGAGTCGTCGCAAAGAGCTAATGCGAGTGCTGACATTTCCTCGTATCGACCCTCCCGCGCGAGAGGAACAATGGCAGCTGCTGCTTGAGAGCGCTTTGAAAGATCGCTCTCTGACATCACCCGCTTGCGGTCTAACATGACGGATTCCAGAAATCCCGGACAGAGCACATTGGCCCGGATGCCCTGACGGGCATGATCCAATGCTATGGCGCGCGCCAACTGAATGACGCCGGCTTTGGAAACGGCATATGCTGCCTCGCGCGGAGTGGGCTTCAGGCCGGCGATGGAGCCTGTGAAGAGCAAGCAGCCAGACTGACGGGCGATCATTGCCGGCAGAACGCCACGTGCGAAGAGGAAGGCCGATGTCAAGTTGACAGAGATGATCGACTGCCAATCCTCGAGGCTCGTGCCGGGCACGTCTGTGGCGGAGAGGGGGTCAATTCCCGCTGTATGGATCAGAATATCGACTGGCCCAGAAATATCCAAAGTCTGCTCAACCGTTGCACTCTCTGCTGCGTCGCCGCAGATGATGCCAGAGCCTGCAAACCGGATGGCCTGGCGCTCAAGTGCAGTTTTGTCGCGATCAATCAGCACTAAGCGCGCCCCCTCTAAAGAGAAGCCCTCGGTTATGGCGGCACCGAGTCCTGACCCTGCCCCGACGATGACCACGGTCTTTCCTGCGAATCGCATTAGCCGTTTCCCGATTCAATGACGAATGATTTTGGACATGAATGCTCTCGTGCGTTCCTCGATCGGGGTATCAAAGATCTGCTGTGGCGGACCGACCTCGACTACGCGGCCTGCGTCCATCATGACGACACGGTCTGCGGCTTCGCGAATGAAGCCCATCTCATGGCTAACGAGAAGCATGGTGATGCCTTCGCCCGCGAGATCCCTGATCACATCCAAAACATCCCTGACCAGTTCCGGGTCAAGGGCTGCCGTCACTTCATCGAGGAGGATCAGCGCAGGCTTGAGCGCCAAGGCGCGGGCGATGGCTACCCGCTGTTGCTGACCTCCTGACAACTGATCAGGATAGGCGCTTTCCTTGCCCGACAGACCTACCCGGGCAAGAAGAGCGCGCGCTTGGGCCTCGGCTTCGGCGCGTGGTCGGCCGCGCACTTTGACGGGTGTAACGGTAATGTTGTCGAGAACGGTCATGTTCTGGAAGAGATTATATTGCTGAAACACGATCGCTGCATGGTCACGTAGGGCGCGCAGCGAGTCTTTCTTGGCGTAATCCACGATTTCGCCCTCCAGAACGACCTGACCCGCCGAGGGTGGCACCAGCCCCACCAGAGCCCGAAGAAGGGTCGATTTTCCTGACCCGGATGGGCCAACCAGACCCACAAGTTCTCCGCGCGCGACCTCGAGATCAATCCCGCACAGGACGCGCGTCGTTCCATAACGGACATCAAGACCTGAGATTTTAAGATGTGCCATCCGCTTCCCCGTTCAGGTCTTGCACGTATTCCCGTACCACCAGTCGCTGGAAAGCCGAGGTATGCGCCAGCGTGTCTGCGCGGGTCGGACGGTCAGGCCGTGCATAGACCGCGTTGTAATCGGCTTCAGACGCGAACCACTGTTCGGCAATACCGTCCCACTCCGGATCCGCTGTTGGCTTGCCCGCCAGCCCACTCTCATTCTCTACCCGGACATCGATCACATAGCGCTTGAGGTAGGGCCACTGATCAGCTGCTATATCTTTGGCGTGTACATTGAGCCACCAATCGGCGAACTCTACCTGGGTGAGATGCGGAGCGCGTTTTAGAAACCACATCACCTTGATCATCGGATGCCTCTTTCAGTATGCCTGTGTGCCAAGCGGGTTTCAAGCCATTGGCCTAACCGGGCCAGCGGCCAGGAAATGGCGAAATATGCCAAAAGGACGGTTGCAAAGACAAGGAGAGGGTCGAGACCGCGATTGACCAGCGCCTTGCCCGCGAACATCAGTTCGAACACGCCGGCCTGACTGGCCAACGCGGTATCCTTTACAAACATAACCATATACGAGACCGCGGAGGGCAGAATGACCTTCCAGGCCTGAGGGAGAACAATTATCCAGGTAATTCGCCAGCGCGGCATATTCATGACTTCGGCTGTCTCGATTTGCGGCGTGGGAACGCTTTCCATCCCTGCACGGACGATTTCCGCCATATAGGCTGAGCACAGGAGGCATATCGATATGACGGCCACCCAGAATAGCGGCGCCCGCGGCAGGATCATCTGAGCAGTGTAAAGCACCAGGAACAGGGTCACCAGGAAAGGGATGCGACGAAAGACTTCTACAAAGATCATTGCGCCCCAGCGCACCGGAGCCAAAAGGTTGCCCTTGCTGCTTCGGGCGTAAGCAAGAAGGAAACCACCAATCAGGCCTGTGAGGCAGCCGATCAGCGTGAGCAAAAGTGTCATCGCCACGCCGCGCATCAGGAACTGCATGTTTCCAAAAGTGAAGAGGTTCGCGAGATTTTCCGTCATCACATTATCCTTGCCTTCACCCGGAAGAAGATCCGGCCAGCAAGTGCCAGTGAAATGCTGGCCAAAATTGACAAGGCCACGTAAGTCAAGGCAACGACGGTAAAAACCTCGATAGAGCGAAAGTTTCGCGACGACACCTCGATGGCCCGTCCGGTCAATTCATTTACCCCCACCAGAGAAGCCATTGAGGTACCGAGCATCGTGAAGATGAAGAAATTCGAGAGCGCCGGATAGGTGGTCTTGACAACATGCGGCGTGATCACAAAACGCAGGGTCTGCATTCGGCTCATCCCGAGAGTTTCAGCGGCGTCCAGTTCGGCGCGATGAACTGACTGAATACCCCCGCGCTGGATTTCGGCAAGGTAACCGGAAGAAATAGCTATGAAGGCGATGAGGGTGGCCGCGATTGGCGAGAGCAGAATGCCCCATTCGGGAAGTCCGTTGAACAGGAAGAATAGCACTACGAACAGCGGCGAGTTGGTCGTCAGTGTTACCCAGAGTCCCGCCAGCCGAGATGCTACTACGCCACCTTTCAGCCGTGCCATGGCAACGAACAGGCCAAGGCTGGAAGCCAGGAAGAAGGTAACGAAGGTAATCCACAGCGTTGGCCAGGCGCCGGATAGAATGTAGGGGATATCAGCCGCTATCTGGCCGAATTGCAGGTTGTAGTTCATTGCTGACCTAGCTGAGGAACTGACCGGGCGCGTTTTCCCGCGCCCGGCCAACTTCTACATTCAGAATACCGGATCAAGCGGCACCGGCTTTGGGTTGGGAGCGCCGTACCATTTGGCCCAGTATTCCTGCGTCTTTCCAGATTTGTGCATATCGTATATCACGACATTCAGAAAGTTCTTGAGCCCTTCCTCGCCACGCGGAACTCCGATGGCGCACCATGCGGAATAGATCTCGGACTCGATAACTTTCCATTTCACATCCGGATACTGCTTCGTGAAGGCCATCATCGTGTCGATAATGTCTACGATGGCGGTTGCGCGCCCTTGTGCTACAGCGCGGACCTGATCTGCGGGTGCGTCATAAAGCTCTTGTTTGGCGGTGGGAAGTTCAGCCTTGACCATGTCCGTTGTCCAGTAGCCGCGTCCAGACGCGAGCGTTTGTGACGGATCGTTGAGGTCACGCCAAGTGTTGATAGCGTTGCCTTCCGTCGTCAACACCAGCACCGATTCGGAATGCAGCGGGATCGTGTAGTCGACAAGCAGCGCCCGCTCCGGTGTGCGGGTCAAGGCACCAAGCGAAATGTCAATTTGACCGGATTGCAGAAATGGAACGCGCTGCGCAGTTGTCAGTGGTACAATTTCTACTTTTACCTTCATGATGTTCGCGATGTGATTAGCCACTTCAATGTCGAAGCCTTCATATTGCCCGGCATTGTTCAGAGATGCCATTGGCGGCTGATCGGCATAGGTGCCAACCCGCAAGACGCCACTGGCGATGATGTCTTCCAGAGAGCGGGCGATGGCGGTTTGGGCCATCGCTCCAAACGCCAGCACGCTGGCGCAAACCAGTCCGAAAAGTCTTCTGTTCATGTTTTCCTCCATTGGTTGGTTGTGATTGCGCCGCTGTTGAGCCAGCGGTTCTTTTCTAAACAGCTAGAAATCCGCCATCGACGCGCAGGGTCGAGCCGGTGATATGCGATGCGAGAGGGGATGCGAGAAACACGCATGCCGCCGCGACCTCTTCCGGCCGGGCCATGCGCCTGAGCGGGGTTCGTGCAACAAGTTTAGCCGTAACTGATGGGTCTCCGTTGCCCATCGCGGTGTCAACATCTCCGGGCGCGACCGAATTGGCGCGGATCTGCCGAGGTGCCAGCTCTTCTGCCAGCGACAAGGTTAGCGCAGCCAGTCCCGCCTTCGACACGGTATAGGCAGAAGCACGTTCAGCTGCTGTTTCTGCGCGGACCGAGGTGACGTTCACGACAGCCCCACCGGTCAAGTTGGGTACCAGAGCCCGAGTCAGGAGATATGGAGCCGTGAGGTTTATTGAGAGTGCGCGATCCCACTCGTTCTCGGCTTCGGTATCGGTCAGGGCCATTCGCCGGAATACACCGGCGCAATTGATCAAGGCTGCGATTGGACCCTTGATCTGTTCCGCTGCACGGATCAGGGCGGCCCTGTCTGCAAGATCGCATCCGATCCACCCTGACTGATTTGGCGGAACCGCTTCGGGTCGATCAATCTGCACGAGCCGCGCGCCACATTCCGCAAATGCTGCTGCGATGGCGCGGCCAATCCCCCCGGCAGCGCCTGTTATGACGACTTGGTCGTTCAGGAAAAGATCACTGGAAAAACCTGGCAGAGGGGTCATGGTCTGGCCCTCTCCTCGCGCAAATTATTGCACGCATCGAGAGCCGCTACGTAGCCGAACGTCATTGCCTGACCAATTGTCAGTCCAGCCGCCGGATAGGTTCCTCCGGTCACGGGAGCGGCTGCGCTTCCTGCTGCCCAAAGTCCCGGTACCGTACCTCCATCCTCGTCTAGGACGCGCGCGCTTGAATCAACCCTGAGGCCGACGAAGCTACCGATGTCCCCCGGCACCAGACGGATCGCATAGTAGGGCGCTTCTTCAAGCGGGCCCAATGTCGGATTGGGTGCGTGGCTGGCGTCGCCATTGCCGCGATCATAAGCGCTGTCTCCGCGCCCAAAATCTTCGTCCTTGCCTGCTTTGGCAAAGCCGTTGAACCTTGCGATGCTGTCTTGAACCACCTCGGGAGGCAGGTTCATCGCTTTGGCGAGATCGACTGGCGTCCGACCCTTTTTGAGATATCCCGCTCTCAAATATGGGCCCAGGCGTACCGGGAAAGGCCCGATCGGACCAAGGCCGTAGCGGCGCAGAGCCCGGTGATCCGTGATGATCCAGCAATGAGCGCCTTCCGGGTGCGCGCCTGTTGCTGTGATCATTGCTGGAACGAAGTCGTGATAAATCTGCGCCTCGTTGGCAAATCTCTTGCCGTCGGGGCCAAGGCAGATAACCCCAGGCTTGGCGCGATCCCCGAAATGTGGCCAAGGACCCGACCTGTCAATCGACGATGGCACGACCGAGGCCGGAGCCCAGAGCACGGGCTGCGATACATCTCTGGCAAGGTGCGCCCCGGTTTCCGCGACAAGTTCATCCAGGGGCCTGATGTCAACCTCCGCCGGAATGGCCACATGCCTATGGGAACCAACCAGCTTTGCGCGTGACGCGTGGTTGGCGTTGAATCCTCCCGAAGCCAGGATAACGCCCTTCTGAGCATGCATTTCACCCAGGCGGCCAGCGACGCCTGCAACCCGGCCCCCCTTTATCAAAAGCCGTTCGACGGGCCACTCGGTCAAGATCGTGCCGCCATGGACACGGATTCCCTCCGCCAACTGCGCCACGATGACATTGCCATTCGCGAGGCGGGTGCCGCGTGGCCAGCCGGCCAGCCGATCCGCCGCGTAACGCAGCATATGGCTGCCAACCCGCGCGAAAGCTGCCGGACTGCGGCCAAAGTTCATATAGTCGCCCGCATCTTGCGAGGCGATTGACAGGCCTTTCAGCACCATCATTGTGCCGAGTGGGTGACGCAGTCTTCCGAAGAGCGTCCTGTCCATCCGCCTCATGGATGCCGGAAGCGGGTTCAGGGCCCGCCGGCCAAGCGTCGCTCCTGCCGCTTCGGGGTTGTAGTCCCGTGAGAGCCTGTTGAGCGCGAAGCGCAGCCCAGTAGCCTTTTCGGCGAAGGCCAAGGCCCTTGGCGCCATCCGAATGTAGGTCCGCGCGCGCTCCTGATCGAAGAAGTTACCCGATGTGGCGCGCAGATAAGTCAGTGCGGCGTCCTCTTCCGCTTCTGCCGATGGGGCATCTTCGAGATTGCGGGCCTCTGGGTTGTTTGGCGCCCAGATCATCCCTTCGGAGAGGGCGGTAGCGCCGCCGATCAGCGCGTCTGCTTCTACGACCAGAATGCGCATTCCCTGATCCAGCCCTGCTAGGGCAGCCATCAGTCCGGCAGCGCCCGAGCCCACAACAACGAGATCAAAGGTGTCTAAGAGAGGTGCGCTCATGCCTTGAAAATGAACACTGCACACTTGTTGCCGTCAACAAGTATTTTTGTTGTCGACTATTTTGGGAACTCAACTCAGATTTGTGTGTGAGCAACAGTTGGAGACAAGAATTCCAACGCGCCGATCAGGGTTTCTGTCGAGCGGGTAGGATCAAGCTTTTCGGTGGGTGCTGAGGTGATTGAGTTAAGGCACGGCCAAACTGTTGATTAAAGAGCGCGAATCCGATGGTATAACCAACAGCGTGATGGCAGCGCAGATGTCGCGGCGAGAACACGTCGGTGACAATGTCAAAAAATGGGCAGTCCGGAATCGGGCTTTAACTCCTCCATGACGATCTTGCTTTCCACGCGGGCGACAGCGGGGTGCGGCAGCAGCCGGTGCTGAATCAGCTCGTTGAGGGCGCCCAAGTCGGTGCACCAGACGCGCAGCAGATAATCCGCGGGGCCTGTCAGGGTCCAGCACCCTGTTGCCTCCCGCATGGTTGCCACCAGGCTGGCAAAACTGCGGGCGGCCTGGGGGCTGTGGGCGGCCATTTCGATCTGGATAAAGGCCTGGACGTCCAGCCCCAGCTTCGAGGGAGCGAGCTTGGCCGCATAGCCGAGGATATGTCCCTCGTCCTCCAGTCGCTGCCGGCGGCGGGCGACCTGGCTGGCGGAAAGCCCGAGAATCCCTGCCAATTCCTGGGCGGTAACTGCGGAGTCTTTTTGAAGCTCCGAGAGGAGTTTCCGGTCGGCTGCATCCAGCATGCAGGAATTATGCATCCAAACCGAAGATCATGCAATATGGGCGCGAAAATAAGGCCATTCACTCCTATTTTGCGCGCCGATAATGCGTTGCTCATGGAATTCTTTGTCTTGCTCAGCAAGGGGAGGAACGAACCATGGGCCCATTTCCACACGAGGCGCCGCGCGCCAAGATCTCGGATGAGAACCCCGCCGGTACAGACGGTTTTGAATTCGTCGAGTTCGCCCATCCCAACCCGCAGGAGCTGCGGGATCTCTTCGCCCGCATGGGGTTTTCGCTTGTTGCCCGCCACAAGACCAGGGCGGTCGAACTCTGGCAGCAGGGTGACATCACCTATGTGCTGAATGATGAGCTGGGCTCCCATGCCCGCGGCTTCGCCGGGGAGCACGGCCCCTGCGCGCCCTCCATGGGCTGGCGCGTCGTCGACGCCGCTCATGCCTACAAGCATGCCGTGGCGAAGGGTGCCCGCCCCTATGATGGTCCTGGCAAAGCGTTTGATCTTCCGGCCATCGTCGGTATCGGTGGTTCGCTGCTCTATTTCACTGACTGCTACGGCAACGGCACCTCTCCTTACGACGTCGAATTCCACTTCGTCGCACAGGCCAAGCCGGCGGGTGTAGGCTTCCGCTATCTCGATCACCTCACCCACAATGTCCACAAGGGCAACATGGATACGTGGTTCAGGTTCTACGGTGATCTCTTCAACTTCAAGCAAATCCGCTTCTTTGACATCGAGGGCAAGTACACAGGTCTTCTTTCCCGCGCGCTGGCCAGCCCCTGCGGCCGCATCCGAATACCGATCAATGAAGACCGTGGTGAGACTGGTCAGATTGTTGAGTATCTCAGGCGCTATAACGGCGAGGGCATCCAGCATATCGCTGTTGGCAGCGACGACATCTACAGCTCGGCCGACGCCATCGCTGCGCGCGGTCTCAGGTTCATGCCCAAGCCGCCCAAGTCCTACTATGATCTGTCGAGGGAGCGCGTTGTGGGACATGAGGAGCCGATCGAGGAACTCGCGAAGCACGGCATCCTGATCGACGGTGAAGGTGTTGTGGACGGCGGCGAGACCAAGATCCTGCTGCAGATCTTTTCCAAGACCGTGATTGGCCCTATCTTCTTCGAGTTCATCCAGCGTAAGGGCGACAATGGCTTCGGCGAAGGCAACTTCCGTGCACTCTTCGAGTCGATTGAGCGCGATCAGATCGAGCGCGGAGTCATCAACGCAGCGTAAGCGGCCTCACTCCGCATCCGGCTGGTGGGCAGGGTGAGCCTTAACAAACGCGCCGAGCTTCTCACAGGATTGCTCGACGCGTCTGATCCTGGCGAGCCCGTCGTAGGGAACGTTGAAACGCTTCGCATTGAAGAGTTGCGGGATGAGAAAGCAATCCGCAAGGGTCGGGGCAGGACCGAAACAGAACTCATCACCTGGCAGGAGAGCTTCAACCGCTTCAAGGCCACCGTTCAGCATCCAGTGGCTGATCCAGGCATCCACGGCTTCCTTCGGCTGGCAGAGCTGACCCTTCAGGTAGTTGAGGACCCGGAGGTTGTTCAGCGGGTGAATTTCGCAGCTGATGGCCAGCGCCACCGCCCGCACCCTTGCCGCAAGCACCGGATCTTCCGGTATGAGGTGGGGGCAGGGGAAGGTGGCATCGAGGTATTCGATGATCGCCAGCGACTGGGTCAACAGCGTACCGTCATCCAGTTCCAGCACCGGTACAAGCGCCTGTGGATTCCGCAGCAGGTGCGTGGGCAACTTCTGCTGCCCGCCGTCCTTTAGCAGATGTACTGGCACATGCTCGACGGCAACCCCCTTCAGATTGAGCGCAATGCGCACCCGGTACGCGGCCGAGGACCGGAAGTAGCCATATAGCCTCACTCGGTTTCTCCATCCGAACCCAGCAGGACAGTCTCCAGTGCGGCCAGTCCCTTGAGAAGGGCGCGGGCATCGGCATCGGAGATGGACGCCATGAGCTTTCGCTCAAATTCGAGGACAAGGGGCAGCAACTGCCGGAACATGCGGCGGCCCTCGCTCGTCAGCGCCAAGGTGAAGCTTCGCTTGTCCGCCGACGAAACCTTCCGCGCGATGAGACCACGATTCTGCAGTTCCTGGACTGCCCGGCTCACCGTCGACTTGTG
>CAMDBX010000127.1 GCA_945889445.1 Rhizobium sp. Q54
GGCGAGCCATTCCCGGATCTGAAGCCACTGATCCATAGCCAGTCCGTCAAAAACCAAAAGCGCGATCCGGTCTTCCCCAGCGCTCCGGCGAAGCGATAGGAACCGCGGAACGTGGTGGACCATCACCGGGCCTTTTGCCGCGGGCAGCGAAGGAAGATCGGCGTAGTGTTCGGTTACCCACTCTCGAAGGCGTTCGTCAGCGGCGTTTTGCAGCGCCAGCACCTGGTCACCAATTTCTTCGGCCCGCCCAGCAGCCAGCGCGTGGAAACGAAAGATCACTTCTCCCAAACGCCGAGATAGCTGCATCCATTCTCGATGAGATGCATCGTTGGCTGGGAGCGCCTCAGCCAGACGCTTCACACCATCGACGACGAGTTTCTCCAACGCGTCCGGATCTTCGACCACGCCAACTTTTGCCCAATCTGGAACGCCCGCTGCCTGTCCTTCGATTGTCAGTGGCTGCAGCGTTCCATCATGGAACATCGAATCGACGATGACCCGCACGTCAGGGTGTTCGAATGGTATCACCGGCGGCGCTTCGGTCTCAGGCTGCCTTACGTCCGGAGGCGGCGAGGTAATCACACCGCAGCCGGTGAGGAACTGAGCCCAGGATGCCTGGACAACCCTCAGCAGCCGACTTTTTGAGGAGAAGAGCTCGCTAAGCGGCAGGCCCTCGAAAGCGCTGTGTCCATCTAAAAGTCCGGCGGCGTGATTAGCTAGGATCGGCGGCAATCCGGCATTACGGTAGTGGAGCCGTAGAAGCTCCCGCCAGAGGTCTTCAGGCCGTGAAATCAGGTAGGGGCTGAACCGGTAAATGTGGGTAAGGATGAAATCCTTGGTGGCGGCTTCGCCGAGGGATTGGGTCACGTGTCTCGACTGGGCGTCGAACAGGGCTTCGAGATGCTCAGTGCCGACCTGTTTTACGACGGCGTAGCTGAGCTTTGAAAACAGATCGGCCAAACCAAGGCTGACCCGGCGGCCGAAGCGCATATAGTCCCAAGGCAAAACGCCGACATCGGTTCCTCTAAAATGCAGGATGAGCGCATCGGCGGGAGCTGCTTTCCCCCGATCCCATGCGGCACGGTAGCGCTCCTCGTATTCCGTCCGAAACGCCACGGAGTCCTCGAACGGCAACACTTCGAACCTTCGGGCACGCAGGCTTGAGAGGATTTGTTCGTCCAGGAGCACGCCGTCGGGGTCGGCCGCTATCCAGAATCGCGACAGGTCTGCCGGAAACTCCTTCAATATGCGCTCGGTCCACCCGCTCATGACTCCACCGCGACCGGCGTACCGATCCGAAGCATGAGCACTGCGTTCAAGTCTGGTGTGTAGGCCTCGGCGGCATCAAGCAGCGCGATGCGAGCTTCATGCTCAGCCAAGAGCCGCTTTCGCCGAAATTGTCGAACCTCCGGGAGGCCAACTCGGCCGATCGCCTGGTAGCGTGCGTCATAGGCATAGCGAGCTCTTTCTCGCTCTTCCCGCAGACGCGTGCCGTGTTCCTCCACCAGCTCTGAAAAAAGGCGTGCTCCTTGGTTCCTGGCCGCATCGAGAGATGATTCAAACGCGCGCGCCGAATCTTCCATTGGCGCCAACGCGTTGATCTCCAGTTGCTCTGTCAGCAAAAGGTCCCAGATCCTTTTGGCGGTCGGCATGAATGTCCGGCCGTCATCGGTCACAAAGACCGTCAGGAAGCGTCGGCGACTGAACCCCTCTGCCGATAGGTTAACTTCCCAAAGCGACCAGACGCCGTTGACGGTATCTGGTAGCCCCGTGATCCGGACCAATGGCAGTGGCTGCCCTGCCACGCATCGCGGAAGCTCGCTTATGAGGACCCGCGCCCGCGGGTCTTCTAGGGTGACCCATTCGAGATCGGGGTGCTCCTCGGCTGTTCGAGCATCGAAGCAGACCCGACTGGACTCGGTGCCATCCACCCAACGCACGCGCCACGCGTCGCCGTCTTTGACAGCCGCGCCGCCCCGGGCCGGTAGTCCCGTGGTAATCGCCCTCTCCAGCCAGAATTGAGCCGGATGATCCCGCCACTTACGGGCATCGTCAGCCTCGAGTTTGTGAGCGTCCGTTATAAGATCGCTGCTCTTTCGGCTTTCGGCGAGCGTCGACCGAAGTTGTATGACCACCGCGTCGCAGTCCTTTTCGATCGCGTCCGGGTTCTGCAGCCCCTGAATGAAAAGCTCGTCAAACAATGGCTCGGCCTCGACCGAATCCATCACATCAGACGCCTTATCGACTCCGAATTCTTTGGCAATCACTTCGAGCTTCTCTTCCAGAACCTGGCGGACACGGTGCTCAACCGTGTCGTCTAGTACGAAGTTGAATGCCCGCACGACGTGGGGCTGACCGATACGGTCCACGCGGCCAATGCGCTGTTCGACGCGCATCGGGTTCCACGGCATGTCGAAGTTGACGATGACGTGGCAAAATTGGAGGTTCAAACCCTCGCCGCCGGCGTCTGTCGAGATCATGATGCGAATCTCGCGCGAGAATGCCTGCTGCGTCTTTGCGCGGGCGTCCAGGTTCATGCCGCCGTTCAGAATGGCGACGGAAAATCCGCGGCTTTCCAGGAATTGCGCCAGCATCGCCTGCGTCGGCACGAACTCCGTAAAGACCAGCACTTTGAGAGTGGGATCGTTCTCTTCTTGCTGCACCTTGTAGATCAGTTCGAGAAGAGCCTCAGCCTTCGCATCAGTTCCTTGACCTTCGGTCTCACGGGCGAGTTCCAGAAGCGTGGCGACCTCGGCCTTCTCCATCTTCCAGCCATTCGCCTGCACGGCCATATCCACCTGGGCTTGCCCGTCGAGTTCAGCCCACTCATCGATCTCAGCCGTATCGAACAGGGACGCCTGCAATTGAGGCTGATCGAGGAGAGCTTGCCGTCTTTCGAGCGTGGTCCGGATGGCGGCTGTGCTGGACGTCACCAGCCGCTGCATGAGGATCATGAGGAAGCCGATATGGCGCTGCTTGGCGGCCATGGCCTGGTTGTAGCCGTGGCGCACGTAGTCGGTCACAGCTTCGTAGAGCTTCTGCTGGGCGGAATGACGATCTTGCCAGGCCACCGCGTGAAGCCGTGTCATGCGCGGTTTGAAAAGCGGCCGGCCCTCGGCGTCGATGGCAGCGCGTTTCTCAGTCCGGATGACGTAGGGCGGCACCCGTTCGCGGCTGACGCTGCTTTCGTTGGGGAACGCATCTCGGTCGACGAGCTGCATCAGCCGCAGAAACTGATCGGTCTTTCCCTGGTGAGGGGTCGCCGAAAGCAACAGCAGGTAGGGGGCCGCTTCCGCCAGCGCGGCGCCCAGTTTGTAGCGCGCCACCTGGTCCGTGCTACCACCCATGCGGTGGGCCTCGTCAATGATGACGAGATCCCACGATGCGGAGATCAGGTCCTCGAACCGCTCCCGGTTGTAGGTGCTGAGCTGTTCAAGGCTCCATCCTCGCCGGCCTTCGAGCGGTTTGACCGAGTCCAGTGAGCAGATCACCTGATCATGCAGGTGCCAGAGGTTTTCCTCGTCGCTGCGCAATTGCCGGAAGGCCGCCAGTTCCGCAGGCTCGATGAATTGCAGGGTCTCGCCGAAATGCAGTCGCATCTCAGCCTGCCACTGACGAACCAGCCCCTTTGGAGCCACCACGAGAATGCGCCGGATCATGCCGCGCAGCTTGAGTTCGCGCAGGATCAATCCGGCCTCGATCGTCTTGCCGAGTCCGACTTCGTCGGCAAGCAGATATCTAATCCGGTCTCGGCTCATCGCGCGGTTCAGCGCATAGAGTTGATGCGGCAACGGGACCACGCTGGACTGGATCGGAGCGAGAAGCAGATTGTCTTCCAGCGCGTCGAGTAGCTTGGCGGCCGCCGCTGTATGCAGGATTTGCTCTACAGTGGGTCGAACGGAATCCAGGGTGAGCAGGTCCGTGGCGCGGGCGCGGATGACTGCGTCCTTCGCGGGCAGCCAGACTCGGTAGGCAGATTCGCCCCAAACGTCCTGGCGGTCCACGACACGGCAGGGTGCGGCATGACGCGCGTGCCAGCACCAGTCACCAATGTCGTACCCTGCGCCCGCATGCTTCACGCATCAGCCTCCATGCGGGTCAGAGCGCTGTCGTACCAGAAGAGGAGCTTCTCATCCTCTTGTAGCGCCTCCTCGGGAACCTTCTGTGCGATCGCAATGATCGTCTTGAAGTCCCGTGCGGCCCACGAGGACTTGAAGCCCGCACGAAGCACTTCGAGCCGGAACTCCTTCAGCCGCCGACCCGGTGCTGTTCGATAGCTGTCGAACTCCCTGAGCAGCGCCTTCTCGCGCTTCTTCTCAAGGTCCTGAGCCTTGGTCGGGTCGGGCACGAACCAGCGGTCCTTCGCCTTCGCCTTCAGGCGCGGGTCGAATTTCTCAAGGTTCCGCAGATCGTGGAAGTTCGTCGACAGGTAGTTGTGGATCTGGCTCGGCACGTCGCCGGAAGCGTCATAGCGCAGGAAATTGTCGTCAAGCAGCGCCGACAACTCAGGCCGGGTTTCGTGCTTCTTCCAGCCGGCGCCCAACTGCGTCGTGAACTCGGGGTGCACCTCTTGATAGGTTGAGGGGCGCTTGCGCAGGAAGTCGGTCAGCCAGTCGATGGCGCTGCGCTCGTCGGCTACGAACATCTCCATCTGCGGGGCTTGTGCCGCTTGCGCACGTTTGCGGTCGTATTCTGTGACCTGCTCGGGCAGGAAGACCATGCCGTCGCGCTCGGGGAAACGGCTGCGCAACCCATCGAGGAACTCCTCGGTTGAAAGCGGCACTGGCACATCGTGGCGTACGAACCACGCCACCATCCGGTCGTAAATGCGGCGGGGGTCGCGCTCGACCACAAACTCCAGCACGCCGTTTTTAGACTTGGATATGGAGAGCTGCCGCAGATGGGTTTGAACAAAATCCCAAGCGGACTCGGGAGCTGCCCCACGCTCACTTAAGCGCTGCTCCAGCCCGCCATTCGGTTTGTAGGCCGAGATTACGAGATCCTGCTTCACAGCATTCGGCGACATAACCTGCTGAAAACTGCCTTGCTGCTTGTCCAAGGCGGTAACCTCAGCAACTACGAAGCCAGTTTGCTGCAACGAGACCTGAATCGCATTCCACACTGAGGCTCGACTATTGGAAAAAACTACCGTCATCCAACGCCCAGGCTTTAGTATCCTATAATATTCGGCAAAGCATCTCTGCATCAAGTGTTGATATTCTGGGATGCCTTTATCTCTAACCCTATCGACTATTGCCTCCGGTCTAACATCGGTCATAACACCATGCCACGCTTCGACGATTACATTAAGGTCGGCATAATATATGTTCTCTCCAAAAGGAGGGTCCGTGAAGATGTAGTCGATCGAATCGTCTCTCAAAGGCATTGAGCTAGCGGAGCCGCAGCAGATCGCACTGTATTTATATTCAGTTTTATAGCCGGAAAATGCCTTTGGAAGGCGCTTCAATCGGTTCTCAAGATTATACCATGGGGACACTTCTGACGTTTGCGATGGAACGTATAGAACACCAGACAGATATTGATTTACATTCGAACTTTCAGTCCTGCCATGCATGATCGTCTTATACCGATTGAGAACTGACATGCCCCATATCGCCTGTTCCACCCAGAACAGCGTTATCTGCTTCGTTCTAACATCCTTGATTTGATGCGCCTTCTGCCACATTAGTGACATTGCGTGCGCTGCACGCGGCAGAAAAAGGGAGTCGATTGTAGTGGTGTTGGTTGTTTTCATTCGTCCTACGCGCGTCATTTGGCTATCAGGCAGAACGAAACTTGGGAGTGTGGCCGGCCGAGGCATGTCCTCAATCTTCTTAAGACAATCTAGATCATTCTTGTCTGGCGCCTTTGAATATACTGTGTTTCCGACTTTGTATTTTATAATTGCAGGAACCCGCCTGGGGCGTCGCGAAGGCACACCACTTGCGCGGTCAATATATGATTCAAACTGTAGGTCCATTTTCTCCTTGGAGCTTACCGCGCCACAATGCGGACAAGTTATCAGCTCCGATACCCTCTGAGTTTCTTCATCCAAGGCAGCGTTAGTAAATACAATTTCACCAGTACAGGCGGAGCATGTGAGAACTTCGCTCCAGACCGTGTATTCAATGCGGCCTTTCGCTTTGCCATCTGAATGCAGAGTTTCATACATCCAGCCTATTTCGCGCTCTAGATCGCGCAAGATTTGCCTTCCAGCTTTAGAGAACGCATCAACATCGAACGGGAGATTGTAGTTGGCACCAATAAAGGTCGCGGCTGGTGAAAGATCGTTCAACACGGCACGCCGTGCCCCCCACTTGGGCACAGGAGCGCCTGCCTTTTTCCACTCACTCTCAAGCTTGTGCCGATAGGCGGTTGGAGCGGCGCCGCACCACTGCGCCGCAACCCCGGTCATCCCCGATCCGGCGAAGCCATCCAGCACAATATCGCCCGGTTGGGTGAAGTGCAGGATCGACGGCACGATCGCCAGATGTGGCACTTTAGTGTGATAAGAATGCGCCCGGTATAGCTGGTCGGTCTTTCCCTCGGACACGTCGATCGCCATAGGCTCGCGTGCGTATTTCTCAGCGGGATCATAAGGCCGCCCGTAATGCGTCACGAAGTCTGCCAGCCACGGGTTGGGGCATGCCGTGTAGTAAGGCGGGTCGGACATCGCCAGGATCGCTTCGTCCGTTCCCTCAGGAAAGCCTTCCTTCTTTCGAAAAGCCGGATCCTTGAGCTTTTCGGTCAGTAGCTTGAGAAAATGCTCGCGGCGCGCCTGATCGCTGGCAAAGGTCTGTCCCAGACATTCCACGGTGCCGGGGGCCGAGACGGTTTCGAGTTTGAGTTTTTCCGTCATTCGCGTGTCTCTTTCTTTGCTGCGGCCGCTTCCTCGTCGAGGCGCAGCGATTTCAGTTTCAGCCCCGCTTTGGTGAGCACGTACCTCTGTTTTGACGAGGTCGGCTTGTCCGGGACCGTCATTCGGAGAATTCCACCGTCAAGCAGTGGCTCCAGATGCGTGGCCTTGAAGTGCGGCCGTTGGGTGTAGCCCGCAGCCGCCATGAGCTCGGCCAGGGAGCGGGGGGCATCGGCATGCTGCACGATCACCCACTGAACGTCCGACAGCTCCTTCAGTACGGGTACCTGTTCGGTGCCATCGGGAGCGACTTGTTCAGTGACTTGTTCAGTGGCTCCATCCCCGGCCGTCACCGATGTATCCCCTTGATTTTGCGGATCATGATCGCCGGGCACGCCGAGATAACGAGCCCGCAGGTGGTCGGCCAGTGCGAATTTCCTGTCCATCCCGCTGTGAGCCGTGAGGACCACTTGTACCATCAGGCGCTGCGCAAGTTCCAGAGCCGCCGGACCGGGAAGGCCGGTGAGTGCCTTGATATCAGCGAGGTCAATTTCACCATTGCGGATCAGGTAGGCGAACACAGCGGCTTCATGCTCGGAAAGCTGAACGCCAAGGCTCGCCTGCGCCAGAAGCTGCTCTTCGGTGATGAGCCTCTCTCGGCGGAGCCGCAGGCGGAAGCTCTTCTCCGCCTTGTCATTTTGGATCTCTGGCGGGACGAAGCCCAACCGCCGCCAGCCATCGAAGATCGCGCCAACGCCTGTTCCCCCCTGATCGGAAAGGCCGATGCGCCGAAATGCCCCTACAATTCGGGGGTTCCGAACCTCTTTGTCGCCTGGATCGAGCAGCTGTTCGCGCGACGCCAGCGCATCACCCGGGTTAAAAAACTCGGCCTGGTCCCGAAAGAACCGGATAACCGGCACACGTGTGGTGTCACCAAAGTCCTGATGGATCAGAAGGTTGATGGCCGCTTCGCGAAATGAGATGTAGTCGGGAGGGTCGTCATGCCTGCGGAGAGTCGTCGGATCGACTGCGAATGGCTTCTCACTGTGCTTTAGGTAGAAATCGAGGATGGCCTTCCAGGCTTCGATAAGGTTGGCCTCGATTGTTACCCGGTCGGCCCAACGAATGCTCGGCGCATATTCGCTGGCGCGATGGCGGTATAGCTGCAGGTCCACGACAATTCGCGGGAGTTCCTGTCGGACATAGTCACCCGATCCGAGAACAACGATCGCTGCCCGCGTTGGCCGGAGTTTACCTTCACGCTCGACTAGAAAGCCCCATGCGCGCAGGAATGAGATGTCATCGGCGGACTGGTCCTTGCCAGGATTGCTCGCCTCGAATCTCGCTCGATACCAGCGAACCGTGCCATCGTCGAAGCACTTTGCGGGATCTAAATCCAGAGTCTCTGAGTCGTAGGTGATGCTCCCCGCATCGCGAATGAAGCGAAGAAGCTCTTCTCCGGTACAGGCGTAGTCCCCGCTACCTCTCCGAATATAGGCCTTCTTCGGATTGCGGTCCAAATGGACCGGTTTTGCGTGTCTCGGCGCTTCCGGCACATAGAAGCAAATCACCGAGCCCTCTGGCATCGCGTGAACATCGCCGGCGATCGGCAAAACGACACTGATCTTATGTCCGTCGCGCATCAAACCCAGAAAATCGTTCTGGACTTTGTCGACGTCAGTGACGCCCGTGATGGAAAATGTCCCATTGGATTCTTTGACGCCGAAGACGAGATGCCCCCCCTTCGTGTTGGCAAACGCACTCACGGTTTCTAGAGCGGACTTCGGGACTGCCCACGCGGCCTCTTTGAACTCGATGTCATCCCACTCGACAGTTTGTAGCCGTGCCAGGAACTCCTCACGCGTCATAACTCACTCCACCACGAAGCGGAGTTTGGTCGTGTCTTTGCCCTTGCACCGATCGTTGAGGAACGTCTCAAACCGCTTGCGCAGATCGTCTGGCGAAGCCGGCGAACCTCCCTGAAGCAGGGCGTTCTTGATGTCATCGCTGGTAACGCCAATCTTTTCCAGACCCGACAGCGCCTCTTGAACGGCCGCAACGAAGTCGGGAGGTACCGGGTCGGGCAGCGCTTTTGATTTGACGAAACTCACGATCAAGGCGCGTGGGGCGGGGCGTAGCAGATCGAAGTTTGCCTGGATAATTGGGTCGTCCAGATTGTCCAACAGGGTCTGCTGCCAGTTTGCCAGCAGCCGGTCTAGCTCTTCATCCAGCCGTTTCAACACATTGGCGGCGGGAAGCATTTCTCCCTGCTCGTTGGCTGGGCGGTAGCTGCAATGCGGACAGAAGGGGCTTGCCGCCAACTCCGACTCCACTAAAGCGGTGCAGCTCTTGAGCTTGTCCAAGTTTGCGTCAAAGCTCGTAAGCTGGCTGGTCGGCATGAGCGAGATTCCCGTCAGCGCGCGCATTGCGACCAGGCGGGAATCCTTCCTCAGGGCAGACTTGGTCTTTTCGTCGGAGACGCCCAGCCGAGCCTTGCTGTGCTGGCTGATGTAGGCGGTGACATAGTCCTTTTTCAGCTTGGCGAGGGTCTGGCGGTATTCCGTCGCGTGTTGCGCGGAGCGATCCTGCGCCAATTTGTCGAGGATCTGCTTCCGAGTGGCTTGGGCCTGCTTGACCCAAGGGTGGTCGGGCAGGAGCACGATCTCTGCCTGAGACAGGTAAGAGGCCGTTCCCCCCAGCTCAGCGACCAGTTCCAGCATCCGCTCGACGGACGCCAAGACCTCCAGGTTCTTCTTCTGGGGCTCGATATCCTCCGAGCTGATCCGCAGGTTTTTCAGTTTCCCTACCGTGTTGTAGGGCGACAGGCTCTCGGTGAATGTCTTCAATGCGTCGAGACGTCCGCGCCACTCACGGATTTCGTCCTCGCGAAGCAATGGCTGGCCCCAGAAGCTGAGGCGGTTCTGCGTATCTGTGCCGGCGCTGAGGACGCGGCGCACGAGCCCGCCAACCGCATCGAGCAGCTGTTTCACAGGCTCTTCCGAGCCTTGGGTGGCCAACTGCGCCAATCCGGGTGAGAGCCCGAGAAGCTCGAACAACGAGCGGAGGACGGCGACGTTGATCTCCTTCGGCGCCTCGACGTGTTTGAACTGCTTCAGTTCATCCAGCTGCCGCTCGGCGACGAGCGTGATTTTGCCGGAATCGATCTTGTCACCGGTAATCGCCAGGACGATGTCGCCCGAATAAACGAGGCCGCTGAGCACGGTTACGAGCAGATCAGGCTCCAGACGGAAGCGGACTGGCGCGAAATACTCGACGTCGGCCGCGCCGCTGAGCAACTCGCCGCGGTTCAGAACCTGACCTTGCCCCTTGGCTTTCAGGCGGGTCAGGACCTCCTTCGCATAGCGCGAGCGCGTCGGGTCGATGCGGTCACCATCCAGCATCTCCAGGGCATCAAGTACGGCAACGGCGTCTTTGGTGCGGGTACCGCCAGCGAGCGCTTTCAGCGCATTGCCCACCAACTGTCTGCGGTTGGACTCGGTGACGAGCACCGAGAATGTGGGGTATTCGGGCGACAGGTCGCCAAACTGGTTGTTGAGCGCCAGCCCCGATATCACGTTCACGACGTCGCGGAAGTTGATCCTCTCTTCCGGCCCAAGCCGCGCCTTATCACGCAACGAAATGCCTTTGGTCCACTCCTGTAGGGTCTTCGTCTTGCCCTGGTAGGTGACCTCGTAGGCGGTCATCTGCTTTTCCTGGAGCCACTTGCTCATGTCTCGCAGAGCGTTTTTGGCTTTGTCCAGGTAGATTACCTTGGCGCCGCCGCTTGATGTCGAGGCTAGGTCCTGCGCTGCGGCGTAGAAGGACAGGTGGCGTTTGATCGCGTCGTCCAGGCCTTTCAGGCGGAAGAAAACTTCGTCGGCCTTGCTCTCGTCGCGGAACCGTGGCGGTTCGAATGGCTGAATGAAATAGATGTAAAAGTCACGCTCTGGCTGGGCCGTCGGCCGATCATTGGGTGCACCGAAGAAGAGGTAGCCGTTCCGGTCAACGCGCCGATCCTGCCACTCGATCTGATACTGCCAAATCTGATGACCGGTGACGTACGTGGCCTCGTCGGTACGCTCCATCAATTGCCGGATGGCGCCGTAATAGGCGCGGTCAAGCGCATCGTCCGACAGCGCCTCGGCGCGCTTTTCGACCTGGGCGTCGTAGTCGACGTCTTTCTTGAGATCGAGATAGTACTGCTCGGTGTCGGGGGCCTTTGAAATGAACTGACCGTTCACGGTCTTGATGGTTTCGCGGAGCACGGTCTGCACGAGCGAAAGCAGGTCCGCAGCGGGCTCTCCGCCCATGTCTTCGATGCCGGGCTGATAGAGGCACAGTGTGTCCCGGAGTTCTTCGGCAGTCGATCCAATCGGAACGTAGATGTCTCCGCCAGTTGTGAGCCGATTTACGGAAAGGCCATTGATGATGCGCAGCGCCATCGGCCGATAAGCCGGTCGGGTGAATGCCTTCTGCACCCGCTCTGAAAGAACCTCGGAGACCTTGAGCACGGGGCCAAT
>CAMDBX010000128.1 GCA_945889445.1 Rhizobium sp. Q54
GTTGCTCGTGTCGGCCAAGTAGACGTTGCCCGCGCTGTCGGTGGCAACGTCGCCTGGGCGGTTAAAACGGGCGGCGGTGCCTGTGCCATCGGCGTTGCCCGACCCGTCCACATTGCCCGCGAACGGGGCCATGGTGGGTGTTGAGGGCACGACGGGCGTGGACGCATCGCTGCCACAGCTGGCCGAGAGGAATCCGAACACGGTGAACAGGCAGGCCAGAAGCAATTTGGTGGAGCGCAGCATGGGGGTGGCTTTCATTCGTTTTGGGTCAGGCAAACCGAGGCGCATACTCCACCGAGCTTTTGGCAGGTACAAATTTGCTGTACCAGCTCTTCGTCAAAAGTCACTAAAATGTCAATAACAGTCAAATAAATAGTGCCCCACTCGCATGTGCGGGAAAGCGGTGCGTCCTAGAGCCTATTGCAAAATCGAGGTCTTGGCCGCTTGAAGGTGATTTCGCTTCCCACTCTTTGGGTTGACGGACGGAAGGCAGCGTGATTCCTTTTTTTATCTGCCGTTGAGGGATCGCCATGGCTCATCATCTTCCGCGAACCAGATCGTCGCAAACGCTTCCTGCTCCCGATCAACATGATGGACTGGTTGGCGTTGCTGGTTGAAATTTATGCGGCATCAGCGAGGCGTTCAACCACCGGTGTGACGGATTGACCGTTACGATGGTTTTGAAGGGCGGCCTTGAGCACCGGCAGATGCTTGTGGGCCTTGAGGCGCCTGAATCCCTTCTTCGCTTCCAGCATGCCTGCGGCAGTCCAGCGCAATCCCATCTTTGCGTTCCGCCCGCGCTTCACATTCCTGCATACTTGGCGAACGATGCTGTTCATGCTCTCGATGATGTTGGTGCAGGCCAGCGAGCGGCGCAGGTCCTGAGGCAGGCTGAGCCGGTTGACGGTCAGGATCTCGTCCAGACCCTCCAGAATGGATTTGGAGACGCCCGGGGCCCTCATGTTCAAGCCGTTGGCGAGGTTCCTGACAGCCACTGCAGGGGTCATCACGGGCTTGCTGCTGGCTTGTGCAAGGGAGCAAGCATGAGTTTGACCTAGCAGAGTGCTCGCGTTTCAGGGGTCCAGTCTCTGCTTGGCGGAAAGGAGCGCAATCCTGCGTAAACGAGCCTGAGCGCCAGTTTGCGCAATCATACCAAGCGCTTCGCTTCTCCCCGCCGAGAGCGTTGGTTTCCAGCACCTCTCCCTCCGCCATTAATCAATTTCAAACTCGGCCACAGCCCCGATGAGCGACGAAATTCCTTTTGGTTTCAAAGGGGTTTAGCAATGCCGTCCGTACTGCTGAGACCGCGCCGGAGCCCAAATTCGGTCTCAGAAGCCCCGCCGTCTCATTCCGAGCGTACTTGACCAAAATCAGTACGGTCGGAAATTATCTCGGAATGTCAGAAGCTTAAAAACTCTGCGGGACCGTACCGGTTTGCATTGGTTCTCTCGGTCTTAGATTTTGCGACAACCCGAAGTGCGGGTGCCGGAGAGTAGTTGGGCGAAGTCCTAGCCTTGCTAACAGAGTCGTTGCCCTCGCACTTGCAATAAAGACAGCATGGCATAGTCACTCGACATTCGAGATAAACTGGGATGTGAATTTGGTCACCTTCACTCTTGAGCTTCGATGCCGCGGAGTGGAGTTAGAGCGAAAGACCATAGCTGTGGCATCAGAGAGAATTCTGTCGAAAATCCCGAGTAAGGGGCGACGAAGGGTAGTGACGGGAATTGCCGCGTTGCTAATCGGAGCAGGTAATGAGCTTGCCTCAGGCAATGGAGTGCTGAAGTTCGGGCTCACGCCGGTTTTCCTTAGCAACGACCTCGAGTTGCTTTCGAGACTGAAGTACTACCTCTCACGCCAGACAGGCCGAGAGGTCCAACTCGTGCAGCGACGGACCTATGAGGAAATCACGGCACTGCTGCTTTCGGGTCAGCTGACGGCCGCCTGGATCTGCGGCTACCCGCTAGTCCAGTATCGGGAGAAGCTGGCGCTTGTCGCGGTGCCATTGTGGCGAGAGCAGCCTCTCTACAGCTCGTATCTCATCGTCCCGGTGGGGCGTGAAGCGGCTGGCATCGACAATCTCCGAGGCGATCTCCATGCGTTCTCCGATCCCAACAGCAACTCTGGTTTTCTTGTCACCGCCGCCTTGCTAGCTGAGAGAGGGCTGAAACCGGAAGGTTTCTTCCGCGATACGATCTTCACATATGGTCACCGAAACGTCGTGAGGGCTGTCGCGTCGGGCCTCGCCCAAAGCGGCAGTGTGGATGGTTATGTCTGGGAGGTCATGGCCTCCCTTGAGCCGGAGCTTACCACCCGCACCAAGGTGATCCGGAAATCCGAACTTCTTGGCTTTCCCCCGGTGGCGTGCCTCGCAGCCCAAGCCAACTCGATGGATGTCGAACTTGTTCGCAAGGCTCTGCTTTCCATGGCGGATGATCCGGAAGGCCTCGCCATCCTTTCACTGCTCAAATTGGATGGTTTTGCGGAAGAGCCACAGAGCCTTTATGATCCGATTGCAGCCAAGATGCAGCTGATCCGGAACCTTTCTCCGTGAACGGGAAAGCCCCTGAGCTGGCGCGACCGTCTTGGTCTTTCGCTATAAAGGTTCCTGTTGTTGTGGTGCTTCTGATGGTCGCTATCAGCACGGTCGTCACGGTGCGTGCTCTGTCGCGTCTCGAGGCCAGCCAGCAGAAGAACCTTGAGGTCTTGTCGTCGGCCTATCTTGATGGGCTTTCGGCGTCGATCGGACCGGCCGTTGAGCGTGAAGACGTCTGGGAGGTATTTGATGCGCTTGATCGCTCTCGGGAGCGCTACAAGGGCCTGAACGTCCAGTGGGTGACGGTCACGAATGCGGACAATCAGACGATTGCGTCGAGTATGCCGACAACCTTTCCACCCCTCGAACCCATGGCCACAGATACTCTCGCGCTTTTCTCGTCCGAAAAGGACGTCGAATTAAATGACGATAAAGCTGAGGCCAGAATGACCAGGCCTCTTCTGTATCAGGATCAGGTAATCGGCCACATATATGCCTTGGCCGACATTTCAGGGCTCGTTGCCGAGAGGACTGCCGTGTTTCGGGAACTTGTCCTCGCCAATGTACTGCTCACGTTGTTTCTTGTCGTCTTCGGTGCTCTCTTCGTGCGGCGTATGCTCGAGCCTGTCGGTGTACTCTCCCGATACTTCGCGCAAGGTCGCGAAGGCAGCATGACGCCCATTCCCTCTGAACTGGCTAATCGCCAGAGTCGCGAGTTCCACGATCTATTTGATCGATACAATTTAATGGCGACAGCGGTAAACGAGCGCGAACAGCTAGCCGCCGAATTGGCAGAGGAGGAGAAGCTTGCAAGCGTTGGTCGCCTAGCTTCAGGTATGGCCCATGAAATAAACAACCCGCTGGGCGGCATGTTCAATGCGCTCGACTCCCTTCGCCGGTATGGCGCGCGGGAGGAGGTCCGAGCGACATCGATCAGGCTCCTGGAACATGGCTTATCCGGCATCCGTGATCTCGTTCGCTCGACCCTGACGAGCTACCGTGCGGACCAACGACCACGGGACCTGACGCCCACAGATCTCGATGACTTGCGCCTCTTGGTCAAGCCCGAGGCTCGTCAAAAGAGGCTGCGTCTGTCCTGGCAGATCGAGTTTGTCGATCCCGTTCATGTCCCCGCCGTTCCTGTGCGGGATGCCATTCTGAATCTGCTGCTCAATGCTTGTCACGCCTGCAGGGAGGAGGGACAGGTAGGCTTTATGGCCCGAGCTGAGGAAGGACACCTCATTGCCGAGGTGTCGGATACGGGTGAGGGACTGCCCCAGAACGTCAAGGAGTACCTGGAACGGGATGGTGCAGGCGCGGCACCCATGGACCGGCGATCGGGTCTCGGCCTCTGGATTGTGAAGCGGCACTGTGATGAACTCGGGGCTAGTCTGCGGGTGGTCAGCGCGGGGTTGTCGGGTACAACCCTTCGTATGCTCATTCCGTTGCGGAGCGATTTCGAAGATGCTGCTTGAGGGACATTCCATCGCGGTGATTGAGGACGACCCTGTCATGGGAGAGTCACTCGTCCAGTCCCTGAGCCTCGAAGGCTGCACTGTAGACTGGTGGAAGACCGGCGAAGAGGCCTCGAAGGGTCTACGAGCGCGCAGGCCGGACGCCGTGATCTGCGATATCCGGTTGCCCGATACGACTGGAGAGGCCTTCTTTCGGCACCATGCCGCAATCATGCCCCTGCCACCGTTTCTCTTTGTGACGGCCTTCGCCGATGTGGATCAGGCCGTGTCGCTGATGCGAGAGGGGGCTGCCGACTATGTTACGAAGCCTTTCGACGTGGCCAAGGTCATTGCCCGGGTTCATTCTCTGATCCAGCGCAACACCAATCTGAAGTCCGGAGCCGTCCTCGGGGTGTCACCGGAGATGAAGGAGGTCGAAAACAAGATAAGGCGGATCAGCGACTTGACCACACCTGTGCTGATTTCCGGGGAAACCGGGGTCGGTAAGGAAGTATGTGCACGCTTTCTGCACGCAGTATCCACGCGGTCCCAGGAACCTTTCATCGCCGTTAACTGCGCTGCAATCCCTGCCGACGTGATGGAGAAAGAGATCTTTGGATATCGAGGTGCATCCGCTCAGGCCTTCCATCGGGGTTTTGCAGAGCGGGCGCGCGGCGGCGTATTGTTTCTGGATGAAGTTGCCGAGCTCTCTCTGGCGCTTCAGGCCAAGCTTCTAAGGCTTGTTGAAACGCGCGAGTATCATCGACTGGGCGGGGAACAAAACATGGTGTTCCATGGGCGCATCGTCTGCTCAACGAACCGCGACCTTCAGGTATTGGTTCGAGAGGGAAGATTCCGGGAGGATTTCTACTACCGCATTGCCGGAATGACCATCGAGGTTCCGCCGCTCCGGCATCGGGTTTCTGACATCCAATGGCTGGTGGGCCTCTTCCTCACAAAGTTTAAGACGGGCGGCGAGGCAGCCAAGACCATTAGTCCGCAGGCCATTGGAGCTGCGAGCGCCTATCCTTGGCCGGGAAACATCCGGGAGCTCCGGAACAGGCTTGAGAGGGCAGTGGCCTTGGCGAGGACACTGTTCATCGCTCCGGGAGATCTATTCCCGGAACAGGGAATGGCGAAGGAAACCTCCCCCCAGGTCGCCAAGCCGCTCTCGACCCTTTCAGAAGCACGTGATGAAGCCGAGCGGCGGCAAATCGAAATGGCGCTGAAGGAAACCGGGGGTCACATCATCGAAGCCGCCCGGATTCTCGGGATCTCCCGCACCACGTTGTGGGAGAAGATGCGACGGCTCGGTTTGGCGGCCGAGACGCGCTAGTCCGTACGGATATCCGGACGTTCGCCTCTGCAACATGTTCGGATTTCCGAACATGGCGTTACTCAAGCCATTGAAAATCCATCGATGGATAGAGTGCAGTGCAAATAACTGGCGGCGCTGACTCGGCTTAGCCTCCTCCCCGAACAATGGGAGAATTGCCATGAAAAGATGTGACAAGTTGGTCGAAGTAGGCAGGCGTCAATTCCTGCGCGGCGGCATCGTGGCCGCGGCGTCTTTGCCCGTCGTCGGATTTGCGGCGCAGGAAGCAAAGGCCGCAACGAACGGAGCACTCGTTGATTATCCAACGGCACGGCTAGCCAATGTCAAGGATCTCAAGCCCAACGAACCTCTGCCGATTGCCTATCCCGATGCCGATGCACCGGGCGTGCTGCTGAAGCTTGGCAAGGCCGTCGAGGGCGGCGTTGGTCCAGAAGGTGACATTGTCGGCTTCACAACAGTCTGCCCGCACAAGGGCTTTCCGCTCGCCTACAATGCCGAGAGCAAGACGATGAACTGCCCCGGCCATTACTCAGTCTTCGATTGCGAGGCCGGCGGCCAGCAGACTTGGGGTCAGGCCACGCAGAACCTGCCACAATACATGCTCCGTGTGGACGACAAGGGTGACATCTACGCCGAAGGCGTGGACGAACTGCTCTACGGCCGCCTGTCGAACGTACTCTGAGGGAGAATTAGATCATGGCTTACAAGAGAAATGTCGATCGTCTGCCGATCATTCCCGCAGATGCCAAGCAGCATAATGTCACTTGCCACTACTGCATCGTCGGATGTGGCTATAAGGCCTACACTTGGCCCGTGAACAAGCAGGGCGGCACGGCCCCCGACCAGAACGCCATGGGCGTGGATCTGTCCAAGCAGCAACCCGCAGACTCCGATGCCTGGTATTCGCCCTCGATGTATAACGTGGTGAAGCAGGATGGCCGAGACGTCAATCTTGTCATCAAGCCGGACAAGGATTGCGTCGTGAACTCTGGCCTCGGCTCTGTCCGCGGGGCTCGAATTGCAGAGAACCGGCGTTCCGACAAGACGGGCACTCAGCAACAACGCCTCGAAGAGCCGATGATCTGGCGCTACGGCACATGGCAGCCCACAAGTTGGGCCGACGCTCTCGATCTCGTGGCCCGGGTTACCGCTCGCGTCATCGATAAGGACAATGAAAACGACCTCTTCGTTTCCATGTTTGACCACGGCGGTTCAGCCGGTGGATACGAAAATACTTGGGGTACCGGCAAGCTCTACTTCGGGTCCATGAAGGTGAAGCACTGCCGCATCCACAACCGACCTGCCTATAACTCCGAGGTCCATTCCACCCGTGACATGGGCGTTGACGAACTGAACTACAACTATGAGGATTACGAGCTGACAGACACGATCTTTCTCATTGGCGCAAACCCGCTGGAGACACAGACCAATCTGTTCCTCAACCACATGATCCCAGGCATCCGCAACGGTGCGAAGGTGATTGTTGTCGATCCGCGCCATACGGTGACGATCAATGCTGCTAACATTGAAGCCGGCAAGGACAATGTTCTGCACTTGCAGATCAACTCCGGCTCAGACCTTGCACTCTTTAACACGCTGTTTACCTACATTGCTGACCAGGGTTGGGTCGACAAGGAGTTCATCGCCAACTCGACCTTCCAGGGCGACGTGGCGCAAGCGCTTGACGAAGGTCATCCCGCTGCCCTTGGCGGCTTCGATATGGCCCGAGCTGAGTGCAAGATGTCGTTGACCGACGGCGCCAAGATCTGCGGCGTCTCCGAAGAGGATATCAAGAAGGCGGCGGAATGGATTGCCAAGCCAAAGGATGACGGTTCGCGCCGCAAATGCGTGACCGCTTACGAAAAGGGCATCATCTGGGGCAATGACAACTACCGCACCATCGGCGCGTTGGTGAACATTGGCCTTGCCACCGGCAACATCGGCCGTGAAGGCGGTGGTGTTTGCCGACTGGGCGGCCACCAGGAGGGCTACATGCGGCCGTCGGACGCCCACGTTGGACGTCCGGCGCCTTATATCGATCAGTTGCTGATCGCCGGCCAGGGCAAGGTTCATCACATATGGGCCAACGACCACTACAAGACGACGCTCAACGCCAGCGCCTTCAAACGCGAATACAACCGCCGTACCAACATGGTGAAGGAAGCCATGGATGCTCGCGCCGGAGCCACGCGTGAGGAGTTGGTTGAGGCAATCGTTGCCGCAATCGAGGCTGGTGGGTTGTTCTCTGTCAACGTTGACATCATCCATAGCCAGATCGGCCAGGCGGCACATGTCATCCTCCCTGCTGTCGAGTCGGGCGAGATGAACCTCACGTCAATGAATGGCGAGCGTCGCATGCGCCTTGTCGAGAAGTACATGGATGGTCCGGGCTCGGCCCAGCCCGACTGCATGATTGCAGCGGGTATTGCGCAAAACCTCGAGCGTGTGCTGCGTGAGCAGGGGCGCAATGAGTATGCCGACCAGTTCAAGGGCTATGACTGGAAGAGCGAGGAAGACGCATTCATGGACGGCTATCATGCCAATACCGGCAAGATCGTCACCTATGACCGACTTCGCGACATGGGCAACAATGGTGTGCAGGAGCCCGTTGTTGACTTCAAGGACGGCAAATTGGTAGGGACCAAGCGCCTCTATGAAGACGGAAAGTTCACCCGCCATGGCCGTGAGGACAAGAAGGCGCTGTTCTGCGCCGGCGCGTGGCGAGGCCTTCAGGCCCCCGGAAAGGCTGCCCAGAGAGACAATTACCGTTTCCTCGTCAACAATGGCCGTTCCAATATCAACTGGCAGAACTGGTTCCTGGACAAGAATAACGACTTCGTCGCCGACCGATTCCCGTATCCCTTCATCCAGATCAATCCGTCAGACATGGCGGAGTTTGGGCTCAACCCCGGTGACTTGGTTGAGATTTACAACGATGTGGGTGCTACTCAGGCGATGGTTTATCCGGAGCCGACGGCCCGGAAAAACGAGACCTTCATGTTGTTCGGTGCGCCTAGTGGTACACAGGGCAATATCGTGAATGCGGGTGTCAATGAACTGATCCTGCCGAACTACAAGCAGACGTGGGCAAACATTCGGAAGATCTCGGATGCGCCGGCCTCAGTCCGCGGCTTGTCGTTCAAGTCGTTCGACTACGTCGCCTCATAACAACAGTCGGTGACCCGGCGGATATTCCGGGTCACCATTTTTTGCAGAGATGGGGGTCCGATGAACCAGTTGTTTCGGTCTGAGGTGACTGCGGGCACAGAGAGCCTCATGGTTGATAGCTTTGGGCGCGCGATCACCTATCTTAGGGTCTCCGTAACCGACCGTTGCGATTTCCGCTGCGTCTATTGCATGGCGGAAGACATGACCTTCCTTCCCAAGAAGGAACTTCTGTCGATCGAGGAATTACAGCGGCTCTGTGATGCCTTCATCGCAAAAGGTGTTAGGAAACTGCGCCTCACCGGCGGCGAACCGCTGGTGCGCAAGGGCATCATGAGCCTGGTCGAGAGCCTCGGCCGCCACTTGGAAAGCGGCGCGCTGGAGGAACTCACCCTCACCACCAACGGATCGCAGCTCGCCCGCTTCGCGGATGAGCTGGCCGCCCATGGCGTCAGGCGCATCAATGTCTCGGTCGACACGCTAGACGAGGCGAAGTTCCGGCAGATCACCCGCTGGGGCGACCTGCCCAAGGTGAAAGAGGGCCTCAAAGCCGCGCAGAAGGCAGGCCTCCAGATCAAAATCAACGCCGTGGCGCTGAAGGGCGTCAACGACACCGAAATCCCCGAGATGCTGCGCTGGGCTGGTGGCGAGGGCATGGACCTCACCCTGATCGAGACCATGCCGCTGGGCGACATCGACGGCGACCGGACGGACCAGTACCTGCCGCTCTCGGTCGTGCGCGCGCAACTGATGGACCAGTTCACGCTGGAGGACATCCCCTACAAGACCGGCGGCCCCGCCCGTTACGTGAAGGTGAAGGAGACGGGCGGCCGCCTCGGCTTCATCACGCCGTTGACCCATAATTTCTGCGAGAGCTGCAACCGCGTCCGCCTCACCTGCACCGGCACGCTCTACATGTGCTTAGGCCAGGAAGATGCCGCCGACCTGCGCGCCCCGCTGCGCGCCTCCGAAGGCAACGAGCTCCTCAACGCCGCGATCGACGAGGCCGTCGGACGCAAGCCTAAGGGCCACGACTTCATCATCGACCGCCGCCACAACAAGCCGGCTGTCGCCCGCCACATGAGCGTGACTGGCGGGTGATTCCGCGTTAACTCATCGTTTCATGATTGAGGAACCCATTACCTCCTGACGACGGATCTCAGCCTTTGTGGCCGGGGCGGCTGTGGGTGTTCTTGGCGGTCTCATAGGGCTCGGCGGAGCTGAGTTCCGGCTCCCAATCCTGATCGGGATCTTCGGTTTCGAAGCGTTACCTGCCGTGATCCTCAACAAGGCCATGAGCCTGGTGGTCGTAGCCTTCTCGATACCTTTCCGCATTCCGGCCATACGGAAGCAAGGCCGTATACCGTGGTAAAAAGATCACACGCGGCGTCTTTGGTCAGATTTCCAGTGGCAACGATGTTGTACAAGCCTTCGCTCCACCAAGCGAGCGCATGATGCGAGTCGAAGGTGCTCCGACCCCCCGAAAGGTGGATATCAGGATCTATGCCTATGCCGGCAAAGTCTTGCTTGCTATTTCACGGCTTTATCAGGGGCAGACCACCAATTTCCGCACCCCGGGTGGAGGATTTGCACCTGTCTTTGCCGTCTGATTTGTCCCGACTGATGAAATCAGAGGCTGCTCATCGTTCCGCAATGGCGGACAGAGCCTGTATGCCAATCGATGGCTCCGCTTGTGACGTGAGCAGGATGAGTTGCTTCTTAAGTCCATCCCTGATGCTCGCGAACGGGGTCTGTTAGAATTGATCTGCGTCATCAGCAGCAGACGACAAAGGCCTACAATGCCGTTTGGTCTGGAGAACTTCCAACATGCTCAATACACGCTACAAGAAGCTCACAGGACTTCACGCAGGGCACATATACGAGGTGACTGCGCCTGCCAACGAAATGGACAGTCCGATGCATTGGTCGCTGCAATGCGAAACGATCAAAGATCAGCGCCTGATCGTCGGAGAGGATGAGTTGACCGACATGTCCAGATGGCAGCCTATCGGCTAGTTATCCCGTGAAAGCGGCAGCAACAGCGTGGTGGCGAAGCAGGCTGCCAGCATCAATGCCGAGCCGGCAAGGCAGGCCGTGAGCCCGCCCAATTGGTAAAGCATGCCTGACAGGAGTGTTCCCGTAAAGCGACCAGCGGCATTGGCTGCGTAATAGAAACCCACGTCTTCGGCCGCCTTCTCTGATCCGGCATAGGCTAGGATCAGGTAGGAGTGAACGGAGGAGTTGATGGCGAAGGCCGCCTGGGAACGGCGGTGGAAAACTAGACCACGGTAGCGGCGGGATTGGCCCGCTGCGGGCGGCCTACAAGTCGCCCACTATCTATGCCCTTTCTGTGTGAACAGGGAGGGCTCGGAGATTTACACCGTGGAATTGTACAGGAAGGTCCGTTTGGCCTGTGCGGACGGAATGAGCGGGCGTCAGGCGGCCCGCCATTTCAACATATCGCGCGAGAGC
>CAMDBX010000129.1 GCA_945889445.1 Rhizobium sp. Q54
TCTCGGCGCTGAAGCATACCAACCCGCCCACCGGCGCCGACGACGAGCGTGACGTGACGTGATCTGATCTGATGTCATCAAGCCCCGACGACTTGGACCCGCGCGAACGCACCGCGCGGATTCGGCCCCAGAGGCGTCGATCTCGTACCGAGTGTCCGAATCCCTCGTGATCCGCCATTTAGCCCTTGGGCAAAGCTCGCTCCGCGATTTCTGAGCGCCTAAAATCCCCAGTATTTGCGGGCTTCCTCGCGAAAAGCTCCTGACTGCCGGAATGGCGGGCCGGTCGATTTTGGTCTCTCTTTGCCCGATATTCTCCAAACCTCCTGACTGCGCGGGAAAAGTACGGCGGCAGCAAGTGGTTGAAATTATTTTATTTTATATTGCCCTTGCCGCCGTGCTTTGCATCCTCTTTCTGGTTAGCGCGAGGGCCTCTCATCCAACCATTGCCATGCCGGCAACCCTACTGTCGGTCGGACCAACTTTTTCCCCGGATCCATGCCTGTAGAGAACGCAAGTGCGGTGGCCGTCACCATCAGGGCTGGCACCTTCGGCGGCGTTACGCTGCACGGCAGAAGCTCTGGCTCATCACATTCTCTTCACTTCCAGCGAATGATATTCCGGTCAATTAGGGCGTGAAGATGTGGACATATCATGGACTCATCTGGGCGTGCCCCGGTACAGGGCGTGCCATTGCCGCCGTCCTCATCCCCTGCCGGCGCCGCTTGCCGCGTAGCGAGAGTCTCCTAGTCCGTGCCCGTCAGGCCCGGGCGACAAGAAAACGGCTTTTTGCTGCGATCTGGAACGATCCGTCGGCCCGGCGCAAGGGCCGCGGTCGTCGTGCCGTGCGATAGCCGCCAGTACCGGAGATCCAATCTACAAGTCCAGAAAGAACGACCGCGTGTGGGCGGCGAGGATTTCGATGATTCGGCGCGGCTTCATGCCGGACGGCATGAGCAGCGATACCCGGGCCGGAGGCAGACTGTCCTCGATCTGAAGTTCCGCCAGTTTGCGCCCGTCATAGGCGGTCAGCGACTTGGCGCGATGGTTGAGGATCGAATATCCCAGCCCATTGGCCACCAATCCACGCACCGCCTCGATCGAGGTGCTGCGGTGGCGGATCCGTGGCGTGATTCCGAGGCTGGTGAAGATAGCCGTATAGTAGTCGCGGCTGATAGGCAGGTCGAGGAGGATTACCGGTTCCTGCTCGAGTTGCTGAAGTCTGACCCTTTTTTGCCCGGCGAACTGATGGCGTTTTGCCACGATGACATACGGTTCGAGGTCCACAAGAGGTTCTGAACTCACGCTGTTCGGAAGGTCGAGGTCATAGCTGAGCGCCAGTTCGGCCTCTCCCGTCATCAGGCTGTCCACAAGACGCTTCTGGTCACCCTCGACGAAATCGACCTCGATTTCGGGATAGGCCGCCGAGAAACTCGACAGGAGAGACGGCAGGTAACGCGGAACGAGGTAGGTGAGACAGGCGATCTTCAGGCGGCCACGGGGAGCCTCGCCCAGCGCACTAGCCATGGCTTGAATGTCGTTGGCGTGCGCCAAGAGCTTCCGCGCCTCGCGGAGCACGTCGATGCCCGCCGCGGTGATTGCAACCCCACGCGCATGATGCCGGACCAGAAGCTGGATGCCCAGCCTGTCCTCGAGACCGGCAATGGCCAGCGACACCGAAGGTTGCGACACGTTCATGCTCGCGGCGGCGAGCGTGATGCTCTGATGGTCCGCCGCCGCGACAAAGAAACGAAGCTCCTTCAGGGAAATCTGCATCAGAAATTTCAATGCATAGGATGAAAATATGATATTTTCATATTTAATGGCGCGGTGCAACTGTCTTCCCATGAAATGAGGCGCACCATGATGAACATCGTTACCCCCGTCCAGGACGGAGCGAGACACTTTCTTGTCGGAAACCAGGTCGCCCGCAGCGCGGGACAGCCTTGGCTGCGCGATGGTAAGCATTACCGGCAGAGCCTGAGGGATGGGCGTCACGTGATTTTGGGAGGCAGGGATGTCGCCGACGTCACGGCCGAGCCTTCCCTTGGCACCGCGATCGAGACGCTCGGTTCCTACTTCGACGCGCAGGTGGCTATTGAAACCCAGGATCTCCTGACCACCGTCGATCCTGCCACGGGGAACAGGTTCTCGACCGCATGGCTCGTGCCGCGCTCGATCGACGACCTCAAGCGCTACGACGCCATGATCCGTCACAGCACGACACTGACCTTCGGCGTGTTCGGCAGACCGCCGGATTATGGTCCGGTGAAGGCTGTGTCCTTCGTCGCGTGGAACCACCTCATCAAAGAGAAGGACCCCGAGGCGCTCGGCAAGATCGAGCATTTCCTGCAGACGGGGCGTGAGAACAATCTGGTGAGCTCCGATGTCATCATCGACGTGCAGGCCAATCGCAAGCTCCCGATGCCCGACAGGCAGGCGCGGCTCCGCGTGGTCGAGGAGAGGAAGGACGGCGTGGTGCTTTGTGGCGCCAAGGCGGGTAACTCCGTTCTGGCGCAGGGCAATATCGGCACCGTGTCGATGCCGCCGCCTGATCCGACCATGCCGGAGGAATGCAACATCTGGACGGCGATCCCTGCCAATGCGCCGGGCCTCAAGATGATTCTGCGCGAGCCCAACGTGTCAGGCCGCGAGAACCGGGAAGACAACCCGCTGAACGCCGCGGGCGAGGAGGCCGACTGCATCCTGCTCTTCGATCATGTCTTCGTGCCCTGGGACCATGTCTTCAGCTACAAGAACAAGACCCTGGGGCAAATATACACGACGCTCGGCCAGTTCGCCTTCTGGAAGATTGCCAATCGACTGGCCTATCGCGGCGAAATCTTCGCGGGCGCTGCGCAACTGATTGTCGATGCCCTTGGCACTGATCATGTGCCCGCCGTCCGGGCGATGGTGGCCGAAGTCATCAGTTATGCTGCGATCCTTCGCGGCATGATGACGGCCGCTGTCGAGACGGCCCAGCCGACCGAGAGCGGCGTAATGCTCCCCAACCATTCCTTCGTCACGGCGGGAAGGCTTCATGCCATTGAGCACTACCCGCGCATCATGCAGATTCTGCGTGACTTGAGCGGGCAGGGACTGATCGGACGTGTTCCCCAAGCCGCCTGGGAGAGGGAAGACCTGGGCGACCTTCTCGATACATATCTTCCAGGTTACCGCCTGGACGCGCGCGAGAAGAACCGCCTGTTCAATTTCATATGGGATATGACATGCAGTTCCAGTGCCATGCGCGTGGCGCTGTTCGAGAACATCAATGCTACGCCGGCACCAGCCTTACGGGAGGAGCTTTACCGCAGCCATGACCGCAGCAACGGCATGAACCTCATTCGCCGCAAGCTCGGGCTCTGAGGAACTCTCCATGCTCGCAAATCCCATCCCATGGCCCAACGGCTGTCGCTGCGCCGTCGCCGTCTCTTTCGACATGGATGCCGACTCGATTTTGCACCTCGCCCACCCGGACAGTGCTGACAACCGGGTGATGGCGCTGTCGATGCTGCGTTACGGACCGGAAGTAGCCATTCCGCGCATCCTCGCGATGTATCGCCGCTTCGGCATGAAGCAGACCTTCTTCATCCCGGCCTGGTCGATGGAGCGCTATCCCGCTGCCGTGGAAGCCATCCTCACCGATGGCCACGAGATCGGGCACCACGGCTATCTTCATGAGCATCCGAACGAGTTGAGCCGGGAGGACGAGCTCTACTGGATGCAGCGGAGCATCGAGGTGATCACGTCCATGACGGGGCAGCGGCCACGCGGCCACCGCGCGCCGTCCTACCGTTTCTCCCGCAATTCGCTCGATCATCTCGTGAGCGAGGGATTTCACTACGACGCCTCGCTGATGGGAGATGACATTCCCTATCTTCTTGACAACGGTTCAGGCTCGGTCATCGAGATGCCGAGTCACTATGCGATGGATGACTGGGCGCATTACATGTCCTCGCGCGATCTCGCCTATATGATGCAGCCTAAGGCAACGTCGGATGCGATGAAAGCCTTCCGCGAGGAGTTCGACTCCGTCTGGCGGCACGGCGGGATGTGGCTTGCCGTGTGGCATCCCTTCCTGAGCGGCCGGATGGCCCGCTGCGACGCGATCGAGGAGTTGCTGACCTACATGCACGAGAAAGGTGGCGTCTGGTTCGCGCGGCTCGAGGACATTGCCGCGCATGTGCGCGCGCTCGAGGCGTCGGGTCAATGGAGGCCGCGCTGCGACAACCTTCCCTATTATGTGAGTCCCATTCCGGAGTTGAAGAGACCATGAGCGAGGACGGCAAGCAGCGCCTGCTGGGCTGGATCGAAGCGGACAGGGATAAGCTCATCCGGTTCCTCAGCGAATTCCTGACGAAGGAAAATCCCAATCCTCCCGGCGACACCCGAACCGGGGCGGATTTCGTGACAGACTTCCTCGACCGCGAAGGACTTGCCCACCGCAGGATCGTGGCCCATCCCGAGATGCCCAACATCGTGGCGAGCTTCGATGGACCGAAGACAGGAAAGCATCTGGTGCTCAACGGCCACCTCGATGTCTTCCCCGTCGAGCAGCCCCAATCCTGGACCCACGGGCCGTGGAGCGGCGACATTGCCGATGGCTGCATCTGGGGCCGTGGCGCGGTGGACATGAAGTGCGGCACCACGGCATCGATCTTCACCTATCTCTATCTTTCCCGCTTGCGCGATGACCTCTTCGGAAAGCTCACCCTCACGGTCGTTTCGGACGAAGAGACTTTCGGGCCCTATGGTGCCAGGTACCTGATGGAACACCATCCGGAGGTCCATGGCGACTGCTGCCTCTCCGGCGAGCCCAGCGACCCCCGCACGGTGCGCTTCGGCGAGAAAGGGCCCTATTGGCTGAGGTTTAATGTGCAGACGCCGGGCGGCCACGGTGCATACTCCCACATGAGCAAGAGTGCCACCAAGATTGCAGCCGAGGTGATCCGCGAGATTCAGGAGATCGAGGCCGAGGTGCCCGCACCCGGCAATGTCGGTGCCGTCTTGCGCGGTTCGGCGGAGGTGATCGAGGCAGCGCTTGGAGCCGGGGCCGCCGGCATCATCCAGAGCATCACCACCAACATCGGACTCATCAAAGGCGGAGCGAAGGTCAACATGATCCCGAGTTCATGCGAATTCGAGGTCGATATCAGGCTCCCAATCAGTTGCTCAAAGGAACGCATCACGGCCGAACTCGATGCCATCGTAGCCCGGCATCCGGAAGTGCGATACGAGGAGTTCAACTTCAGCCCTCCCAACTGGTGCAACCCCGAACACGAGATGACCGGGCTGATCCGCCGCAACGTGCAGGCGTTACAAGGCTTCGATCCGAAGCCGATGGTGGGGCTGGGCACGACCGACATGCGCCTGTGGCGTGACCGCGGCATCCCGGCCTATGTCTATGGCCCCTCGCCGCGCACCATGGGTGCACGAGACGAGCGTGTGGAGATCGAGGAGTTCCTCCATATCGTCTGCGTCCACGCTTGCGCGGCTTATGATTACCTGACCGGCTGAAGCTCCGGTGTTGCCACCCGCAGCTCCGCCACACTATCCTCTTCACGAACAATGAATGGGGCGGATTGCCTTGGCCAAGACAGGACGATCACAACGGCGCGAGGACTTTCGGATTCTGACCGGCAAGGGCCGTTATGTTGCCTCATGGCGCCTTCAATGGAAAGGTACCCCACGAAGCACTCAGAGAGAAGCTATAAACAGACCAAGGAGCGTCTCGCCAGATCGTCCCTATCACACGACGAAATCGAGACGCCCGGCCTATTCGGCGCCCGCGATGGCATGGTGCGAGACGTGGCGAAGTGGGCCATCGCCCGATCCCGAACGAGGTTTAGGGGCCATGCCCCAAGCTTGGAAACGCGTCACTCGCTGCGGCGGGCAATGGTGTAGGGCAGGTTGCGAATGTGCCGTATGCAGTCGGTTGTCGGGACACTGGAGATCGTACTGATAGACAAGCAACGGTCTCACCGCGGCCCGCATTATGACCCAGAGGTTGTCCATTGAGAGATGACAGAGCAGAAATCAATAAAATATATTAATATAGTCATGCAAACAAATAAAACTAGGTGAATACACCCGTTGTGAACGCTCTGTTTTGTCTATCAGTTCCTATACTCAATCTGACTATTTCAGTTTGGGGGTGACCTGTGCGATTTTTTGAACGCTTTGTGGCCAAGTCATTCCGCATAATCACTACTGCCTTTTCTGCAGCCGCCTTGCTGGTCGGCGCGGGCGCGATGCCGGCCATGTCCGCCGGAAAGCCGAACATCCTGTTCGTGATCATGGATGACGTCGGCATCGACCAGATGAAGCTCTTTGGCTACGGTGGCCGGGGCATTGGGCCGCTGGCGCCGCCGAATACGCCAACCCTTGATAAGATCGCACAATCAGGCGTGCTATTCCGCAACACCTGGGCGACCCCGGAATGCTCGCCGAGCCGCGTCAGCTTCTTCACAGGCCGCTATCCGCTGCGCCACAATGTGTTGGCCGCCATCCTGCCGCCCGACCTTGCCATCTCACAACAGTCGCCATACGAAACGACGACGCCTAACATCCTGCGTGAAGCCGGATACACGAGTGCCCTGTTCGGCAAGGCCCATTTTACCAACTCACCGTCCTACCCCCAGAACCCCTCGACTGATCCCTACCAGGGAACCGACGTCACCCGGCTCGGTTGGGACTACTTCAAGGGCTGGTATGACGGGGGACCGAGCGACATCGACACCACGGCAGGCGGCGCCGCCACAGAAGGCGTTACCTACACGTGCGGCTATGTTCCAACCACGAAAATCGACCCCGCGAACGGCGCCGACTACGGGGCCTGCTACAGGGCTAACGGGGACTGCACCTATATGAGCACCGGCGACAGGTACAAGTCGCCTGGGCTGTCATGCCTTGCGGCAGGTGGCATCCTGCAGCCCAAAGCATCCTGCGGAGCGCTGCCGGGCAACCTCGATTTCACCAAGCAGAATGGCTATTATGTCGGCGCGCTTGCCGAGAACCCGGGGCCAGGTGCTGACGCCATCGTGAAGGCCCCCGCCGATCCGGCCAGCCGTGGATACCGGACCACGCTGGAGGCAGACTTCGCCATCGACTGGATCAACAAGCAGCCGAAGGACAAGCCGTGGATGGTAACGCTGGCCTTCTCCGCCGCGCACACGCCCTACCAGCCGGCAGCGCCAGGGCTTGTCTCGAACAAATCCACAAAGCTCGGCAATACTTGCGCCGGCAACGCGACTGACGATCGCGCCCTGATGAGGCAGATGGTGGAGGGCATCGACAAGGAGCTGCAACGCGTTCTGGTCAAAACCAGAATTGCAAAGCGGAACAAGTATGGTGTTTTCGTCTATGACGCCAAGGTCGCCAATACCGTCATCGTGGTGGTTGCGGACAATGGCAGCTTCGCCGACAATGTAAGGTTGCCCTTCGATCCGGCCCATTCAAAGGGGTTCGTCTATCAAACCGGGGTGTGGGTGCCGCTGATCGTGGCGGGGCCGATGGTGAAAGCACCCAACAGGACGGTGCGCGCGATGGTGAACATTGTCGATCTGTTCCAATTGTTCGGCGAAGTGGCGGGGATCAACGTGAGGGACGAAGTACCGGCCAACCACGGCCTGGATTCGCAACCCCTGCTTCCATATCTCGTCAATCCGCGGCAGGACGCCTCGCCCATCAGGACCACGAACTTCACGCAGTATGGCACCAACACCCGGTCAACCAGCCACGTTGACGGAGCCTGCGTGGTTCAGTCCATCAAAACCTGCACCACCCTGTTCCCGACTAAGGACCTCTGTGAGATTGGAAGTGGCGGAATCTGGTATGGCAAGGGAACGGACGCCGACATTCCTGAGCCCTACAAAAGCGGCAATGGTCTGACGACCTGCTGCCAAGTCAACCAGTACCTCAATTCGGTTGATCAAGAGCTGGCGGCGCTGCTGCCCGACTCGTCCTATGGGGTGCGCAACCAGCTCTACAAGCTCATTCGCCAGACGGCGACCAACATTGATCTCGACAACCCGGAACTCACTGCGGATGGCGCCAACTGCATATCGGTGACGACGGACGAGTTCTACAAAATTGACCAGAAACCCGGGAACCCGACGCTGGATCATCCGACCGGCGTGAAGGCGAACAATATGCTACCGCCGGGCACCGGACCGGGAGAAGGCAGCAGCCAGCTCTCAGGTGCCGTGAAGGCCAATTACGACGCGCTGGTCACGAGCCTGACCGATACGCTCAATTCGCAGAAGGCATGCCCGGGTGATGCTAATCTCGACGCGCTGGTGAACAGTGCTGACCTGGACAACCAGGCTGAGTGGCGGACTATCACCGACAATACGTCCACCTGGTGGGACCTGAACCGCGATGGCCTCACCAACGATCTCGACCGAGACGCGCTTGTGAGCCTCAGCACCTCTTCGAATTGCACACTTGCTCAGGGGCAGTATCGCTAAAAGCAATAGCCGGGCGAGACCCGAACAAAAACTATTCGTATGCGCGAGCAAACAACAATCAGTGATATTATTCAGTAGAGGTTCAGATGCCCGAATGCCTCCGACATCGTCTCTGTGCTGTGGCGCTTGCGCTGCTCTCATTCGTATTGGTACCAATTGTGATGGAGCGGCTTACGCCCATCGACGAAGCGCGGGCCGACAGTCGCCCAATCGCCAGCCTCGCTGACATCCGGCGATTAGCGGCAGAGGCCTATGTCTGGGGGCTTGGGCCCCAGTTCACCTGGCGCTTTGCCAAGTACAACACCACAATCAATGCCCCCATCAATGCCCTCACCTATGGCGAGAACCCTGCCGCGTGGAACAACTCGGCCACCAATGCGGGCAATTCCTCGTTGATCTATATCAACGGGTTCATGGACTTCAGTTCGGGCACTGAATTGGTGCTGACGGTGCCGCCCTCGCGCAACCAGTACTATGTCGTCAACTACCTTGATGACTACATCAACACCATCGGCAGCATCGGCATGCGGACAACGCCGTCCGACGTTTCACAGTCCTACCTGCTGGTCGGCCCCAACTCACGCTTTGCGAACAAGAAGGTGGCTACCATCGGTGGTCATACGCTCCCGGTGATGGCGTCTGACACGAACCTCAACTGGATGCTCATCCGCATCCTGACAAGTACGCTCGCCGACAGTACTGCGTTGAACTCTACCCGGTCCATCTATGATAATATCAGCAAGAAGTTCGCGCTGAATACGCTGGCCCAGTTCCGCGCCAATGGCTTCCAGCCGGTGTTCCCGACTGACTACACAAATCCGCCGCCGACGGATGCGGAAATAGCGCAGGCTAAACCATATAAGGACACGCCCTCCGAGGCCGTCCGTTTCTTTGATCAACTCGGTCAGTCGCTGGTGAAGAGCCCCATTGCGCGCCTCACAACCGCTCTGGGTGGCACGCCGCTGCGCAGGCTTCCGGCCTACGTCGTGCCGCAATACGGTGCGAAGACAATTTACCTGCCGCCGTCCTTCGGCCAGGCAAAGACATTGCGTCACTTCGCGAGGATCGGCCTTACGGCGAATGGCTACAAGGTTCCTGCAGGCTGGGGCTTGGAGCAGTTCACCGCCCTTCAGCAGGGTTATGAGGATGGGCAGGTTGCACTCAACAAGGTCATCGCCAGTCAAACCCTTTCGGCCGGTCCCGACACCAATTACTGGACGATCCTCAACGACCTGATCGGCACCTATCCCAACAGTCTGGTGGGTTATCTGGTGCGCTCCACGATCGTGCTCAATGGCGGCTCGGCCAACATTCCGCTTGATGCCGTCTATCCGACCATGACCAGCAATAGCAGCGGCTTGCTCGACGGTAACCAGGCCTATTCGATCACCTTCACGGAGGCACAACTCGGCGCGCAGCTGCCCGTCATCGGCATCTATCCACCGCAGGTGACGGACACCGAGGGCAAGATTAAGGGATTATGGTCGCTCACCGTCTACCAGCCGGATGCGAGCGAAGTGTCTGCTCCCTTCCTTCCCCAGTCCGCCGTGCTCAACAACGCCTATTCCACGGTGGACAGCGAGGTATTGGCGATCAGCTCCACGAATGACACCATCACGGTCACAGCACCGAACTGGGGCAAGCTCATCGCTAGCACGCCCATCCTGTTCGACGGTTCAGCTGCGGCAGGCTGCGGCCTCAACACCAAGATGCAGAACGGCGTCTACTATGTCGCGGGCGATCCGGTGCAAGGCACCGGGCCGGGCGATGTCACCACCTACACCTTCCCGATGTCAACGCAGTGGAAGCAGGACATTTCCGACGACGACGTGCCGATCCAGTACTCAGGCGCGGCGTCCGATACCGTCAATCTCACCTGCGACTCAGGAAGCAATCTCAGCTGGGGCATGCTGAAGCCGGTCTCGCAGCTCGGCTCCAGCGAGCTCGAGGATGGCAAGTTGGTGAAGAATGGCAACGGTTCCCTGACCATCTGGTTGGCGCCGACGCTGCCTGACGGTGTCCCCGCCACCAACTGGATACCCACACCGTCCAGCGACTATTACAACGGTATCTATGGTTCGAGCCCGGCTATCAGCACCACGCTGCAGGTGATCCTGCGCAGTTACTATCCGACACCTGGTAACCAGCCGCCGTCTATCCTGCCGTACACCGCCGGAAACCTCCCAGAGAGCTACATTCCGCCGGCCATTGTGACCGCGCCCTAATAAACGTCGGTGGTGTTGAGCAGGTGCGCCTTGGCGATTTTCTATTCGCCACGGTGTCCTTCAAGATCAACCCGGATCTTCTCGTCGACCGAACGGTACTTTCGGGTAGCCCGGCGGATGTAAAAGCCGGAGCAATAATACCTCACTGAAGCGGCCGATTTGTTTGGCTGCGCCGGAGCAAAACTACGGCAGTTAGAGTCCTTTGCCTGAGTTGGCAGGGGGCGGGGGATGAAGTCAGTGGAGCTATACGCGCGAGTTCGGCACGC
>CAMDBX010000130.1 GCA_945889445.1 Rhizobium sp. Q54
GAAACCCCGGCTCAGGGTTCCAGTTTCCACCCCTCAGGGTTCCACTCAGGTTTCCACTTCCAGGGTTCCACCCAACGAGGTTTCCATGATCCCCGAGAGCTACGGCATCGAGCGCGTGAACATCGCCACGCTGACGGCCTTCTCCGGCAACCCGCGCACCCACTCAGACACGCAGATCGATCAGATCGCCGCCAGCATCAGGGAGTTCGGTTGGACCAATCCGATCCTCGTCGATGCCGCCGGCGTGATCATCGCCGGCCACGGCCGGCTGGCTGCTGCAACGCGACTAAAGCTGGATCAGGTGCCGGTTAGCGTAGCCGCCCGCGCGGACGGCGGAATGAAGACCTCCGGAGCTGGGGGGCCGGTAGCCCAGAGAGCCCTGTGGGCGAAGGGTGTTGTAGAAGCGCCGCCCGCTTTCTACGACGACGCGGGCTTCAAAGAGCGTGTAGAAGATCTCGCCATCGAGCAGTCCCTCCCGCAAATCAAATCCGGACGCAGTAATGATGGAGTCCTCCGAGCAATGGGGTGGACTGGTGGCGCAACGCGATGATTTCTGTTTGCAGATCTGCCTGTGATCGTAAGAAATCTGAAAGCGTGCCCCAGATCAGTGTGAGAATGTTGGCCGGCGTTGACACCAAGATCTGTACTGCCCTCGTAACGCCACTTGGGATGGATTTTCTGGCTTCTCCATGAGAGTATCATGCCGTTTGGTGTTCGAACGCCGGATGCCGGGGCATCCGAGAGAACGCCCGGAAAGATCTCGACTCATGGTCCGGCAGGCCAAGGAAAGCCTCTATTCCCGTATCCTGGCTGATATGCGGCGGCAGGTTTTGGGCGGCCACTGGGCACCCGGCATGCAACTCTCGAAGGAGACCGAACTGGCGGAACGCTACGGCGTCCCGCGCATGACCATGAACAAGGTTCTGACGCAACTGGCGCGCGAAGGCTTTCTGGTGCGCCGCAAACGGAGCGGTACTTTCATCGCGCAGCCACGTGGTCAATCTGCGGTGATGGAGATCACCGATATCGAACAGGAAGTCGCTCAACTCGGCCTGCCATATCGCTGGAAGCTCATTTCGCTGGAACAGCGCAGTCTGAGCGCGGCCGAGGTTTCCCTTCTCAACATGCCGGCGGGGGACGCTGGAGGAAGCATTCTGTTTCTCAAGGGCCTGCATCTGGCACGGGAGGAGCCCTTCTGCCTCGAAATGCGCGCCATTCATCTGATAGTCGTTCCCCAGGCTGCCGCGCAGGATTTCGCCATGCTCGTGCCGGGGCAGTGGCTGTTGCGGACCATGCCATTCAGTGCTGCAAGCCACCGCGTTCGGGCCATCAACGCAACGGGAAGGGACGCAAAAGCGCTAGACATCGAGTCCGGTACCGCATGCCTTGAAATCCTGCGGCGGACAATGAGCGGAAAGAACTGGGTGACTTATGTCAGACTTCTCTACCCGGGCGAATTCCACCAGCTGGTGGCGGATTTCGCGCCGCGGCCCGGCTCGCCGTGACCAGGCCTTTCAGAAGGCCAATTGACGGAGGCATATGATCGCGCCATGAATATGTATATACTTGTCAGGACCCGTTTCTGGAGGTGATCACCCGATGACTGAAGTGCCTTCAGAGTGGCTGTCACGCCAGTTCGGGTGTCAGGGCACACGCGTCATGGTTACCGGTGCAAGTCGCGGCATAGGCCAGGCATTGGCTCTGGCTTTCGCACAGGCGGGGGCTAACCTTGTGGTTGCTGCGCGCCGGATCGAAGCGCTGGACAAAACCTCAGACCTGATAAGACGGGAGGGCCGTCAGGTTGAGAGGATCGCCTTCGACCAGTCCAACGCCGGCGAGATTCGGGCTGTTTTGTCCGGCGTCTCGCCGGTGGGCGTTCTGGTCAACAACGCCGGTGTCGAGGATGTCCGGCCTGCGATCGAGGTCGATGAGGCGCTCTGGGACAAGATCGTCGATACCAATCTCAAGGGCGCCTTCTTCGTGGCCCAGGCAGTTGCCTCCGGAATGGCTGCGTCAGGCGGCGGATCGATCATCAACCTCGCCTCGCTTACCTCCTTCGTCGGCGTGCCCACGGCTGCGCCATATGGTGCATCGAAATCCGGCATTCTCGGCATGACACGCGCGCTGGCCGCAGAGTGGGGGTCTCGGTCCATCCGCGTCAATGCCATCGCGCCAGGATATTTCCGTACCGGAATGACGGAGGTGTTCTACGCCAACCACGCCTGGGTGGAGCGCATGACGGCGGCAGTTCCGCTCGGGCGGCTGGGCGTACTCGATGACCTTGCAGGCGCTGCGGTGTTCCTTGCCGCTTCGGCCTCGCGCTACATCACGGGCCAGTGCGTGGTGATCGACGGTGGCTATCTGGCAGCGATCTAGTATGAATTATCTATGTGTAAGCGAAGGAGATGCTTTTGTGAATGAATGTGGAGCTGTAGTCAGTTCTGCCCACAGGCCTGGATCGGCGGTTCTCCGGGAGGGACATTGAAGGAAGCCATGCTTGAGGAGACCCAGTCGAGCGCCGCTGCGGTGGGGGCGCCAGCGCATGCGCCCCCCACCGTGCGCGTGCGCGAGGTGTCGATGGATTTCGGGACCGGCAGCAAGGCGGTGGACCGGGCCTCATTCGACCTCAGCCTTGGCAGGTTCCTGACAATTCTGGGTCCATCAGGCTCTGGAAAGACCACGCTTCTCAGGATGATCGCAGGCTTCCAGCGTCCCACCTCCGGCCATATCCTTATCGGCGGAAAGCCGGTTGACGCGGTGCCGCCGGACCGCCGCTCCATCGGCATGGTTTTCCAGAAACTTGCCCTCTTCCCGCACATGACGGCAGCGGAGAACATTGCTTTCCCTCTGAAGATGAGGCGCTTCGATCCGGCCTTCATTCCCACCCGTGTCCGCCGCTTCCTTGAACTGGTCCGGCTCGATGGTTACGGTAACCGACGCATCCATGAATTGTCTGGTGGCCAGCAGCAGCGGATTGCAATCGCCCGCGCCCTGGTGTTCGAGCCAGCACTGCTTCTTCTCGATGAGCCGCTGGCAGCGCTTGACCGCAAGCTGCGCGAGGAGATGCAGCTCGAGTTCCGGCGGATCCAGAAGGAGCTTGGCGTCACCACCATCAACGTGACCCATGATCAGCGCGAGGCGCTCGTCGTCTCGGATGAGATCATCATAATGGATGGCGGCTTCATCCACCAGCATGCAAGCCCCGCGCTCATGTACCGTTCGCCCGCCGATGAGTTCGTCGCGCGCTTCATCGGTGTCTCGAGCCTGATCGAGGGGACGGCAACGGTTGGCGGGCTGATGCTGGCTGGCGTGACGCTGGCGGGCTCGCTATCGGGGAGCCTTCAACCTGGCATGGCGGCCCGCGGAGTGGTGCGCGCCGAACAGGTCAGGATTGCCCGCCCGGAGGTGTCGCTTGCGGGCTGCGAGACCGTTCTTCTCGGAACCATAGCCGATGTGATCTTCGAGGGTGAGCGCCTGCTCTATGTGGTTGAGGTGCCTGCGCTTTCACAAAACATATTGGTCTATCACCACGACCCTGAGAGCGCAGCCGTTTTTGCCACCGATGCGCCTGTCAGTCTTGGCTGGCGCGCCCGTGACATGATCGTCTTTGAAGCAAGGCCCTAAGAGTAACGATAATCAACCAAGCAAGGAGGAACTAACATGACACATACGATCGGCAGGATGTCCCGCAGGCATCTCCTGGCGGGAAGCAGTGCGGCACTGATTATGGCTGGTGCGGGCTCGCGCGCTAAGGCAAGCGAACCCGAAAAGCCCGCCGAGATTATCGTGCGTGCCTGGGGCGGGTCTTGGGTGGATTCACTGAAAGCTGGCGTTTCGGATCCCTTCACGAAGCTCACCGGCATCGGGGTGCGCCATGACCTAACGGAGGACAACGAGATCAGGCCGAAGGTCTGGGCTGCGGTGGATCAGGGCCGCGTGCCGCCCATCCACATCAACTGGGATACGACGACCAATGCCACCAAGTCAGCACTCCGCGGCATCACGGTCGATCTGTCCGATCTTCCCAACCTCAAGAACGCCATGGAAACCGCCAAGCCCGTGGGCCTCGACGGCTTTCCCATCGTCAACACGTACGGCTATGTCTATGTGCTGGCCTACCGTCCGGAGGCATTCCCCAACGGCGCGCCCAAGTCGTGGAAGGAACTGCTTGACCCGCGGCTTAAGGGCCGCGTCGCCTTCTACAATGACGGCATCGGCATGCATTTCCCCGCCCAGGTGGCGGGCGGTGGCAAGCTCGAGGACATTCCCAGCAACATGGCGCCCGCATGGGAGTTCATCAAGCAGCTAAAGACGCAGAGCCCGCTGCTGGGAGAGGACCCGGACTTCACCACCTGGTTCCAGAAGGGCGAGATCGATGCGGCCTGCACCATCTCCACTAACGCGCGCGAGGCTAAGAAGAATGGCATCAACGTTGCCTGGACCGTGCCGGAGGAAGGTTGCAAGTACGACACCGACGGCTTCTGGATCCCGAAGGGTCTGCCGGCGAACGAAGAGTACTGGGCAAAGCAGTACATCAACCTCGCGCTGTCGGTTGAATCTCAGCAGATCTGGCTTGATGGTCTCGGCCTTCCTGGCGTAATCCCCGGCGTGAAGCCGCCCGCCGGTCTGATGGGTGACCCGTCCTATCCGACCACGCCGGAGGACTTCAAGCATCTGATCCGCATTCCCGGCAAGGTGCAGGTGGAAAACGAAAGCGAGTGGTTCGCCACCTTCAAGTCCATCATGCAGGGCTAAGCACAGTCATGGCGGGGCAGGGCGCTTTGCCTTGCCCCGCCGCCTTTCGCTCGAACGGACACCCGGATACATCATGCCGCCCAGCATCAAGGCCCGATACCCGCTCACCTGGCGCGTGATGGACGCGCTTGAATGGCTGGCAGACCGGTTGTGGCCGCGCTCCATGTCCCGCCATACGGGCTGGCTGCTGATCGCGCCATCCCTCATAATTGTGGGTTCGCTGGTCGTCGGCATGATCGAAATCGCGGATACGTCGCTCCGCACGCTCGATACCGCAACCTTCCGCATGTCGGAGAGCTACAGCCTTGCCAACTATCAAAAGCTGGCGACGTCCGATGTGTATCTCACCGTCGCCTGGCGGTCCCTCCTCGGTGCCGTGCTGACGACGGCGCTCACCCTCATCCTCGCATTCCCCTATGCCTATATCATGGTGCGTACCCGCAGTGCAGCGGCCCGAAAGGCGCTTCTGATCTGCCTGTTCCTGCCATTCTTCATCGGCCAGGTTGTGCGCGCCTATGGCTGGCTGATCATTCTCGGCAATGACGGGATCATCAACCAGGCTACGGGGCTCATCGGGCTGGATCCACATCGCTTCCTGTTCAATTTTCCAGCTGTCGTCTTCGGGCTCGTGCAATACATGCTGCCCTTCGCCGTTCTGATGCTGGCGCCGGCACTGACGGCCATCCCGGAAGAGGTGGAGACCGCCGCGAAGTCGCTGGGCGCCAGCTGGCCGAGGACCATGAGGCACGTTGTGCTGCCCATGGCGCGTCCCGGCCTTATTGGCGCTGGCCTCGTGGTGCTCACCCTGTCACTCACCGATTTTGCCATGCCCGCCATGCTGGGCGGCGGTTCGCAGGACTTCATCGCCAACGCGATCTACGATCAGTTCTTCCGCACCTCGGATGCGGGGCTCGGCGCCGCGCTCACCTTACTGCTGGTCATGGGGGGCACCTTCCTCGTCGGCGTGGTCCTGTCGGTTTTCGGCGCCGGAACGCTAGCCGCCGGGAGGCGGGCATGATCAGCGCCTCCCAGCGCTTCTGGTTCTGGGCCATCGTCTGGGTGTCGGTCGTCACCCTCTCGGCTCCGACGGTGGTGGTGCTTGGCGCGTCCTTCACGGCGGGCAACATCATCGCCTTTCCGCCGGAGGGCCTGTCGCTTCGCTGGTATGAGAAGATTGCGCTGGCGCGGGACCTGCAACAGGCTTTCCTGCGCTCGCTCATCGTCTCCTCCATCTGCATGCTGATTGCGGTGCCGGCGGGTACGCTTGCCGGAATTGCGCTGGCGAGATACCAGCTGCGCTGCTTCAATGGCGTACAGATGTATCTGCTGCTGCCCTTCACCATCCCGCTCATCGGGTCCGGCATCGGCCTGATGATGATGTTCGGACGCCTTGGTGCCCTCGGCTCGCTCTGGCCTGTCGGATTTGCCTGCGCCGTCATCAACCTGCCCTTCATCATCTGGTCGGTCTCCGCGAGTGCGGCCCAGCTCGATCCCGATCTCGAGCATGCGGCCGCCAATTGCGGTGCGGGGCGCGTACAGACATTTCTCTATGTGACCTTACCCGCGGTGATGCCCGGCGTGATCACGGGTTCTCTGCTGATGTTCATCCTCGCGATGAACGAGTTCCTGGTGAGCCTGCTGCTGGTCGATGCACGCACCGTCACCTTGCCCGTGCAGATCTATAACTCCATTCGCTCCATCATCACGCCGGATCTTGCTGCTGTCTCAGTTGTCTTCATCGTCATGGCAGCTCTTGCCATCGCATTCCTAGACAGGCTGGTCGGTCTTGAGATCTTCCTGAAGTCTAAGTGATGTTGAACACTCCGCTACCAACCGAGGGGAATGCCCGATGACCAAGGTCAACGTCCAGAAGCTGAAGGACCTCTCTGCTGCCCAGCGTTTCGCCCTGACGGCGCGGTCGGAGGCTGACCTCGCCGGCTATCTGGTGAAGACACAGCCCATCATCGACGCGGTGAGGCAGGAGGGCGATGCGGCTCTCGTCCGCCTTGGGCGCGAGTTGGACAAGGCCACATCGCTGACGGCGGCCACGCTCAAGGTCTCAGAAGCCGAGTTCGAGGAGGCCTTCAAGCTCGTTGACGCGGAACTCAGCGACGCGATCCGCTATGCCATCGACAACATCCGCAGCTTCCATGAGGAGCAGCTTCCAGAGCCGATGTGGCTGAAGGAAATCAGGCCCGGCGCCTTCGCGGGAGACCGATATCTTCCCATCAACTCGGTGGCACTCTATGTGCCGCGCGGCAAGGGCTCCTTTCCCTCCGTCACCATGATGACGTCAGTGCCGGGGGTGGTTGCGGGCGTTCCCAATCTTGCGATCTTCACGCCGCCGGGGCCGGACGGAAAGGTTGATGCGGCCACGCTGGTCGCCGCGCGCATCGCAGGTGTCAACACGATCTACAAGGTGGGCGGAGCCCAGGCCGTTGCAGCAGCGGCCTTTGGCACTGAGACCATCCGCAAGGCCCAGAAGATCCTGGGACCGGGAAGTCCCTGGGTCGTGGCCGCAAAGCGCTTGCTCGCCGGTGTCATTGACCCGGGCCTGCCTGCGGGCCCGTCCGAAGCGATCATCCTTGCCGATGACACGGTGCATGGTGGGCTTGCGGCGCTTGACTTGCTGATCGAGGCCGAACATGGGTCGGACAGCTCCGCCTGGCTGGTGACCGATTCGCCGCGCGTGGTGGACGAGTCGCTTGCCGCCCTGCCGGAGCACTGGAATAAGATGACGGAACAGCGTGTGCAGTTCTCGCGCGCTGTGCTCACCGGAAAATCAGGCGGCATCATCCTGGCGCAGTCCATGGCGGATGCCTGCGCTTTCGTAAATGAGTATGCGCCCGAACACCTCGAGATCCTGTCCACCCGGCCTTTCGAATATCTGGGCGATATCACGGAAGCCGCCGAGGTGCTGCTCGGCACGCATACGCCGGTGTCGATCGGAAACTTCGGCCTCGGGCCAAACGCCGTGCTCCCCACCTCGAAGGGCGCCAACACCCACGGGCCCTTGTCGGTGAGCGATTTCATCCGGCGCAGTTCAGTCGGCTATGTCACCGCCAAGGCCTATCCGCAGATGGCGTCGGTGGCCCACAGGCTCGGAACCTATGAAGGCTTCTCTTCGCATGTGAATGCCGTGAGCGAGCTTCGTGACCGCTACCTGAAAGGCTGATCGGCGATGAAGGGCATTCTGAACGTCGATGACTTCCAGAGAGCGGCGCGCCGGCGGCTTCCCCGCATCTTCGCCGATTACATCGAAGGCGGCGCTTTCTCCGAAACCACACTTGCCCGCAACCGGGCCGACCTTGAAGCGTTGCGGCTTCGCCAGCGGGTTCTGCGTCCGGTGGGTGAGCCGGACTTGAGCGTCACGCTTCGCGGCCAAAAGCTGTCGCTCCCCTTCGGCCCGGGCCCCGTCGGCTTCATGGGGCTTTATCGCCACCATGGTGAGATCGCGGTGGCCCGCGCGGCGATGAAGGCCGGTGTTCCGTCCGTGCTCTCCAGCTTCTCGATTTCCGGTCTTCACACCGTCGCCGCCGTGACCGCTTCAGTGCCTGATTTCCAGCTCTATCTCGACCGCGATCCGGAGGTGAATTCGGAGCGTCTGGAGACTGCGCGCAAGGTCGGCGTCCGCCGGATCTTCTTCACCGTTGATACAGCCGTCACCTCGGTGCGCGAGCGGGATGTGCGCAACGGCTTCCGTGCGCTCGACCGGGTGACGCCTGCATTGCTGTGGCAGTTTGCCCAGCGTCCGGCCTGGTCACTCGACGTGCTGCGTAGTGGCTTTCCGCAGGTTGAACTTGCCGCGGGCCGCCCGGAATATGGCCGCGGCGCACTTGCCCAGGCGAGGAACCTCTCATCCCGGCTCGAGAAGAACCTCACATGGAGCATGCTGAGCAACCTTCGCAGTCAGTGGCAGGGCGAGCTGATCGTGAAGGGACTGATGGACGCCGATGACATGCGCCAAGCGCGGGACAGCGGAGCAGACGGCATCGTGGTGTCGAACCATGGCGGCCGTCAGCTTGATCATGGTTGTTCCACCATCAGCAAGGTGAAGGCAGCGCGCCAGGCCATCGGCCCTGAACTCTCGCTCTACGTGGATGGTGGGTTCCGCAGGGGAACGGACATCATCAAGGCAATTGCACTCGGTGCGGACTTTGTGCTTCTCGGCCGCCCCTTCGCCTGGGCCGTCGCAAGCGGCGCAGAAGCAGCCGTGAACCATCTCTTCTCGTTCCTTGGGCAGGAGGTCGCCATAACCCTGCAGCTCATGGGTTTGCGTTCGATCAAGGAACTTTCATTGCTTGGCGAAGATGCATTCGAAGCGAGCTCATTATCCTAGGAGCAGCGGTTCTACCGGCCCGCGATGCCAGTCCGTTCAACATATCCCGCGGCGGGCAAGGCTGCCTCTTCTTCTTGGGAGATGTAATCGTTTCCATACTTCCAGTACGTCACCGCCCAGCCCTGCGCGACCATCCATGCATTGAGGTTGGTCTCGCCCTTAAAGTAGACGGCGATCACGCGCCCGTATTGCCCTCGGCCGCCACGACCAGCCGGTCTGGATAGATCCGCAGGCTGACCGGACGGTTCGCAAAGGACGCCGGAACGCTGTAGCGATTGCGCTCGAAGCTGATCAGACAGGTGGGCGAGACCCGCTTGCTCAACTCGATGAAGCCGTCAAAGGCGACAGGCAGCTGCATAAGGGAGGCCTGCTCCTCAGCCCATACATCGGCAATTGTTCCAGGCAGCGTGCCATGAGCCGTGTCTCGCCACAGGTCCAGGCAACGCCGTTCCAGCCAGGCATTCAACGCCTGAAGATCTGGGAAGTCTGGCATGCCTTACAATATCTGGTGGCGCGAATCCCGAACGTTCTTCTCGACCTGGCCCTTCTCCCGACCTGCCGCCGGATTGCAGAACTCGGGCTCATAGACATAGTGGTTCGTCATCGCGAGAAAGCGCATGTTGATCTGTCGCTCCTTGCCGCGACCTACACGATCCACCGCCGTCTTCATGTTGTCGTAGATACCCCGTCTGGGGACGCCGCCAAAGATCCGGAACCCGTGCCAATGGGCATCGAACAGCATCTCGTGGGTCTGCAACGGATATTCGTCGGGGTCGACAGCGTTTCGATCCGCAAGCGGCTGAACATCAGCGGGATCGTGCGGAGTGGGCGAGATCGGCTGCCCTGGGCGACGCCTGACACCATCGCCACCATCATCGGCCTCATCACGCCGGTGCTGGTTTGGGCCATCCCCAACAAGAAGTTTGTCTGAGCATGAACTGGCAGGAGGTCGTTGCGATCACAGTGGTGCTTCTCGGCCTCGGGGCCGGGGCGTTCCTCGTGGATCGGCGGCCTTCCTTCTGGATCGAGTTCGGCCGGCGGCTGGGCAAGGCGCTGCTGCCGCTGGCGTGGCGCTACGTCTCGAAGAGGATGACGCTGCATGGCATAGGGCTGAGAGGCGGGGGCAGG
>CAMDBX010000131.1 GCA_945889445.1 Rhizobium sp. Q54
GACGGATCACCTCCGCAAACCTTGAATCACCTATTAACTGATTTGGAAATCCCCTTCGATTCCAACTGAGCTACCGATGCTCTAAGGTTTGATGCTGGTCACCAAACCTGCTTCTCCGCCAACAAAGAATTTCCGGACACTCGGGTCGAGTGACCGGTCGCTCAGCGGGATTCGACCACAGCGATCGAGTGCGTTTCTGATCCCGATCGTTCTGCCCAGAAACTTCCAGATCACGCCCGAGGCAAATGGCTGCCGGTGAACGCGCGACGTAACACCGAACGTGAGACCCGAAATGATGTCGAGTTGACCCAATGCTGCGTTTGATATTGTGTAGTTGCCAGAACAATGCTTGGCTTTGGAGAACACTCATGCGCAAGACCGATCTGTTGTTGCCTTCTGTAACCCGCCGCAATGCACTGAAGCTTTCAGCCGCTGCGGGCGCCATGGGCGCTCTGGGATTGCCGGCGCGGGCTGAGACGCCCAAGCGGGGCGGCAAGATGGTTCTTGGATCGAGACATGGATCAACCACGGACTCGACGGATCCGGCCTTGGGGACAAACGCTTACCAGGGCCTGTTGACGAATGCGATGGCCAACACTCTCACCGAATTACTGCCTGATGGAACGGTGGGATCTGCGCTGGCCGAAAGTTGGGATACGGCCGACGGCAAGACATGGCACTTCAAGCTTCGCCGTGGCGTCACCTTTCATGACGGCAGGCCGCTCAAGGCAGAAGACGTGGTCGTGTCACTGAACCATCATCGCGCGGCTGACTCGAAGTCCTTCGTGAAGCCGATCGCGGATCAGTTCACCGAAGTGAAGACCGACGGTGCCGCGGGTATCATCATCACGCTCGCCAGCGCCAACGCCGATCTGCCGATCGTTCTCAATACGGAGGCTTTCACGGTCTATCCCGCTGAGGGAGAGCGGATGAACTGGGAGTCCCGCAACGGCACCGGTGGCTACATCCTCAAGCAATATGAACCCGGCGTGAGGGCCTATCTTGAACGCAACAAGAACTACTTCCGCGATGATCGCGCATTCGCCGATGAGGTCGAGCTTCTGTGCATTCAGGATTCAAGCGCGCGCACGAATGCGCTGCTGAGCGGCGAGGTGCAGGCCATCGACGAGGTGGACCTGAAAACCGTCGAACTCCTTAAATCGCAACCCAACATCACGCTCGATCGCGTTACGGGTTCGCTGCACTATACCTTTCCAATGCGAACCGATGTGGCGCCCTTCGACAATGTGGATGTGCGGCTCGCCCTGAAATACGCCATCGACCGTGAGGACCTGATGGAGAAGATCCTCTACGGCTACGGTCATCTCGGCAACGACACGCCGATCGGGCCATCCTATCGCTACTGGGCAAAGGATATTCCACAGCGCAAATACGATCCCGAGCGCGCGAAGTTCCACCTGAAGAAGGCAGGGATGGAGAACCTGAAGGTTGACCTTAGCACCGCCGAGGCGGCTTTCGTCGGCGCGACCGATGCTGCCGTGCTCTTTGCCGAGCATGCCCGGCGCGCAGGCATCGAACTCAACGTGGTGCGTGAGGCCAATGACGCCTATTGGGACAATGTCTGGATGAAGAAGCCTTTCGCTGCGTGTTATTGGGGCGGATATCCGACAGAGGGCGAGATGTTCGCGATTGGATATACGAAGGGCGCGGCGTGGAACGACACCTTCTGGAGCGATCCGAAGTTCGACTCCCTGCGCCTCGAGGCACTTGCCGAACTCGATCCCGAGAAGCGGCGGGCAATGTATGGCGAGATGCAGCAGATCCTCCACGACGATGGCGGAGCGCTGGTATTTGCCTTCGCCGACTTTGTGATGGCGCGCAACAACACCATCGCGCATGGGCCGTTGTTGTCGTCGGATGGACCCTTCGACGGGTCGCGCGCCGTTGAACGCTGGTGGGTGGTGGAGTAACGCCGTCCCGGATCAGATTGCGACCACACGGCGGCGCGGTAAACGCCGCTGGCTTCAGCAGCGACTAAATTGTTCAATTACGGGGCCCGGATGAGCTACGCAATCTATGTCGGCAAAAACCTCACGCAATCGGGGACAGGATATCTTGCCGGTTATGGTGACGAGCCGTCGAGCCACTGGCTCGAAGTCGTTCCGGAAAAAGACCATCCGCCAGGAGCTACGATGACGGTCGGTGTATCAGCTGATGCAGACATGCCCGGCAGGCTGACAGAGATTCCGCAAGCAGGCCGCACCTCGCGCCACCTGAGGGTCTGCTACAGCTATTACAAGGGCACACCGGCACCGCTCACGAACGGCGGGCTCAACGAATACGGGGTTGCGCTGCGCGACGTCTGGTCACCATCGCGGCAGGAACTGATCGACATGACGCCTGCGACACAAGCAGGCCCCAACTACAGCGATCTCTGCAAGTTGATCCTCGAGCGCGCACGCACGGCGCGGGAGGCGGTCGAACTCACCGGGAGCATGATCGCGGAGCATGGTCACGTCACCTATGGCGGCAACTCGCATCTCGTGGCGGATGCGGACGAAGCTTGGGTGGTCATCGAATTTGCAGGAGGGCAGGGCCTATGGGCGGCCGAGCGGCTGGGAGCGGATTCCATCAGGGTATCGCGGCCGGGATATATCGGCGATGTTCCTGCAAAGGGAGACGGAGGCAGAGACTGGCTGTGGTCCGCGAACTTCATATCATTCGCCGCAGAACGAGGGTGGTATGACCCGGCTTCGGGTGGCGCCTTCAACGTCAACACGATCTATGGCGACGGTCGTCATAGATGGGATGGCGTCGCATGGGTGGAGGGAGAACTCGCCAGGCTCGCAGCGCGGCCGGAAAAGATCGGGCTGCACGATGTGATGTCATTCGTGGCCACCGAGCGGCTGACGGGTGATACTGCCGGTTATGGCCAGGTGGTCCCGCTGCTGGGCCAGTGCCACATGGCGTTGAGAATGATGTGGCACGCTCACATCGGTGCGTCGACCGCGCCCTTCTCTCCCGTTTTTCTAGGCATCCAGCATGTGCCGGAAGAATTCAGGCAGCACCGCTATCTCAGCGACAGGGAGGCGCAGCGCTTCATCGACCCCAGGCCGCATCCGAACCCATCAGCAATATCGCGTGGAGTTGAATCGACGAGATCGGCCACGGCGGTATTCAAGCGGTTGCAGTATCTCGCATTCGAACGTAGCCACCAATTTCTTGCCGAAGTTCAGAACGTATGGCGAAGTCTCGAACGGCGGCTTGATCAAAAAGCATCTGACATTGCACGACTTGCCAACCTCGCCATCACTTCGGGGGAATCTGAGTTAGCGGAAAGATGCTTGACCTCATTTACAGAAGAAGCATTAATCCAGACGCTAGAAATGGCGGAGCTTCTGGCCCGCTCAATCGAGCTCCGTACCCGTGTCTCATACGGAATCAACTCAGATGCGCCATTAACCGGCCCAGAACAGGTCTGGTAGAGAATTGAAGTCGACTTCGAAACGTAACAATTTGCGGACGTTGTTTAGACGCTGACTGTCTTCAAGAACGACGACCTCAGATGACGGTGAGTTGTTCCCACTGCACTACCATGAGGCGCACGGGGCTGCGCCAGTTTTAATCTGTCGTGTGAAAGATTGATGAGAAGCCGGCGCAAAACATCTGCTTCCGCAGTCTATCGGGTCATCGGGCATCCTCGACCAGTGCACAGTCCTTCGATGTCACCTAGCTTCGCTGTCTCAATGTCTTATCGTCAAAAACTCTTCCCAACTGTTCTGCCCATGGCAAATAGGTTGCGTCGACGAGGGCGTTGACCGACACCGTCGGCGGCTCGCGCCGAAGCAGCAGGCGCTCGAGCACATCCGGTGACAGGTAGGCCAACCGCATGATGCGACTGACGAACCGGTCCGTCACTTTTTCGGCCTTGGCGATATCTTGGATGGTGGACGCCTCACCCGTTTCCAACCGCCGCCGCCACGCCCATGCTCGGCCGATGGCGCGGAGGATGTGAGGATCCTGCGCGCGTAATTGCTGCTCTATCGACGCTTCTGGTGGCAGAATCCTTGGCCGGCCATTGCGGCGGCGGACGCTGAGAGGAACGAAGACCCGGACCGTGTCGTTTTTCATGCTGCAACACCGTCGGACCTCTTGGCCAGCAGTTCGCGTGTCAGGATGCCGAGCCCCTGATGGCGAAGATCGATGGCCATGCCGTCGGGGCTGACGGTCACCCGGGCTACCAGCAGCCTGACGATCCGCGCGCGCTCGGCCGGGAACAGGACTTCCCAGAGGCCGTGGAATGACTTGAGGGCGGCGACGAGTTCCCTCTGGTCGCAGTGGAAACTCTCCTGCTGGAATCGCTCGAGAACCTGTGCCGCAATTTCCGGCGTGGCGATCAGGCGGCGCATCTCGGCGATGACGGCGCCTTCAACCATGGCGGCAGGCAGGCGGGCCGGGCCGGCGTCCTCCGGAACAGGTTGATGGCTCGCTTCACGATCCCGGAACTGCGGACGGAGCCGATAGTCGTCACGCAAGAGAACCTTGAAAAGGGTATGGGACGCACGCTCTTGCTTGTGGTGGCCCATGCCGATGATCCTGCCATTTTCGTAGGTGGCGTCGTCGCAATGTGGGCAAGAGCGGGTTGGTATGTCCACTGCTTGCGCGTGACGGATGACCGTTGGGATTCTGTCGGCTTGGATGAGACCCAAACGATCAAGCGCAATGCCGTCGAGTTCAGGCAGGCGGCGAGGGTTCTCGGAATAGCAGAGGTGGAGGACCTCGGTTGGCAGACTGACGTCCTCGGTGACGTCTCGCGGGTCGCGCTGCGGGAACGTGTGATACATACCATACGCAGAATCAAACCCTACGGCATCGTAACCTTCGATCCAGGTTCATTGTTCCACGAGGACAATCTCGATCACCGTGTCCTGGCACAAGCCGTCGATGAAGCCTGCTGGACAGCCCAGTTCGATAAGCACCATCCTGAACACTTCGCCGAGGGCCTAGCGCCTCACGGCGTCTATGAGCGCTGGTTCTTCGGACGAACCATAGCGTCCGTCACCCACGTGTTTGATACGTCCGAAATGCTTGATGTTCAAAAGCAAGCCATCATGTGTCACCAAACCATGCTGGCCAATATTGCTCAACAAATGGCGTTGCAGGCGAGAACCGCAGGGCTATCATCCGACGTGTTATTGCGGGCCACCCAAGGAGATTACGGCACGTTGATTGAAAGTCTTCTGTTTCCCGGCGCTTCAGCAAAGGGGCAGCCATTCAATTTAGCGTCCGCCGAATACATGCGGTCCAGCCGTTCCAATTTGCCTCGTTAGCCTGCACGATCAATTTGTTTTTCGCCGTATTGGTTCGTAACTCCGCATAGGATCTGCATCATCGGAGGCAACACTGGCCTCGAAGATTTCATCGGAAGCCAACGTCGCCCGTGGAAAGGCAACTGGCTTTGTTCTCGCATGGCGCACCACGCGGAGTAAAGATGCGAACTCGTATATCGTTGAAATTGCGCTATAAACGTGAGGATGTATCAGCCTTGGACAATCTGCGTTGCGTGTTTCACCATTTTGCTGACCGGCTGACCGGCTGACCGCAGTCTCCAATTAGTTTTACGCCCCCGTAGCCCATTGAAAGGCGCTAACCTCTGTCCACAACGCTAGTTTACAAGTATCAGGAGTCTCACATGAGCCATCCCGCCATCAAGCCCGGAAACACCGCCGTCATCACCGGAGGCGCCGCCGGAATTGGGCTTGCTGCAGCCATGGCATTTGCCAAGGCGGGGCTCCGGGTCTGTATCGCCGATCTCGGCGAAGCCCGCCTGGCGAAGGCGGCCCGCGGCATCGCTGAAGTCGCTCCCGGCGGCGCACGGGATGTTATGGCAGCGGAAACGGACGTAGGCAGGCATGAGGAGGTGCAAGCCCTGGCCGACCGGGTGATGGGCGAATGGGGTCACCTCCACGTGCTGATGAACAATGCCGGGATCCAGCCGGGGAGCGCCATGTTCGGCCCTCGCCAGAGCTGGGAGCGAGTCCTTGATGTGAACTTGTGGGGCGTGATCAACGGTGTGCAGGCTTTTGTGCCGCGGATGATCGGGCAGGGCAGTCCGGGCCTCGTCATCAATACGGGCTCGAAGCAGGGCATCACCACGCCGCCGGGAGACCCGGCCTACAACATCTCCAAGGCGGGGGTGAAGGTGATGACGGAGGCGCTGGCGCATGAGCTCCGCAACACGGAAGGATGTCAGATCACGGCCCATCTTCTCATTCCGGGCTTCGTCTTCACCGAACTCACGGCGAAGGGCAGGACCGAGAAGCCCGCCGGTGCCTGGACGCCGGAGCAGACCGTCGGCTTCATGCTGGAGCGTATTTCCGCTGGCGATTTCTATATCCTCTGCCCTGACAATGAGGCGACGCGGGCACTGGATGAGAAGCGCATCCTGTGGGCGGCCGGCGACATCGTCGAGAACCGCCCGCCGCTCTCACGCTGGCACAAGGATCATGGCGAGGCGTTTGCATCCTTTGTCAGTCGCGGCGGCCGCTAAGGTGCTTCGATGAGGATCCCCGCTCGGGTTCTTGATGCCGCGCGGCGTCGTGGAGCGACTGTGCCGGGACGCTTCACCCCTCGCCGGCTTCTGGACAAACCTTCAATCGCAATCTAGGATTTGACCGTGGGGCGGTTGGAGCACCAGCGCTCCGGTTCATCCCACGGAAAACAGACAGAATAGAAACAACTGTCAGACACGTCCTGGGAGGACTCAAATGCCAATACTGAACAGAAGACTTCTGCTCGGCAGCGCTGCCGCACTCATCATCGCGTCATCGTCGACGGCAGCCCTTGCCGCCGACAAGATCCTTGCGTCCGTGCCGGGCCTCAGCTTCCCCTTCTTCGTGCATATGATGAACGCCTTCAAGGCGGAGATCCAGAAGCAGGGCTACGAGGTCATCGAGAGTGATGGCCAGGTCTCCTCGCCCAAGCAGACGGCCGACATCGAGGCGGCCATCACCCAGGGCGTCAAGGGCATCGTGATCAGCCCGAACGAGGTTGACGCTATGGCGCCGGCGCTGCAGCAGGCGGTGGAAGCCAACATCCCCGTCGTCACCGTCGACCGCCGGGTTCCCTCCGTCGAGGGCATTCTCGCCCATGTGGGCGCTGACAACGTGAAGGGTGGCGAGGCTCAGGGTAACCTGATCCTGTCGCTCTACCCGGATGGCGCCACCATCATCAACCTGCAGGGCCAGTCGGGCGCATCGCCCGCGATCGATCGCAACAAGGGCTTGCACAACGTGCTCGACGCGGCAGGCGAAAAGTACAAGATCGTGTTCGAGCAAACTGCGGGCTTTGCGCGTGACAAGGGCCTTTCGGTGACGGAGGCTGCGCTGTCGGGCCTTGCCGAGCCGCCGAAGGTGATCGTTGCCGCCAATGACGACATGGCGCTGGGTGCCATGGAAGCCGTAAAGGCGCGTGGCTTGACCGGTATCTCCATCATCGGCTTCGACGCCCTCCCGGAAGCCCTCGCACAGGTGCGCGACGGCGGCCTCACGGCGACGATCGAGCAGTTTCCCGGACAGCAGAGCGCCCTTGGCGTGCAGACCCTCGTTGCCTTCATCAAGGATGGCACCAAGCCGGCTGACAAGGTGCTGCTGCTCACCCCGGTCGCCATCACCAAGGACAATCTGAACACGGCAGAGCGCCTTGGCGAAGTGAAGTAATCAGACACGCAAGCTCCGGCCGGCATGCTGCCGGCCGGGCAATTGCACATGACCTCATCAGCGGAACTGCCAATGCTTCTCCGCATGTCCGGGATATCGAAGACCTTTCCGGGCGTGCGGGCGCTCGATCAGGTGAACTTTGCCGTCGATGATGCAGAGATCCACGCGTTCCTTGGTGAAAATGGTGCAGGCAAGTCGACCCTGCTGAAGATCCTGTCCGGCGCCCAGGCGCCCAATGCGGGAACGATCGAACTGGCTGGCCAGTCCGTTAGCTTCAGCAGTCCCCAAGTGGCGCAACAGGCGGGTATCGCGACGATCTATCAGGAATTCACCCTGGCGCCCGACATGACGGTGGCAGAGAATGTCTTCATCGGCCGCGAGCCGGGATCGCGCCTGTTCGTCAACTACCGCAAGCTTGAAGAGCAGACCCGCGCGCTGTGCGCCCGCGTCGGTCTCGACCGCAGCCCCCGTGCCATGGTCCGAGACCTTTCCGTCGCCGAGCAGCAGATGGTTGAGATCGCCCGCGCACTCTCGATGAAGTCGCGCCTCATCATCATGGACGAGCCGACCAGCGCGCTAAGCCGCGCCGAGGTCGAAAAGCTGTTTTCGATCATTCGCGGCCTGAAGCGGGAAGGCGTATCGGTCATCTTCGTAACCCACCGGCTCGAGGAAATCTTCGAGCTTTGCGACAGCTATACGGTTCTGCGCGATGGCCGCAATGCCGGCCATGGCAAGGTGGCCGAGACCAGTGTCGAAGCCATCATCCGGCTTATGGTGGGCCGTGACGTCGGCCTGCTTCAGCAGCGCGCCCAATCCTTCAGCACCCCGGAAGTGGCCATGGAGGTGAAAGGGCTGTCGCGCAGGCGCAAGAGTACGGATGCAAGCGCCATCGAGCTCCACGATGTTTCATTCCGCCTCCACAAGGGCGAGATTCTTGGCATTGCGGGTCTCGTAGGAGCTGGCCGTACCGAGATGGCGAGGGCGGTTTTTGGCGCCGACGCGTTCGACAAGGGCCAATTGATCGTGGATGGAAAGCCCGTCGCCATCACCTCGCCGCGAGATGCCATCGCCGAGGGGATCGGCCTCGTGCCGGAGGACCGCAAGCAGCAGGCCCTGTTCTTGTCGCTTGCCATCCGCACCAACATGTCGATCGCCTCGCTCGATCAGATCTCATCCGCAGCGGGGTTCCTGAGCAGCGCCAAGGAAAGCGCGCTCGTCGAAGAATATCGCGGGCTCCTCAACATCCGCATGGCCTCAGGCGATCAATTGGTCGGCAACCTCTCCGGAGGAAACCAGCAGAAGGTCGTGCTTGCCCGCTGGCTTGCCCTGCGGCCGCGTGTCCTGATTGTCGACGAGCCCACACGCGGCATTGACGTGGGTGCCAAGGTCGAAGTCCACAATCTTCTGATCGAGATGGCGAAAACGGGCATCGCCATCATTGTGATCTCATCCGAATTGCCGGAGGTGCTGTCGCTCGCCGACCGCATTCTCACGATGCGGGAGGGCCACGTCACCGGCGAGGTGACGAGAGCAGAGGCCTCGCCCGAAAAACTCATGACGCTGATGACGATCGGGTCGCAGCGTGCAGCTTGATGGGGCCGGGAATGACTGACAGCGTGGCCGCGAAGACGGGCAGGGACTTCGATGCGTTCTCGTTCTTGGCGCGCTTTGCGCCCCTCATATTCCTGCTGGTGCTGATGGCGGTGTTCGCGATTCTTGAGCCGCGCTTCCTGTCCTCCGTCAATCTCTTCAATGTCATGCGGCAGGTCTCGATCACCGGCTTGCTGGCCATTGGTATGACCTTCGTGATCCTCACGGCTGGCATCGATCTGTCGGTGGGTTCCCTTCTGGCCTTTGCCGGCCTGGTTGCAGCCGCTGTTGCAAAGGGTGGTATGCAGGACCGCTTCACCGTGGGGGACGAGACCATCGGTTATGGCTGGCCGCTGGCGGCACTCGCGGCCATCGCGGTTGGCCTCGTGGGTGGGCTTCTCCAGGGCGTGGCAATCACCAAGCTCAAGGTTCCGGCCTTCGTGGTAACGCTCGGCGGCATGTCGGTGTTTCGCGGAGCGGCACTGCTGTTTGCGGCCGGCGGGCCGATCTCGGGTTTCGAGCCAAGCTTCACCTGGTGGGGGCAGGGCAAGATCTTCTCGGTGCCGGTCCCGGTCATCATCTTTCTGGTGGCAGCCGTCATCGCCCATATCGTGCTGAGCTACACCCGCTATGGCCGGCGTGTTTATGCCGTTGGCGGCAATCCGGAGGCAGCGCGCCTTGCCGGCCTCAATGTCTCCGCCATCATCACCAGTGTCTACATCATCATGGGGTTCTTCTCTGGCCTCGGTGCCTTTGTGCTGGCTGCCCGCCTCAACTCTGCGGAGGCCGTTGCCGGAACCGGCTACGAACTCACGGTGATCGCATCCGTGGTGATTGGTGGAACCAGCCTGTTCGGGGGCACGGGGTCCATCTTTGGCACGGTTGTCGGCAGCCTGCTGATCGGCGTGCTGCT
>CAMDBX010000132.1 GCA_945889445.1 Rhizobium sp. Q54
TGCGCAATGATGAGATCTTCTATGCCCTAGCTGAGGCCCGAGTCGTCGTGGAAAGCTGGTGGCGCTACTACAACAGCCTTGGCGCGGGCGGCTGCACTACCCCGACCGGCGCCGCCGCCCGTGCTGGCGCCGAGGCCGTTAATTAATTAGTAATCAACCCGGACCACTCGTCGGGGGCTGATCAGGGCCCCTTACAACACAGGCCTGCGCAGCCCTCCGGGGCATCTGAAAATGATATGAACACGCAACGGAAACCCCATGCACATCACTCCATTCCTTCTCGCCGGCATTCTGATCGCCACGCCTGCTTTTGCCCAGCAAACCGCATTTTACGATCCCACTATCAAGCATGTGCCAAAAGACGGCATCGTCACACTTTATGGGGCTGGCGGGCCGCATACGGCCTTTCAGAAGGTGGCTAATGTCTGGCAGGCCAATACCGGAAAGACTGTCAAGATAGTGGCTGGGCCTGAGGCAACTTGGTCCAAGGAAGCGCAGGCCAACGCCGATATCATATGGGGCACGTCGGAACAGTCCATGACGGCGTTTCTGGAGACCTATCTGACCTTCGCGCCAGAAAATGTCGAGCCAATCTATATCCGCCCCACGATCATAGCGGTGAAAGCTGGCAACCCAAAAGGGATCACCGGATTTGAGGGTCTGCTCAAGGACGGCATTAAGATCATCGTGACCGAAGGTGCAGGCGTATCCAACAACTCGGGTACAGGCACATGGGAAGATGTGGCGGGTCGACTAGGAAGACTGTCGGATGTTGTCGGTTTCCGCCGCAATATCGTAACCTATGCCAAGGGTTCGGGCGCTGCCTTCAAGGCGTTCCAAGAGATGGACGCCGATGCGTGGATCACCTGGCCGGACTGGCCAATTACCCACGATGACGTGCTGGATCAGGTTGACATCGCCCCGGACCGGACAATCTGGCGGGACATTAACGTGGTGCTGTCGCCAGATGCGGACCCGGAGGCCCGGGACTTTCTGACATTCCTTGTTAGTGAGGAGGCGCAAAAGATTATGCTGACCGAAGGCTGGGAGCGGTGACACACGCTTGATGCGACCGCCAGCAATGTGATGAAGACGATCTGGCGAGACGCTCCTTGAACTGTTGCTAGCTTTTGTCTGACTTCTTCGTAAGGCGCTTTTCCATTGAAGGCGCCATGATGTCGATTCACATTGAGAGTTGGCTTGGTAGGGGCACAATTGTCCACTGAGAGTTGATCCATGTTATGACCTTCGCCTTGGCACTTTGACCGGGGGATCATGGAGTGATCGACATGGCACTTTTGAGCGTTACGCGCCCTAGCCGGACTACCCGCCCGCTCACCAAGTTTGAAAGCCGTGGCTTCAAACTTGGCCATGGCGTGTGGGACTTGGTGTTCAAAAGGATCTGAGCCATGCACATCCCGACACGCCACGGCGTGGGCCCCACTCGTGTATTCCTCCCCGCTGGCCCCTGGCCCACAGTGCTGGACTTCTTGGTCGACCGCATGCCCCACATCTCGCGCGGAGCATGGGCCGAGCGTCTGCGTAACCAATCGGTGCTGAACGCGGAAGGCCAACCCATGCTGCTCACGCAGCCCTACACGCCGAACACGCGCCTGTTTTACTACCGCCACATTGAGGACGAACCGCATCTGCCGGAGCAGGCCAGCATCGTGTTTGAAGATGACCACCTCTTGGTGGCCGACAAACCCCATTTCATGCCCGTCACACCTGGGGGGCGATATGTGCAGCAAAGCTTGCTCGTGCAACTGAAGAATCTGACAGGTTGTGACGATCTGGCGCCATTGCACCGCATCGACCGCGAAACCGCTGGCCTTGTGATGTTGGGCAAACGCCCGGCCGACCGCGACGCCTACCACGCCCTGTTTCGCCAGCAGCACATCCACAAGACCTACCACGCCATCGCCCCCTTTCGGTCTGAGCTGACATGGCCCCGCACCCACACCAGCCGCCTGGTGGTGGGCGAGCCCTTTTTTCGGATGCAAGAAGTGCCGGGCGGGGCCAACAGCGAAACCCGCATCAGCTTGCTGCGCACCGATGGCTCCCGCGCGCTGTACCAGTTGGAGCCGGTCAGCGGCAAACGCCACCAGCTGCGGGTGCACATGCTGGCGCTGGGCCTGCCTTTGGAGGGTGACTTGTTTTACCCAGAAGCGCTGCGCGGACCGGGTGCGCCGGAAGACTTCAGCCAAGCCTTGCAACTGCTGGCGCAGCGCATCGCTTTCACCGACCCGGTGACCGGTGCCGAGCGGGTGTTCGATAGCCAACGCAGCCTACGCTTTTAAGCGCGGCACAGAAAAGCCGGTGCAGTTTGCGCGCAAAGGCCTCGGAGCGAACAACGGTTGGAATCAGCCGTTCATCTGCTGATTGAGATCGTGCAGCACCGTGTATGTTGATCTGCACTGAGAGTTGACCCGGGAGGGGCAGGCGTTTTCACTGAGAATTGACCCATTTTCTACACTTCCCCTTGGCATTTTGACCGGGGGATCATGGAGTGGTCGACATGGCACCTTTGAGCGTTTTTCGAGGTTGGCATTTCCGCGAGGGGATGCCGATCTGTGAGATCGAGCGGCTGACCTGACCGGTATTCTCTGAACCAGGCGAAATGAGAGAAGAAAGCCTGGAAAGGAGAAAGTGTATTCCGAACAACAGGTTCGGTGCCGAGAAGATCGTCACGAAGCTGCGACAGATTGAGGTGTTGCAAAGTCAGGGCAAGAGCGTTGCGGCGGTCTGCAAGCTAGTCGGGCTGCCCCGCCTTTCAGCCTTATGACATGTAGCATCATCCTCCGGTGGCATCCTCTTTGGGACTTAAGTCTCAGTTGTAGAATCAAAGCGTCACGCATGGCTTTCGCATTCTGGACTGACACGGCAACGCCAACTCCTGTCACGCCTTGATCACACCTAGAATCGTGACGTCTCACTGATCAGCCGCCAACGCGTCGCCCAGGGTTTTATGCCATTGCGGTGACGGCCCCGGCGCCAGCGCAAGCGGGAAGGCAGTTGCCAGCTGCTCTTCCTCTGCCACTCAGTCAATGTCCATGGCGCGCCGGACTAATCGGGGCGCCCACTTGTTGACCTGACTGGACAAATCCGACACAAGTCTCCGGTCGGCCGCTTGCGGTCCTGTATTTTGTTCCCCTCACCGAGCTTTATGTCCGTACCCATCATGTCCACCACCAGCCTCATCGCTGCCCCGTCGACCCCGCCCTTGCCGGCGGCGAAGCCGCTGTTCTCCTATCGGAAGTATTGGGCGGAGCGCTTTGGCACAGCGCCGTTCTTTCCCATGTCGCGGGAGGAGATGGACGAGCTGGGGTGGGACAGCTGCGACATCATCCTGGTAACGGGTGACGCCTACATCGACCATCCCAGTTTCGGCATGGCTCTGGTGGCCAGGCTGCTGGAGGCGCAGGGCTTCCGGGTGGGCATCATCGCCCAGCCGGAGTGGCGCGATGCCTCCGCCTTCAGGGCACTGGGCAAGCCCAACCTGTTCTTCGGCGTCACCTCTGGCAACATGGACTCGATGGTGAACCGCTACACTTCCGACCGGCGGCTCAGGCACAACGACAGCTACACGCCGGACGGCGAGGGCGGCAGGCGGCCCGACCGCGCCGTTATCGTCTATGCCCAGCGCTGCCGCGAGGCCTTTCCCGATGCGCCCATCGTGCTGGGTGGCATCGAGGCCTCGCTGCGTCGCATCGCGCATTATGACTACTGGTCGGACAAGGTGCGCCGGTCAATCCTGATGGATGCCAAGGCGGACCTGCTGCTTTACGGCAATGCTGAGCGTGCCCTCGTCGAGGTGGCGCACCGTATCGCCGGCTCCGGCATCGAGGCCGACTTCAGCGACGTGCGGGGCGTGGGATTCATCCGCAATGCGCTGCCCGAGGGCTGGGTGGAAGCCTCTGCCGACGACATCGAGAGCCCGGACGAGGGCATTCGCCGCAAGAACCTGCAGCATGTGCCCACCGTGATCCGCATACCCTCCTTCGAGCAGGCGGCGGCCGACAAGGAACTCTATGCGCGCGCCTCGCGCGTGCTGCACAAGGAGGCGAACCCCGGCAATGCGCTGCCCCTGATCCAGCGCCACGGCGACAAGGAACTGTGGCTCACGGCCCCCCCATTCCGCTGACGATGGCGGAAATGGACGGCGTCTATGACCTGCCCTATGCGCGCGCGCCACACCCCATCTATGCCGGCCGCAAGATCCCCGCCTGGGAGATGATCCGCCACTCGGTGACCATCATGCGTGGCTGCTTCGGCGGCTGTTCCTTCTGCTCGATCACCGAGCATGAGGGCCGCATCATCCAGTCGCGCTCGGAGGAGTCGATCCTCAAGGAGATCGAGACGATCCGAGACAAGACCGAGGGCTTCACCGGCGTCATCTCCGACATCGGCGGGCCGACGGCGAACATGTATCGCCTTGCCTGCAAGGACCGGCAGACGGAGGCAGTGTGCCGCCGTCCGTCCTGCGTCTATCCCGATATCTGCAAGAACCTCGACACCAACCATGACCCGCTGATCCAGCTCTACCGCAAGGTGCGCGCCGTGCCGGGGGTGAAGAAGGTGAACGTCGCCTCGGGCGTACGCTACGACCTCGCGGTCGAGAGCCCCGAATACGTGCAGGAACTCGTCGAGCACCATGTGGGTGGATACCTGAAGATCGCGCCGGAGCACACCGAGGACGGCCCGCTGTCCATGATGATGAAGCCCGGCATCGGCAGCTATGATGCGTTCAAGAAGCTGTTCGACGAGGCGGCGAAGAAGGCGGGCAAGAAATACTTCCTCATTCCCTATTTCATCGCGGCCCACCCCGGCACCACGGACGAGGATATGATGAACCTCGCCCTGTGGCTGAAGAAGAACGGCTACCGTGCCGACCAGGTGCAGACCTACCTGCCTTCGCCCATGGCGCTGTCGACGGCCATGTATCACACGGGGTTCAATCCGCTCAAACCCGTGCGCCGGGGCGTATCGGAGCCTGTCGACACGGTTCGGGGCCTGCGCCAGCGGCGGCTGCACAAGGCCTTCCTGCGCTATCACGATGCAGAAAACTGGCCGCTCCTGCGCGAGGCACTGAAGAGCATGGGCCGCGCCGACCTGATCGGGCCTGGCAAGCACCAGCTCGTGCCCAGCTGGCAGCCCGCCGGCACGGGTGCGAAGGGCGATCGCAAGCAGGCCGGCCACAAGGCCCGCCAGCAACCTGGCGAGGCGAAGGGCGGCAAGTTTCTCACCAAGGGCGTGCTGCCGCGCCGCCCCACCGGCAAGGCATGAGCAGGCAGTTCTGATGCACCCTGCCACGCCGGCCTTGAAGAGCGGCGTATCTCCGTCGGTCGGAGCAGATATCGCAGTGGCTGCCTTCGTTGGCGGTGTGAGTGGCCTTGCGCGGATGTCCGGCAATGCCCTGTTACTGTTTCCTGAACTGGGCGCCTTGTCCTATGGCGTCTTCCACCGGCCGAATGGGGCCTGGGCAAAGTCGCCCCTGTTGCTGGTAGCGACGCCGTTTCTTGCCGGCGTGGTTGGCACACTGGTCACGCGCAGCTTGCCATATAGTGTGCTGTCAGTCCTCGTCGTGGTGTTTTCCGCACTCCTGATCATATGCCTGCTGCGCTCACCCGTTGCGCCGGCGATTTCGGCCGGCCTGCTGCCGTTGACGCTGGGCGAGACCGGCTGGTGGTATGCCCCGTCACTGGTTGTCGGCTGTGGCTCGCTGGCGGTGATCTCGGTGCTCTGGCGACGGCTTTATCCGCCTGCAGAGGCCGAGGTGGCACACCATATCGAGGCCCCGAGTGGCGACCGGGCAGGACGGGATCTATCGTGGCTTCCATTCTTCACCGCATTTCTGGTGGTCGCCGCAATGAGTGCAATTTTCTCCGGCATGCGGTTTCTGCTGTTTCCGCCGCTAGTGGTCATCGCCTACGAGATGTTCGCTCACGTTGCTGAGTGCCCTTGGGCGCAGCGGCCACTGCTGATTCCGGTCATCTGCGGGCTCACCGCGGCAGCGACCCTGTTATTCATTTCTTGGCTTGGAGTGGGAGTGATGGCAGTGGCGCTATCTGCCCTCTGCGCAACAACCCTGTTACGGATATTCAGGCTCCACTTCCCACCCGCTATCGCCGTTGCCGTGCTTCCCTTCGTGATAACGGAACCTGACTTCCGTTATCCCGTGGCGGTCACGATCGGAACCGCCATTCTCTGTGTTGCATTCTTTCTCTGGCGATCTCTTCTCAACAAGACGGCATGAACACCTGGTTTTCTTGACCGAGGAGGCGAACGACTGAGCGTGGCCGCCTGCCTGTTCGGCGTCTTTGCCATGTGCTGACGAGTTGAGCTAGTCCCGGCTCTCATGGCTTGGCACACTGTTTGAGAAAGGACTTCATGAGGGATCCGAGGCAACCTCGGTCTGCGCCGCAAGGGACTTGTTAATATTTGGCGCACCGGACAAGATGAAGATGAGAACTGGCAGATATGTCCAAGGACTTGATTCTACAAGAAACCAGCTTCCGTCAAATTTGCAGCTTACTCACCACTCCGCACGAGAACCTGCAGCGCGGCGGCGTTCAGGATGTGGATGCCCTTGTAACGCCATTGCCATTCATATTGGTTCGATAGGCCCGCATCGGCGTGGGCCATCCCCGCCGGTACCCAGGACATACAGATGCACATTTTGCGTCAAGGCGGGGTCAAAGGTGCCGCGACGGAAATCGGGCTAGCAATATGCAGCCTGGGAAGCTGCCGTTCTACCTCTGAACTACGCCTTCGATCGAGCAGAGATGAGTGGAGGTGGGCCAGGTCGGCAAGGGTGTGGGGGGAGCGATTGGTCGTGGATAGGCGGCAAGCACGGCGTTACCGGGCTCCGGCATCAAGTATGTTCTTGTGAATGACCCCGTTCTTCATGATGAGATGGAACCTGTTCTCCGGGTCCGCGACGAGATCGATGTCCACTAGCGGATTGCCATCGACCACAAGAATATCCGCCAATGCGCCCTTCTCGATGACGCCAAGTTTGCCCGGATAGGGGCTGTGACTGCCCGACAAGGCGAGAAGTTCCGCGTTGTTGCGAGTCGCCATCGTAAGGATTTCGGCTGGCTCGTACCACCGCTTCATCGAGGCCAACATATGCCCCTGTCTGACAGTGGCTGGAGGGTTGAACAGAATATCCGTTCCCCATGCTGTCTTGAGCTTGAATTTGCGGGCTAGTCCGTAGATGAAGTCTGTTCCATGTTCAACCTGCTGCTCCTTGAGGCGGTTTGGCGATCCCTCCGGAAACGCGCCAGTTCCCTCGTCGATGAAAGGCTGTGTGCTGAGCCAGGCACCCCTCTCGGCAATCATCTCCGCCGTTGCCTCGTCCATCAGATGGCCGTGCTCGATACTGCGGACGCCAGCCCTTAGCGCGGTCTGAATGGAGCGCGGCAGATAGGCATGCACGGCCACATATGTTCCCCAGTTATCGGCGGCTTCTACTGCTGCGTGAAGTTCGCGCTCTGTATACTGGCTGGTGTCGATAGGGTCGTAGTGGGAGACAATTCCGCCTCCGGCAGCCAACTTGATCTGACTTGCGCCCAGAGCTAATTGTTCTCTCGCCCGCTTTAGAACCGCATCTGCACCATCTGCGACAACACCCGCGCCAATTGCCTCGGTGCGGCTCCAGTTTCCGGGCCTCTCGGGCAATTCATACGGCAATCTGAAGTCACCATGTCCGCCCGTCTGTGAAATGACCGCTCCTGAAGGCCAAATGCGCGGCCCTGAACTTATGCCGGTGTCGATAGCCTTCTTGAGGCTGAAGGACGCTCCCCCCATATCGCGAACGCTGGTAAATCCACGCAGGAGTGTACGTCGTGCCTCATCAGCGGCAAGTAGCGTAAGGTAACCCTCATCAGCTGTCATCAAATCGGGAATGGTCACCGGAGCGAGCATCGAATGCCAATGAGCATCGATAAGACCAGGCATCAGGGTGCGGCCGCCGCAGTCGATTCTTTGAGCAGAGGAAACGACCGCGCTCCCGGTAGCAATTACCTCTGTGATAAAGCCGTCTTGCACAAGAACAGTGAAGCCTCTCTTGAGGTTTGCTGAAATCCCATCAAAGATCGAAGCATTCTCAAAGGCGATAACGGTGGAGGTACCAGCCATAAGCGACCCTGGCTGGAGAATGATGCTTCCCGTTGCGCTCACACTTGTCATGAGCAATCGGCGTCGTGAAATCGGTGCCAATTTTGGGTTCCCTTCACGCGTAAAATTGAAGGATCAGTAGCAGGAATAGCCTGACGTTTATCTTCGCATATGCGATGAGTATTTAGCTTGAGCAAGAAAACGCGTCAAGATGGACGTCCAAGACTGGTCGGAATCAGCGCACCACGACAACCTCCACCCTCTGCCCTATCACTGCCGAGCTCCTGCGAGGTGAACCACGCCTGGAACTCTCGTACCTCTGGATCATAAGATGTTGGTAATGATCGGTGTACGTGGCTTTTCCATAGAGGTCGAACCTACGACACCCAGCTTGGGAAGCTCCCGTTCTACCGCTGATCGACGCCTGCGATGGTGTGTGGAGAAGTGGAGGTGAGGCAGGGCGGCAAGGGTGTGGATGATGCCCTGTGTGAAATGGTTTGGACAGCTGTCTTGGAGTTAGAAAAGGCCCGGTGCGGAACCGGGCCTCTTCTGTAGGGGTGGGGCGGTGGATTCAGTAGGCCAACGGCCGCCTGCACCATTACTTCAGATGGCAAACCTTGGCCCGGGTATAGACGCCCGCCCAAGATGCGCTCGTGTCTGAATTGAGGAAACTCGCATTGACCGCAAGGACACATCGCCGCAGCCCATCGCGCTCAAGTCCAATGGCAGAAACCTTGGAACCGACTGGCGCGGAGGCGTCAACAACCGTTGCATCACTCCCGACGACCATGACAGGGACAACTGCTCTCGCGAGCGTAGGCTTCACGAATATGCCAACAGTGTCGTCAGCCTGTACGGCCTTAAAGGCGGTCGCAACATTGGTGCCGTTCTGAGAAACCGATGCAAAGGCCGAAGACCGCCAGCGCGGTGGCTCAAAAGTATCCTCTGAATCTCCGCCGCCGACTCCTGGGGGACGGCCAGAGAAGGTCCAGAAGAGGAAATCCTTAAAGGGTTGCCCTGCGCCAGCCCTGGCGATCATCTTCAGTCTGCCATTGGGCCGGCTGACGTAGAAGCCCTGCTCGACAGGCACTTGATTCTCGCAATAATGGCCCTCGCTGTCGGTTGCAGGGCATTGCTCGATGCACGCGTCGATAACTGCCTGGTTACCGTCAGACGGGCAATGCAGGCGCACGGTGCGGGTGCTCTGTCCGAGGCCAGCCCAAAAGCCAATGTTATTGCCATCGTAGGAAATAGCCTCGCCGTATTTGGTGAAAGGGAGGGACGGCGTGTCGGGGGATGGCTGTCCAATCGTCGCAATTGCCTTGAGCTTGTAGGACGGGGCAGTGGCCTTGTAGATGCCGCCCAACGTCGGGGTCTCTTCATTGTCGAAGCCGGCGAAGACAACAGTGTGATTCGCCGCGCTCGGAGGCGCCGTGGAGCCGAACATCGTCGAGGTTCCGGGAATCAACGTATCCGAGTCGGCAATGCGAATTCCCTCCGACATGCCGTTTTTGAGGTATATGTTCCTTACGTAGACGCCGGTCTTGGAGACACCGCCATCGGTGAAATTACCCTTGAAGGCGATCTTGTTCCCGTCGAATACGTGAGGTGCCCCGGGGAACTGGTCGAACCGCACGCCCGGACGACCGGGCACAGCGAAATATTCAAAGCCAGGAACGGCCCCGAGTAAGCTTGCGCCCGTACGCAGCGAATTGCCGAGCAGTCCTGCATAAACGCCTGATGTGCCAACCCGGGTGTCGGTATTGTCGGGCAAAGTGTATTCCCATACGGGTTGTGACTGCCCGCGGGTCACCAGCAGATTGTTTTGGAGATCAAGGCGCGGAAACGCCGGGAACTCGTTGAACGTTGCCGCCAGATTGTTCGGCGCGGGCACTACGCTGCCTTGCGCTGCGCCGACCTGCAACGCAGAACCCGCTTTGCAGGCTGAGCCGGTATAAACACCCCTAGCGGGTTCTCCGCCACCGGATGATCTTCCCCTGAAGGCG
>CAMDBX010000133.1 GCA_945889445.1 Rhizobium sp. Q54
ACACCGCGACCGACCATTTTCTCCTTGGTCTTCTCGATCCCCGCTTTTGCAGCGCCAAAGGACGAAACTTCGCGGCAGTCATAGCCGTTCCACATGTAGTTATCGAAGAATATATGCCCCAGTCCATCCCAATGCGTGGCGCATTGAGATGGTAGTATGACGAGGTCATCGGCGGAGCGGATGCCTCGCTTGTCGAGCACACCAGAATAAGCGTCGACCCCGCTGCGCAACATAGTGTGCACTGGATTGAATCTGCCGACCGGCGGGAATTTCGTTTTGCCTGCCTGTGGCCCTTTGGAATCTAGGTTGATGGAGAGCGAATACACCTTTCCCGTCCGTACCAGACCAGCGGCGCGCACAATATCATCGGGCTCAGTATAGTTCAGCGTGCCAATTTCGTCATCCGGGCCCCATTTGCCCCAGTTCTTGAGCCTGGTAGCGGCGGCGTCGAGGTCTTTGCGGGTGATCTTTGGGCGTTCGCTTGACTGCACTTTTCTATTCCTTTCGCTGCATTGGGGCGTGTGAAGCGGCTATCAGGCCGTGAGGCCGAGGAGATCACGCGCTTCGTCCGGTGTTGCGACACTGCCGCCCAGCAACTCGATTATGTTCGCAGCTTTGGCGACGAGGGCTGCATTATCATCCGCCAGTTCGCCCTTGCGGATGAAGACGTTGTCCTCGAATCCCACGCGACAATGCCCGCCCAGAAGTGCAGCCTGCGCGACGATTGGGAATTCTTGCCTGCCGATGCCAAAGGCAGCCTAAGCACAGCCGTCGGGTAGAAGTGATCGGACGTAAAGCAATGTTTGTGGTGTGGGAACGAACCCGTACTTCACGCCCATCACAATCTGAAACAGAGCCGGTGACTTTAAAGTTCCGTCCGCCAGCAGATCGAGAGCTAGGCCGATGTCGCCGGAATCGAAAACCTCGAGTTCTGGCTTCACCCCCGCCTCGTACATCATTCCCGCCATTTCACGTACAATCTTGGGCGAGTTGATCACGGCGCTCGGCCCAAACCACATGGTATTTAGATCTAGACTGCATAGGTCGGGCTGAAGAGATACCACATGCTCAACGCGGCGTTCTGCTTTCAGCAGCATCGTGCGGGGCCCCGGTACGGCCGGATCGTCTTCAGACGGGTCATATCGACCCCCAGGGCCAGTCGTGAGGTTGATCAACACTCGTGAGCCGCTTGCACGGATCAGCCGAACCACCTCGGCGTAGTGCTCAAGTGCGATGCTTGGCGCCCCTGTGATAGGATCGCGAACATGAATATGCGCGATAGAAGCGCCGGCTGCGCATGCTTGGATGCAGGCTTCGGCAATCTCAGCTGGAGTGACGGGCAAGCCTGGATGATGCGCCCGCGTTGTGTGATTGCCGGTGACGGCGCAGGTGATGATGGTTGGGGTCATTTGCAATTCTCTGTTCTGAAACACAGCGGATAGGCTCGTTCACAACCATCTGCGATGATTCGAAAACAATCAAACGTTTTTTTGTATTACACTCAAAAAGTGGCGAGGACGGTGAATTGATAAGCGCCATTTAGCTATGTCGACTTGAATTTATATACTTTAAATCAATCCATTATGTGGAATTTTTCTGCCCCTTCGAAGCTTGATCTGCCGCATGCGGACAAGGTAAAGTTGACGGATAGTTGAAAAATAAATCAAACGAATGATTGAAAGTATCTTGCGGTTTCGGCTTCAGGATGTAGCATTGCACGCATGAACATCGATTTTCACAGCCATTTCATTCCCAGCGGCGCGATCCGCGCCGCTGCCTCGTGTCAACCATGGCATGAGATCTACATGTCACGCACCGAGACTGGCGCGCTGATCGGGGTGCACGCTGGGACTGAAGTCGACCTGCCGGAATGGACCGCCGACCCCAGCGACCTTGCGACGCGGCTTGCTTGGCTCAACGCGCGGCAGCTGGATGCGCAGGTGCTATCCATAGCGCCGCGACTTCAGCGCTACACCGCCGAGCGATCGCATGCAGTAGCTGTGGCTCGCGCGATGAATGATGATCTTGCAGAGTTAGTCCAAAATGCACCAGGGCGGCTCTACGGTCTGGCACATTTACCGCTGCAAGACCCGACTGCAGCCATTGCGGAGTTACGCCGGATCGCTGATCAACCCGGCATCATCGGCGCGGCGGTCGGCACCAATATTGACGGTGCTCCCTGGAGCGAACCCGCTCTCTTTCCTGTGCTGGCGGAGGTTCAAAACCTGGGCCTCGTACTCTTCGTCCACCCAGCAAACCGTCCCGCCGACCCTCGCATGAAGCGCCATCACCTCAAGAACCTCGTCGGCAATCCGCTTGAAACGACATTGGCAGTTGCCGAGTTCGTCTTGGGCGGGATCCTCGACAGGCTGACCGCGCTCCGGCTGTGCTTTGCGCATGGCGGGGGGTACGCGGCGTTGGGTGTCGGCCGCTTCGACGCGGGCCATTCGGCCCGGGCCGATGTGAGGGCTGACAGCGCGCAGCCGCCGTCGTCTTACATGACGCGGCTATATTTCGACTCGCTGACTTTCAGTGACCGTGCTTTGCGGCACGTCGTGGATGTTGCGGGCATCTCTCAAGTGGTGATGGGAAGTGATCACCCCGCCGATATGGGAGAACCTGATCCGGTCGGCTTCATAGAAGGATGCAAATCCCTGAGCCGGTCCGAGAAAGACGCGATCCTGGGCGCGAATGCGCTGCGTCTGATCCGCCGGGAATAGCGCGCGCTAATGCGCCAGTCTGCAAGATAATCCGAAAGGGGAGAAAAGACATGTTATTCAGAGCACTTTCGCCATCTGTGGCGCTGCTGGCAATCGCAACATTGCTACCGGTTGTCGCGTATTCGCAAGAGGCCTGGACGCCTAGTTATGTTGACGGCAAGCTGCAGCCGTTGCCTGACGGGTTTCCGAGCCAAAGCATATCCCTCGTCGTGCTCGACGAAGCGGGCAGTTCTGACGGGGTCTATGCGCGGAACATGCAATCAGCGCTCCGAGATATCTCGCCAGTTCCCATCGAAATCAATGACCGTGGCGAAGTGGGAACCTATCCAACTTGGGAAGCCTTGGGCTGGACGCTGGACCAACCTGAAGGCGACCAGGGCTACTATCCTATCGTCGTGGTGCTGCCCGGGTCGGTGTTAGATTTGCACACTGTGCCGATCGAAAAAGAACTGGGAGTGACGCTTGACGATCTGAACTTTGTGATTGTGACCGAGGTTACGCCCTATGTCGTCACTTCGCGCAAAGATGCACCATGGGGCAATTCATTCTCCGCGATGGTGGAGTATGCCAAGGCAAATCCCGGCACGGTAAAGTATCTGTCGCGGTCGCCCGGCAGCGGCGGCTATGTCGCTATGGAGCGGTATCAAGAACTGCAGGGCATCAAGCTCGATAAACGGGTCGGCGGCAGTCACAACGAAATCCAGTCCGCCATCGGTGCTGGGGTGGCCGACATTGGTATCACCCAGGTGGAAACGGCTCTGACCCACTGGGAAGCGGGACGGATTGAACTACTGATGATGTCGGGCGACCGGCGCGCCAGCACTCCGTGGGAAGCGGTGCCTTCAGCAGCGGACATGGGGATGCCCGGCGAGCCATGGGCTCAGAATCGTGGCTTTGTTGTGAATAGTACTGTCTCTGATTTGCACCGCGACTGGCTCCACGAGTTGTTCCGCGTCGGGACCGAGACCGCAGAATTCCAGGAAAACCGCGAGCGGCTTCCAGGTAATGCGCTGGTGGTGATGAACCATGATGAGGCGATGGAATTGGCCCACCGCGCTTTCGAAATTTCGGAGCCGGTGATCAGAAACATCGGGATCCACTGGGACCAGCAGTAACTGCGGCCGACGCTCGGAAAGCAAGCTATAGATATGGACAAGCGCATTGACCTTTTCATCGCCGGGATCGTGGTCCTGTTCGGATGTTTCGTGCTTGTCCAGTCCTTCGGCATCCGGCCCACAGGGCCGGTTGTCGACAAAATTGGTCCGCGTGGCTTCCCGGTGGTGATCGGAACAGTGTTTATCGTCGGCGGACTCGCTGTCATGTTCGGCCGTCTACGCAACTGGTCAGCGGAGACGGGTAACATGATCGAACCAGATGGTGAGCCGGACGAGCCAGGGGTTCCGGCGTCCGGTCCGCAGGCTTGGATTCTGATGACGCTTGCCTTCCTATATGCGCTGTCTTTAACGCAACTCGGCTATTTCATTGCCACACCGCTTTTCGTGGGTGGCGCACTGGCTGTAATGAGGGTGCGGTCGGCTGCCACACTGGTCGGGGCCGCCGTTGTTTATACCGTGATTACCTACCTCGTGTTCGGCACGATGATGGGGGTACGGCTGCCTCTCGGTCCGCTCGCGGGATTGTTCGGCACTGCGCAGTGAACGCGGACGGAAAGGAAGTCTATGGAACAGTTCTTCGCGACGCTTGGAGGCGGGGTCGGTATCCTCGGTGATCCAATGCTGTGGTTGTTGCTCATTCCTGGAGCACTGCTCGGAGTTACTGTTGGGGCATTGCCTGGCATCGGCGCCACCGTTGCCTATGGTCTAGTCCTGCCTTTTACAATTCTAATGGAACCGACGTCAGCCGTCGCCTTTCTCCTCTCGATTGCCGTGGGAAACCAATTCGGTAACAGCATCCCGGCTATCCTGATCGGCCTGCCGGGATCTCCAGCCACTATCTTGACGGTTGCGGACGGGTTCGCACTGCACAAACGGGGGGAAACTGGGCTCGCGCTGGGAATAGCTTACATCGCAGCTCTGGGCGGACAGGCGATCAGTATACTCTTCTTCATTGCGCTGGTAGTGCCCCTATCCGGGCTAACCTATGTGTTTCTTGCGCCGGAACTGTTCAGCCTGTACTTTATTGGCATGGTGTCGATTATTAGCCTGACGGGAAAGAATATTCCAAAAGGCATTATTGCAGCCACCTTCGGCCTGATGATCGGCGTGGTCGGCCTAGATCCCGTTACGCTGTCGCCACGATTTGACTTCGGCATCCGCGAACTGCGCAACGGCTTCGATCCAGAGCCGGTCGTAATCGGCATTTTGGCAGTTAGCGAACTGTTCCGCCAAGCGCGGCAAAGCTTTCAATGGTCCGAAATTTCTGGAGCACTGGTCACTCGGTTCCCGCCATTTTCAGCGATCCGCCGTTGCATACCCTCGATGATCGTGGGCACCGTGACTGGCACATTTGTAGGCGCGATTCCTGGGGCTGGGTCCGCCCCTGCCGCGATGATCTCCTATCAGCAATCAAGGATGATGTCGCGCCACCCTGAGGAATTCGGCAAGGGCTCGATTGAAGGTATCGCGGCAAATGAAGCTGCGCAGAACGCAGCCAATTCGGGCGAGTTGATCCCGACGCTCGGCCTCGGCCTGCCGGTCAGCGGCACTGCAGTTCTGCTGCTGAGCGCACTGACAATTCAGGGCATGGTGCCGGGACCGTCGCTGACGCGCAACAGCCCGGAATTGTTGGACGCGGCAGTCGCGGGGCTGCTTGGCGGAACCATCGCTTTGCTGCTGATCGGCTGGTGGCTGAGCAAGGCAATGATGCAAATTGTCCGGGTCAACCGATCCATCGTCATCGTGGTGTGCCTCGCCATCGTAATGCTGGGCATCTACGCGATGTCGCGCCAGATCTCTGACGTGCTGGTGTGCCTTGGCTTTGGAGTGATCGGATATTTCATGAGCCGATACGGCTATTCTGTCGCAGCTGCCGGTCTAGCGGCGATCCTTTCAGCTGAGTTCGAGCGCACGCTGCGGCAGGGGCTCAACCTATTTGATAACGATCCGCTGTTGTTTTTCGGTCGCCCTATCACCGCAACTGTGATGGTCGTGTCACTGGCAATCCTGGTTTATGGAGCCGTGCGCATAAGACGCGACCGAAGGCTCTCGGGCGCTGAACGAACAGCGGCGCAACGTGATGCGCTGTTTGGGCGTAGCGAATAAGGCTGACTGTGAGCAGCTTACACCAGCGGCGGTAAGAATACTGAAGCAAAGCGAGGATATTACTATGAAGATCATGGTTTTAATGAACGAATACACGCCAGAAGCTTTGCAGCTCCGCAAGGATGCTGTAGCGGCGTCGACATCGCAGGGGGTTGAGATCGGCTATTCGGTAATCGAAGGCAGTGGCGGTGGAAAGGCAGTGACCGACCTGCACCGTGCGATGGTTGTTCCCGCAGCTGGACGTGCCGCAATTGCGGCTGAGGCCGCAGGCTATGACGCCATCGTGGCATGGGGGACGCTTGACCTGGGAGTGGAAGAGGGACGCCATCTGGTTGACATCCCGATCATTGGTCCAGGGCGCGTGGCCGCCAACATCGCCGCCACGCTATGCCAGCGCTTTGCTGTAATTGCCTACAGCACAAAGCAGATCGTTATGTTCCGGAAGGCGATGCGTGGTTGGGGGCTAGAGGCTTGGGCGGTGGATTACCGTCATGTTGACATGCCGCCGCTAGACATTCCGGGCCGTGCCGCCGAGGTGCGCGCTACCTTTGTCGCGGAGGCGAAGGCAGCCGTGCGCGATCACGGCGCCGAACTTATCCTGCCCCTAGGTTATTCAATCGTACCGCTGACATTACGTGCTGCCGATCTCTCCGACGACATAGGGGTGCCGGTGATCGACCCTCTACCCCTTACGATGCGGGTGGCCGAAGCGTTAGCAGCCTCGGGCTTCCGCAATAGCCGGGTGGCGTATCCAAGGGTAGTCCTGACGTGAGCGATGGAATTAAGCCTTGGTTGCGCATCGGTTACATCTCGCCGCATCCGCTGATCGACACTCTGCCTTACGAATTCTATCTCATGGCTCCGACGGGTGTTATGATGACGGCAAGTTGCCTGGAAATCGCCGACTACACGCTTGAGGCGGTCGAGAACCAATTGGCGGTTCTTGATTGCCGAATAGATGCGCTCGTCAAGCGCGGCGCGCAGAGGATCGTGATCTCAGGTGTTCCGGTGGCCGTTGCTTTGGGACGCCAAAGAATGCAGTCGCTGCTTGATAGGCTACAAGCCCGCTGGCAATTGCCATGCGACACCGATTTGGAAGCGATCATTGCTGGCGTAAAAGCATCGGGAGCCGTTACCGTAGGGCTTGCGACTCGCTGGCACGGGCAGATGAACGAAGCTTTGACAGCTTATTTGGCCGAAGCCAGTGTTGAAGTTGTGTCCCTCGCAAATTCACCTCGCTCGATGATGGAAAATGCGGGGCTAGATGACGAAACGGGAATCGCTCTCGCCATGGACCTTGGCGAACAGGCGATTACCGCTGACTCCTCCCCTGATGCATTGATCATCCCGGGCGGCCGCTGGATCACGGCGGGGGTGATCCCGATACTCGAAAGTCGGTTCGGTAAGCCAGTAATAACGAACTATTCCGCTGGTCTATGGGCAGCCTTGCGAGCAGTTGGGCATCACCAACCCATCAAGGGATGGGGAATGTTGTTATCGCGATTGGGGCCGGGCCATGCTTGATACCCCGACAGAACAGATTGCCGCATTTGCCCTATCGTCTGCTGCGGACTCCCTCCCACCCGCGGTGAAACACGCAGTCCGGCGCGCCATGCTCGATTCCTTCGGCGTCGCCGTCGCAGGTAGCACCCACGAGGCGGCGAAAAAAGTGGCCGGTCTTGCTTCTAAGGTGCCTGGGCCTTGCGGGGTAATCGGCACCGACATCAGGACCGACGCGATAAACGCCGCGCTGGCAAATGGCGTTTCCGCACATGTGCTTGACTGGGACGATACAATCCTGCCGACACGAGCACATTTGAGCGCGGCTCTGCTTCCGCCCCTTATGGCGGTCGGCGAGGAAAGGGGGTGGACAATCGGACAACTGATTCAAGCCTTTGCCGTTGGTTTCGAGATCCAGTCTCGGATCAATCTGGCAGTTTATCCTTCGGTGCACCTACGCGGATGGCAGGGCACAGGCATTGCGGGCGGCGCGGGCACGGCGGCTGCATTGGGACGCTTGATGGGCCTGTCTTTACAGCAAACTTGCCACGCGATGGGTATAGCAGCCACGGGTGCCGCTGGGCTAACCGCAACTTTCGGGTCGATGGCAAAGGCCTTGAATATTGGACGGGCAGGCGCAAGCGGATTGCAAAGTGCCTTACTTGCTGCTGAAGGTTTCACTTCGCACCACGACATCTTTGGCACCGGCCGGTTCCTGGAAATGTTTGATGACTCTCCGCGACACGCGGTGCTCACCGAACGACTGGGCGACGATTGGGCAATCCTAAACAATGGCTACAAGTCCTATCCCTGCGGCTTTGTTGCCCATGCCGCTATAGACGCCGTACGAGCATTGCGAGATGCTGCGGGCGGGCCAGAGCATATGCGACAACTTGAGCTGCGCGTATCGAAGGAATCGATGCATCTTATGGGCCGCCTTGATCCAGCTAATGCATTAGAAGCCAAGTTCTCTTTGCTCTACGATATTGCCGTGGCATGGGTCACTGGCAATGTTACACCGGCCGCCTTCGAACCGGCTGAGGTCATGCGGCCGATCTACCGCGAGGTGATGCCGCGGATCAGCCTAGTAGCTTCAGAAGCCATCCGCCAGCACGAGGCCTTCGCCACGGTCGTGCTCGAAGGTCGACCCTCGATTTCGTTTCATGTCGAGCATGCGCGTGGCACGACGGCACGTCCCTTGACCGATTCCGATCTGGTTGAGAAGTTTCTGATCTGTTTGTCGACGGGGGGGATCGATAATGCAGAAAACCTACTTGCGTTGATCATGCATAGCGAAGATGTGCGGGTGGCCCAAGTGATGCGCAATTTAAAACCCGATGCGGATAAAGCTGCAAGACGGGGAAGCTGAACAAGGGATCACATGACTAAGCAACGTCCAATTCCGAGCCGAACACGAGCCAGCGCCCCGGGCGTTCTCACCCGTGAGCGCATACTTGATGCAGCAAGCGAAATGTTCGCGGAACGCGGGGTTGAAGCGGTGAGCCTTCGCGAACTCACAGTGAAGGCCGGCGTCAACCTTGCCGCTGTCCACTATCATTTTGGGTCGAAAGAGGGCTTGCTTGCCGAAGTGTTCGCGCGAAGCTCCAAGCCGATTGTAAAATGGCGGCTCGACCTGCTTTCCGCGGTAGACCGAGATGCGGCGGGAAGACCCTACCTGGAGCACGTACTTGAAGCGTTCTTGCGTCCCTCGCTCCAGTCTGGCCGTCGCCAGAACGCAAGCTTCGTGCAATTGCGCGCGCGGTTGGCGCTGGAGCGGGATGACGCTGTTCGCCAAATCCTCAGCGTGGCCTTCGACGCCTCGAGCAAACGGTTCATAGAGGCTGTAGCTGAGGCGGTCCCGGGCCTGCCGCGGGAGGAACTCTATTGGCGGTTCCATTTCCTGATTGGCAGCATGTTCTACACTATGGCGGACTCAGGTAGAATTCAGACCCTTTCGGGCGGTGAATGCGACCCGGGCGACACTGACGAAGCACTGCGCCGAATGGTTGCCGTCTTCGCCGATGTCTTCCGCAGCGCTGTTTGGCAGCAAAGCCTTGCAGAAGTTCCCACCCAGCCTGGGGGAAAAGAATCATCCGTAGATTCCTGATCCACCCCGCCGTGCTTGCGGCCATATCCTACCCGCTCGCTGCATTGGTAGGATATGTGGGCGCAAGGAGCGACGTCCCGCTGGCATGGATGCTCGGCCCCCTGTTGTTTGCAGCCTGTCTTTCGGTGGCTGGGCTGCCACTGGCTCCAAACGGAAAACTAAGGCGACTGGGACAAACGCTGATAGGCGTTGGGGTGGGACTGAATTTCACAGCAGAGGCAATGCGCGAGTTGATGTCGCGGTTTCCGCTGATGGTACTGACCGCACTTCTTTCTGTTCTGGTCGCCTGCATTGCCAGCGTGGCCTTAGCCCGCTTTGCCAGACTGGATCGTGCGACAGCGTTTTTTGCCTGTCTGCCTGGTGGCTTGGCCGAAATGGCCGAGATCGGTCAGTCAAGCGGCGCGCGGCCGGAGGCAGTGACAATCCTTCATACTTTGCGGGTGACACTTGTGGTCATGACGGTGCCACCACTGCTGATAGCACTTGGCACACCGGATCTGGGCCTCCAGACACAAGCTCAGTCAGTATCTGTCGGATGGGTAATCGGACTTGGCCT
>CAMDBX010000134.1 GCA_945889445.1 Rhizobium sp. Q54
GATTGAAAGTGGCGTGATCGCAGCGATGCAGCCAGCCATTGCACGACATGGTCTTAAGTTGACCGATCCGAAAGCCTTGCACGAAGAAGGCCTACGCGAGGCAGAGGCCATGGGCGCCATGACTTGGGCGGAATTCCTGTATCACGTCGATCAGGACTATCCGGCGTTCAACGACGAACTTGATCAGTTGCTCCGCCTTGCACCCGCGCCGGATAGGGCCGATGTGCAGCTTATGGTAGATCACGAATTGGCCTTCACTAACTTCGCCGCCGCTGAACGAAGTGGTGATCCAAACAGCCTCGACATCCTCACAGCGTTTCTTCGGCGTGTCTCCTAGGTGCAGGATCACGTCGTTCTGAAACCTACCGCCTTTGTGTAAGCCGTAGCATGCGATCGTCTGAACGTATTGTCCGTCGGGACGCCAGCAGAGTGGCAATGTGCTCGGCCGTGAGCGGCGCAATTCTGCCCACCATGAAAAACAAAGAATCGAACTCGCATGTCAATGAATTAGTAATGTAATTATTCCGTTCGCTTCCTTTCCTGAGTTCCGAGGCGGGATGTTCCTCGTGGCGCAGCGGCCCTCCTTCTGGATCGAGTTCGGTTCACGGATGGCGGGGGCGCTGCTGCCATTGGCATGGAGCTACGTCTCGAAGAGGATGCCGCCGGAAGAGGAGGCTGCGTGGCGTCAGGCCGAGAGGCGGGGGCAGGGGGATGAGTGGTTGAAGAAAAGATGGCGGCGAAGTTCTGACCGGTCAGCGAGATCACAAGTACTGATCAGATTTCCAGTATCACATCGACCGAGCTCGTCCACAACGAGGTCGACGACAGAGCTACGATGAGCCAGAAGTCCTCCCTTCCTCAAGTCATACGGTTTGTCTCAGGGGCGCTGCCGTCGGACAAAGGCCGCCGTTAGATTGCACGTGTTTACGATATTCCGACCCTTATAAAAGCAAGGCTCTCTGCTATTTCAGACCCAATCGTTGCGCTGTGATGCACCGACGGTGCAAAGCATTCATAGGAGTAGACGCCCCTGTAGCCCGCCGAACTGAGGGCTGCGATCTGGGTGAGGTTGCCCAGGCGGTCTTGTCCTGTGACCAGGATCCGGTGCTCGTCCTGCATATCGCGGACTTCGACCGAGGGATCGACGACACCCGAGATATGAACAATGCCGGTCCACTCCGGGAAGAACTCTCGTTCGCTGGCGAGATGATGGTGGAAGGTATCGTGCACGAGTTTGTAGCGCGCATCACCGCCCACTGCCTTGATCGCCGCGATTGCATCGCTCTTGCGCCGCAGCGATGAAGTCGGGAAACCAAGAGGCTCCACGAGGGCGATCAGGTCGGTGCCCTCGAGCATCGGGAGTATGCGTGAGAGAGCATTGCGGAGCGCGTCGAGGCGCGCATCGTCGGTTTCGGTTCGCCCATCATTGGAAGGGATGAGAGAAATGGAATCGGCGCCACTGGCCACGGCCTCACCGATGAGGCGATCTACCTTGACCCGTATTTCTTCCGACCAGCGGTTGAACGCATAGACCTCGGACAGACCCAGAAGCCGCATACCGTTTTCTCGTACAAGGGTACCCACGTCCCTTGGGCTGTGGCCGTCGAAGAACTCCCGATCACACAGGCGCTTGTCGCGGAGGTCGTTGCGAAGTTCAACGCCTGAGCAACCCAGTCGCTTGGCCAACTGGATGAACTCCCTGCATGTGAGGCGGGGAGCGGTGATCTGATTGAGTGCAAATGAAAGCTTGTCAGTCACGGGACCATTCTCTTGTCTGCTGATCGGGTTAGTGTGAAGTCGAATATCAACCGATGTTGATCATCACCTTGCCGCTTTCGAGCTTCACGGCATAGGTCTTGAGGTTCACGCAGACTGGAGCGCCCTTTGCCTCCCCCGTGCGGTAGTCGAAGCGGCCATTGTGCTTCGGGCACTCGATGATGTTGTCCATCACCAGCCCATCCGCCAAATGGATCTTCTCATGAGTGCATAGGCCGTCGGTGGCATAGTACTCATCTTCGGGCGAGCGGTAGATGGCAAACGTGCGCCCGCTGTGGTCGAACCGCATCACGTCTTCTTCTGCAATGTCGCCGACGGCACAGGCTTCAATCCATTGGGTCATCTTCTCGTCTTTCTCCTGCTATTCTGCAGCAATCATCTGGGTGGGATAGTCCTGCGGCATCTGCCGCTGGATTGACCATCCTGGCTCACGCACCTGGCGCAGGATTGCCGGGATGATTTCACGATAGGCGGCGACGACGCTTGGGTAGGCGGGCGGGCAGTATGTCTTCATCTCCTCATGCAGTTCCGGCAGGCGATGATAGGGTACCATCGGGAACATGTGGTGCTCCACGTGATAGTTCATGTTCCAGTAGATGAAGCGCAACACGGGGTTCATGTAGACGGTGCGGCAGTTGAGGCGATGATCCAACACGTTCTCGGGAAGGCCGGTGTGCTGTGTTAGGCCAGTCATCACATGCACCCATGCGCCATACATGGCGGGCAGGGGCCCGACCAGAAGCATCGGCAGGATCGAGCCGATGTAGATCGATAAGGCAATGACGGCGAGGTGTATGGAAAGCCAGATGCGTGCCGTACGGTAGACCTTGGGGCGCTCCATCTCGGGGATGAAATCCGCTTCGTCAGGGGAAAGCCTGCCTGCCGCGTGCCGCAGCATGCTCTTAGTGGCGCCCCAGACCTGCGGCACGGCAAAGAACATCCCGATCACCTTGAGGATAACGGTTGGCCGCATCACGGCGACTTCCGGGTCCCGGCCGACAATGATGGTGTCTGTATGATGACGGGTATGGCTCCATCGCCATACGGTCGGTTCGCGCATGATCATGAAGCAGGACAGATGATAGACCGCGTCATTCATCCATGGCGTCTTGAACGCCGTCCCGTGGCTGCACTCATGCCACCTCGAGTCAGAGGAGGAGCCGTAGAGCACGCCATAGGCAAGGAAGAAGGGGACCGCCCACAGCGTCGGCCAGAAATAGACGGCGAGGCCGCCTGTCACCAGGAAGGAAGCGATCCAGAGCAGGGTATCCCGGATTGCCGGTCCGTCCGACCGCTTCATTAGTTCCTTCATGCGGGCGCGCGGGATGGGCGCCCGGTACCATTCGGCATTGGCAAGCCCATGCTCCAAGGCATAGCGGCTGCTGGTTCCGGTCAAGCTGTAGTCACGAGGCGGGGCCATGGCTCACTCGGGTATGTTTCGGTTGGAATGGAAACGCAGGCTAACTCCAGCGGATGAGTGGAACAAGCATTCCGCGCCAAAAACCATCATATTGCATCACTCAGCATCATGATCTAAATGCGAGCCTCCATGGTCAAGCGTCCCACCATCCATGATCTCGCCACGGCAGCTGGTGTCAGTGTAGCCACCGTGGACCGCGTGCTGAACCGGCGGCTCCCGGTCCGGGAGGATACGGCTCTCCGCGTCGTGGCAGCGGCGGAGCGGATCGGGTATCACGCGACCGCCCTTCTCAGGCAGCGCATCGAGGAGACGCCGAAGCGCACATTCGGCTTCCTGCTGCAGAAGAAGGATCATGAGTTCTACCGCAACTTTGCTGCGGCCTTGACGGACGCAACGCGGGAAGCGACTGCGGTGCAGGGCCGCGCGTTCGTCGAGTTCATTGACGAGATCGTGCCTGCCACCATCGCCCACCGCATTCGCGAGGCAGCACAGAAAAGCGATGCCTTGGCGATCGTGGCGGTCGACCACCCGCTGGTGAACGAGGCGATAGCCCGGGCCAACAAGCCGGTGGTAACACTGTTGAGCGATGTCGCCGCACCCGAGCGCACAGCTTATATTTCAGTAGATTCAAGGCGCGCGGGGCGTACGGCGGGCTGGGCAATTTCCCGCCTTTCGAGTGCCCCCGGCAAAATCGGCATCCTGCTTGGCAGCCACCGATACCTGAGCCAGGAGCTGTCCGAGGGCAGCTTCCGCAGTTACATGCGTGAACATGCGCCCGAGTTCCAGTTGCTGGAGCCTCTGGTCAACCTAGAGGATCCCCGGATCGCCTATGAGGCGGTCGTGGACATGATCGCCAGCAATGCTGATCTCACCGGGATCTACGCCGCCGGCGGCGGTGCGGAAGGCCTGGTTCAGGCTCTCCGCGACGAGAGAGCAGGTAATAGGGTCGTGGCGGTTTGCAACGAATTGACCTCTTTTACCCGCTCTGGACTGATCGACGGGACCTTGGACCTTGTCCTCGACACACCAGTCACGGACATCGCCCGCAAGGTCGTGGACATCATGGCGCGGGCGACCATTGGCGAGAGCTGGGACATGGTGCAGACTATACAGCTACAGGCCACTTTGATCATCCGCGAGAGTCTCTGATAACTATCAGCGGTGAACTTCTAAGCGTGATAGAAAATGATAGGTTCTCTCAGAACTATCCGTCCGTGCTTGACTCCACTTACTCCGCGGTAGAATTTTTGTTCAACGTTTGAAACGAGACGCTTCAAGTGTTCCATCCAATTGGATGGCAAGGCGCCAGGAAAGAGCGCCGCGAAGAAATGGGAGGAACGGCAGACGGCTGACGGTACGGCGTATCCGCCGACCGTAGGCCCCAACATCCTCTCGCGTGCACCCACTATCACCCCGCAAGTGCGGGGTTCCGGCAACCAAGGGGCGCGCCGGACGCCCCACCTGGGAGGACCCGACACATGAAGAAGACTTTCCTTGCACTCGCGATGGCAGCCCTGATGTCAAGCTCGGCGATGGCCGGCACCAAGATCGGCGTTTCGATGGCGCTGTTCGACGACAACTTCCTCACCGTCCTGCGCAACGGCATGATCGAACAGGCCAAGGGCATGGATGGCGTTGAACTTCAAGTCGAGGACGCGCAGAACGACGTCGCCAAGCAACTCGACCAGATCAAGAACTTCGCCGCCTCGGGCGTTTCTGCGATCATCGTCAACCCGGTCGACACCTCGGCCACGCAGGCGATGACGGATGCCGCCAAGGCCGCTAACATCCCGCTGGTCTATGTCAACCGCCAGCCGATCAACGTTGACACGCTGCCGGACAACCAGGCTTTTGTCGCCTCGAACGAGGAAGAGTCTGGCACGCTCGAGACCATCGAGGTCTGCCGCCTGCTCAAGGAAGCGGGCAAGGACGACGCCCAAGTCTACGTGATGATGGGCGAGCTCTCCAACCAGGCCGCCGTGATGCGCACCAAGGACATCCATGACGTGATGGCCAACGGCAAGTGCGCGGTGAAGCTCAACATCATTGATGAGCAGACCGCCAACTGGTCGCGTGACCAGGCCCAGAGCCTGATGACCAACTGGATTTCCGCCGGCAAGCCGTTCGACGCGGTGATCGCCAACAACGATGAAATGGCCATCGGCGCCATTCAGGCCATGAAGGCCGCCAACATCGACATGAAGAACGTGGTGGTGGGCGGCGTAGATGCCACCCAGGACGCGCTCGCCGCAATGCAGGCGGGCGACCTTGATGCTACCGTGTTCCAGGACGCGGCTGGTCAGGGCAAGGGCGCTCTCGAAGCGGCCGTGAAGCTCGCCTCGGGTGGGGCCGTGGACCAGAAGGTCTACATCCCCTTCCAACTGGTCACTCCGGCTAATATCGACCAGTTCCTCAAGAAGAACTGAGACTGAAGGGCTGGGGGGCGCCGTTGGCGCCTCCCCGCTTGCTTTTTGACGTGCAGAGGAAGAGGCTTTGACCTCCTCTCCGGGCGGTGGCCCGGTTGGCAGCAATGAGGGAGGATAGCTTGGCGAAGTCCGAAGCAGGGATTGGCGACCTCAAATATGATGCCCGCCGCCGGGCATGGCCTAATGAATTAAACATCCTACTGGCACTTGTTATCATCGTTGCGGCCTTTGAAATCCTTGGGCGGCTGCTGCTGGGCGAGAGCTTCCTTCTCAACACGCGTGAGGGCGTGCCAGGACTGTTCAACGAACAGCGTCTCCAAATCATCATCCTTCAGGTGTCGATCGTCGGCATCATCGCGATCGGCGTTACACAGGTCATCATTTCGGGCGGCATTGACTTGTCGTCGGGTTCGATCGTTGGGGCTACCGCGATGATTGCCATGTCCTTTGCGCAGGTGGCGCTGGTTAACGGCAATCCTAACCCCAAGGCCATCTTCATGGCGGAAGGCTGGGTGGACCTGCCCGTCATTGTTCCCGTCCTCGTCGGCATCGGCTGCGGCCTCGTCGCGGGCGTCATCAACGGCTCGCTGATTGCTTACACTCGGATCCCGCCCTTCATTGCGACGCTGGGCATGATGGTCGCCGCGCGTGGCCTTGCACGCTGGTGGTCGAAAGGCAATCCGATCTCCTTCCCCACCGAGAGCTATGCCGCGATCGGGCAGGGTATGAATCCGGTCTTCATTTTCGTGGCACTGGCCATCCTGTTCCAGCTGATCCTGACCTACACGAAATACGGCAAGCACTGCTATGCTATCGGCTCCAATGAGGAGGCCGCGCGTATCACCGGCATCAAGGTGGAGCACCACAAGGTGCTGGTCTATGTAATTGCTGGCGTCCTCGCATCTGTCGCCGCAATTGTTCTGAGTTCCAAGAACCTGACCGCGCAGGCGGGCATGGGTGTGATGTATGAACTCGATGCCATTGCCATGGCGGTGATCGGCGGTATCTCGCTAGCCGGTGGTAGGGGGTCGATCATCGGCACGGTGCTCGGCGCACTGATCTTCGGCGTCATTATCTCTGGCTTCACATTCCTGAAGCTCGATGCCTATTACCAAGAGATGGTGAAGGGTGCGATCATCGTCGGCGCGGTTGTACTCGACCAATGGCGGCAGCGCCGCCGCAGCATGAGGGCCTGATCATGTCGGACATCATCCTCAAGACCGAAGGGCTGACCAAGCATTATGGTGGCGTGCAAGCTCTGGAAGGGGCGAATTTCGAGCTTCGCAAGGGCGAGCATGTGGCCATCATGGGAGACAATGGCGCTGGCAAGTCCACCTTCGTGCGCCAAATCACCGGCGTCGAGATTCCGTCACGCGGTAAGATCATTTTCCTCGGCAAGGAAGTGAACTTCCAGTCGCCGCTGGAAGCGCGAGAGGCTGGGATCGAGGCAGTGTTCCAGAACCTCGCGCTCGCTGACGATCTCGACGTTCCGTCAAACCTCTTCCTTGGTCGCGAGAAAATCCGATTCAACCTCGGCCCTTTCTCCATTCTCGACCGCAAGGGCATGCGTGAAGCAACACGCAAGGCGCTTGAAAAGACGGCCGTGAAGATCCCCAATCTTAACTCCACCATCCGCCATATGTCGGGCGGCCAGCGGCAGTGCGTGGCGATCGCCCGCACGGCGACGTTCCCCTCAAAACTCATCATTATGGATGAGCCCACGGCGGCGCTGGGCGTGGCAGAGACGGCGCAGGTGGAGAACATCATCCGTACCATCAAGCAGAATGGCGAACCGCTGATCCTGATCTCGCACAACATGCGCCAGGTGTTCGACCTCGTCGATCGCATCGTGGTGTTCCGGCGCGGTCGCATCGCCGCGAACCTGAAAAAGTCGGAGACCAGTGGTGAGGAGGTGGTGGCCTACATCACGGGCGCCAAGATAGACCCGAGCTTGAGCGACGCCGCATAGGGGCGCACCTCACGGAAGGCCTCCACAGCAACAGGATACGTGAATGGACGACCTCGTCTTTGGAACGCGCAGCAAGCGCGGTGACTGGAAGCCGAATGAACCCGTTGGCACTTGGCACGACGGCTCGATGGAGGGCGAAGGCCGCATGTAGGAGTGCTTCCGAAAGAAGCATGAGTGCATGAATGCCAAGAGCCAGGCGGCCTGAGGATATTTAAGGAAGAAGGACGGCGAAACATGGCCAGGAAGCGCCCCACCATCGCGGAGATCCGCGCCAACAAGGGCAAGTACCAGTACACCATGATGCGGGTGACAGACTGGGACGAGCTTGCCGCGGCGGAGGCCGCCGGCATCGACATGTGCTCGGTGCCGCCCGAGATGCTGGTGGAAAAGTGCTTCCGCGAGGTGGCGCCGTCGATCTTTGCCGTCCCCGGCTTGGCGCTCTATTCCGCCCCCGCGACAACAGACGACACCTTGCGCTGGGCCTTCCGCATGATGGAGGCGGGCGCTGACGCCGTGTATTCCGCTGCCTCCTTCCAGACGGTGCAGCGCCTGGCGGACGACAATATCCCGGTCATCGGCCACGTGGGCCTGATCCCGCATTTCTGCACCTGGACCGGCGGCTTCCGCGCGGTGGGCAAAACCGCGGACAGTGCCAAGGCGATCTACGAGCGCTGCAAGGCCTATGAGGAAGCTGGAGCCTTCGGTGTCGAGATCGAGGTGGTTCCGCCCGAAGTGACTGTGGAGATCGCAAAGCACACCTCGCTGTTTCTGGTCTCGATGGGCGGCGGCAAGGGTGGTGACTGCCAGTATCTCTTCGCATGCGATGTACTTGGCACCAATACGGGACACGTTCCGAGGCACTCCAAGCAGTACGCCAACCTTGCCAAGGAGTTCGCGCGCATCCAGCAAATGCGCGTCGATGCATTCAAGGCATGGGCGAGCGAGGTTCATTCGGGAGCATGGCCGGATGCGCCGTATCTCGTGGCCGCGCCTGCCGACGAAATGACCGCGTTCAGTAACATGATGGCGAAGGCGCCAAAGGATCACTGAACGCGATGTAGCGCCTTGCCACAAGATGGACATGACCAAGATCAGGAGACACTGAATGCTACGCTTTGGAGTTCTGGGCGCCGGCCGCATCGGCAAGGTTCACGCCCGCACCATCGCCGCCTCGGGCAAGGCGAAGGTGGCCTACATCGCCGACGCCATGCCGAAAGCGGCGGAGGACCTGGCGGCCGAGGTCGGCGCCAGGGTCGCCGCGGTCGATGACATCATCAGGGCCAGCGACATAGACGCCATCCTGATCGCCACACCCACCCCCTTCCATGCCGAGCAGATCGAGGCCGCTTCCAATGCCGGCAAGGCTATCCTGTGCGAAAAGCCGGTCAGCCTGTCGGTCGCCCGCATCGAGGACTGCCTGCGCACGGTGGAGAAGAACAGGTCGACACTGATGATCGGCTTCAACCGCCGCTTCGACCCCAACTTCGCCGCGCTCGAAATGCGCCTACGCGTTGGCGCTATCGGCAACATTGAGATGGCCACCATCATCAGCCGGGACCCGGCCCCGCCGCCCGCCTCCTATGTCAAGAGCTCCGGCGGCATCTTCCGCGACATGATGATCCATGACCTCGACCTTGCGCGATTCCTGGTGGGCGAGGAATTCGTCACCGTGCAGGCGCTCGGTGCGGCCCTCGTAGACAAGGCGATCGGCGATGAAGGCGATTGCGACACTGCCGCCGTGCAGATGCAGACGGCCTCCGGAAAGATCGCCGTCATCACCAATTCGCGCCGGGCGTCATATGGTTACGACCAGAGGATCGAGGTGCACGGGTCCATGGGCATGCTTCGCGCCGGGAACATCCACAACACCACAGTGGAAGTGGCTACGGCGGACGGCTTCAACGCCGACCCGATCCTGCACTTCTTCACTGAGCGCTACGGCCAGGCCTATGCCAACGAGGTGCTGACCTTCATCGACGCCGTCACCAACAACAAGCCGGTGGCACCCTCGGGGCATGACGGCTTGCAGGCCCAGAAGCTCGCTGATGCCGCAACCGAGTCTTGGCAGAGCGGCACGCCCGTGAAGGTGGCTTGAGGAACTGAGAGCACTTCAGGTCGCTCCCGTCTCGAGTGACTTGACGAGGAGGGATGTCGATCTACTTGCCGAGAACCCGTCCTCCCTAGGACTGCTTGGACAACTAGCCTGTAGCACGAGAGGGCGCGCCGGCCTTTCTTTGCAACGGTTTGGGTTCCAGCGCGGGATTCGAACCCTTGCGAATTTCTGGCTCAATAATATCAATGGGTTAATCACGGAGAGAGTTGCCTGCCAGTCTCTCTCCCTCCGCCATT
>CAMDBX010000135.1 GCA_945889445.1 Rhizobium sp. Q54
GGCGTTGCTCGCCGACATCGCCTGCCACCCTTGCCGATAGGCAGCGAGCCCGGGGATGGTCGCGGAGGCGATGTCGTCGAGGGCAATCGGGATCAGCGGTAGTTTGCCATTTCTTACCAGTGCCAGGCAGGCGGCGCCGGCCGCTGTGCCGTCGAGAAGGCGCGACGCCCGGACAGCCTTGCCGGGCCGAAGCTGACCCAGTACCGCCACCATCACGCCATTGCGGGCAAACGGCCCGTCGACCACGACGTCGTGACTCCCGCCGAGCGCATCGAGTTGCTCCGCGACCATCAGCGCGCAGTAGAGCGTGGCCAGCGATGCCCGTTCTTCGGCGTTCCGCGGCGGCGGACCGACGAAGCGTCCCCGCAGTGCCGAGCCCGGCACCGGACCGGATGAGCCGCTGAAGGAGGGCAGCGCGAACGTGCCGCGGGCAACTAGGTCGGCGACCGCCGCGACGGACGCCGGAACGCCCGCCGCGTCGCCTGCGGCGAGCTCGTATTCCTTGCCGCCGAAGAAGCGCGAGATCGCCACCCGGCGCCCAAAGATGTCGGCGTTGATCGCCGTGTCGCGCGCCTCGAGGAGCCCGGCGGCCTTGGCGGTCGTATCGTAGGCGATGCTCCACGTTCCGCTCGACAGGAGCGTGAAGTCGCCGAGACCGGCCGCGAGGTAGCGGGCATAGCTCGCCGAGCTGTCGTGGACGCCGGCAAGGACAGTCGCGCGGCCGCGGAGGCCGCCGCCGCGGAATTCTGGCTTCAGCGTCCCGATAGCCTCCCAAGCAGGGACCATGGGCGGGAAGCGCGACGCCCACCCCTCCGCCTTGAGCAGCGACGAGAAGCCGCCGCCCGCCATGTCGACGAGCTGCGTCTGGCACGACATTGATGTCACCTCGATCACGGCGCGGCCGCAGAGGCGATAGCCCATATACTGGATGAAGGGGATGATCTCTGTCGCCCGCGCGAACGCCTCGGGGTGCGCCCGGCTCTGCCAGAAGAGCTGGAGCGCATGGGTGATCGCCATCGGCAGGAGCACGCAGAGCGACTCGGCAAAGGACGGCATGCACGCGCGGTAGGCAGCGACGATGTCGGGGGGCGGCTCCGAGGTGTAGTCCATGATCGGCAGGGCCAGCCCGCCGTCGGCGTCGAGGAGCGCCATCGCCGCGCCATGCGCGGTGGGCACCACGACATCGACCGGAAGCATCGCATCGAGTTCCGGAAGCGTGTGCCTGAAGAACGCGACGATCGGCTCGGGATCGATCCAGCGGTAGGGCGGGCCCTCGTGGTGCACGCTCGGCATGCGCCGTTCCGCCCAGAGCCGGCCGCCGGAATCGTAGAGCGCAAGCTTCGTGCTGGTGTAGCCGACGTCGGCAACGGCTACGCCGCGGACCAAGTCCGGTTGCATTTCACTCTCCCCCGAGACTACGCCATGCAGACCCGCCCGGCGCAATCCCCTTGTCCCACCCCAGTCTAGGGCCCTTCACATCTCAACTGCGGCCAAGGCTTCCTCGGGCGGGACCGCATCGTCCCCGATCGTGACAACAGTCACCCCCGCGGAGCGGATGTGATCGAGGACGTCGGCCGGTGCGGAAGCGCCGGTGATCAGCGTATGGACGCGTTGCAGGGGGCAGACCACCATGCTTCCCCGCGCCTCGAACTTCGAGGCGTCGGCGATCACGACCAGCGCCTCGGCCCGGGAAAGGAGCTTCGTCTCGGCGCGGGCGACGAGCGGGTCGTCCTCGATAATCCCCATGGCGGTGATCGCAAAGCAGCTCATGAACATTCTGGCGGCGGTGAACGATTGCGCGGCGTCGTGCTCGAAAGGCGACAGGATGATCCCCTGGTCCCGGTAGATCTCGCCACCGGGAACGATCACGCGATTCTCGCTGGTGGCGATCAGCTCCTGGGCGATCAGGTAGGAGTTGGTCAGGATCTGGAGACGGCGGTGGCGGAGGTATTCCGCCATCAACCGAGTGGTCGATCCGGCGTTGATGATGATCGACTCGCCGTCGCGACAAAGCGCCGCCGCGGCGCGGGCGAGGCGCCGCTTCTCGGCTGCATGAAGCCCCACCCGGATGCCGATCGCGCGGCTGCCGACCTGCGGCGCGTGATCCATGTCGGGCGAGCGCACGCCGCCATGAACGCGACGGAGCTGGCCGGCCACCGCGAGCCTCGCGACGTCCCGCCGGAGCGTCGCGGACGACGCCTCGGTCAGCGCGGCAAGCTCGGCCAGACCGACGAAGCCTCCGGCGCGCAGCCGACGGAGGATGACCTGCTGGCGATCCCACTTGTGCATTCGTCAACTCTAGCACCCGGACAGCCGGTCATGCGAGGCTTTTCGCTCAACATCGATCAATAATCCGCGCATTCGGAGCGTTCATGATTGACTCGGTTTGACCTTCGCCGCTACAAGTCTCCCCATGAACGAGATCCTCCCGTCCCTCTGGGACGACAAGCACGCCGCGACTCTCGACGAGCCGGGCCTGCTCCTCTACCGCTCCAATCTGCTGGGCTCGGACCTCAGGATCACCAACTTCGGCGGCGGCAACACGTCCGCCAAGGTGGCCGCGAAGGACCCGCTCACCGGCGAGCCGGTGACGGTGCTCTGGGTCAAGGGCTCGGGCGGCGACCTCGGCTCGATGGCCCTCGACGGATTCGCCACCCTCTACCTCGACAAGCTCGAGTCGCTGAAGTGCATCTACCGGGGCCTTGCCCACGAGGACGAGATGGTCGGGGCGCTCGGCCACTGCATCTTCGGTCTCAACCCGCGCCCGCCCTCGGTGGACACCTGCCTTCACGGCTATGTGCCCTATGCCCATGTCGATCACGTCCACTCAGACGCCGTCATCGCGATCGCCGCGGCGAAGGACCAAGAGAGCCTGACCCGCGAGATCTTCGGTGGCGAGATCGGCTACCTGCCCTGGCAGCGCCCCGGCATCGACCTCGGCATCAAGCTCGGCGAGATGGCGAAGGCGAATCCCGGCTATGTCGGCGTCGTGCTCGGCTCGCACGGGCTGTTCACCTGGGGCGATACGGCCAAGGCCTGCTACGAGACGACGATTCGCGTCATCAACGAGGCGGCTGTCTGGCTCGACGCCCACGTGGCGCGGCCGGCCTTCGGTGGCGCCGCGGTTGCCGCGCTGTCCCCGGCCGAGCGACGGGCCGCCGCCGCTCGTCTTCTCCCGGCGATCCGCGGCCGCATTTCTGCCGGCAGCATGAAGGCAGGGCATTTCGTCGATTCCCCCGAGGTGATGGAGTTCGTCAACTCCCATCAGCTCCGCAGCCTCGCGCCGCTCGGGACCTCCTGCCCCGACCACTTCATCCGCACCAAGATCCGCCCGCTGATCGTGCCGCATGATGCCGACGCCGCCACTCTCGACGCGCTGGTCGCGGACTATCGTGCGGACTACCGCGGCTACTATGAGCGCTGCCGCCATCCCGACTCGCCGCCGATCCGCGACGACTCGCCGGTGATCCACCTCGTGCCGCAGGTTGGCATGTTCTCCTTCGCCAAGGACGAGACGACGGCGCGGCTCGCGGCCGAGTTCTACGTCAACGCCATCAACGTCATGCGGGGAGCAGCCGGGGTCTCCGAGTATACGGGGCTGCCGGAGCAGGAGTGCTTCAACGTCGAGTACTGGGTGCTCGAGGAAGCCAAGCTCCAGCGCCTGCCGAAGCCGAAGCCGCTGCAGGGCCGGGTGGCCTTCGTCACCGGCGGTGCCGGCGGCATCGGCTCGGCGATCGCCGCGAAGCTCCTGTCGGAAGGGGCCATGGTCATGCTGGCCGATATCGACGCGGCCTCGCTCGAGGCGACCCGGACGGCCTTTGCCGGGACCTTTGGCAACGACAATGTCGACGGGGTCGTCCTCGATGTCCGCGACGAGCAGGCCGTCATCGACGCCATCGACTCGACCGTCGTGCGCTTCGGCGGCCTCGACATCGTTGTGAACAATGCCGGGGTGACCTCCTCGGCGCCGGTCGAGGACACCTCGCTCGACCTGTGGAACCAGAACATGTCGGTGCTCGGCACCGGCTACTTCCTCGTCGGTCGCGAGGCGTTCCGTCGCTTCAAGGCGCAGGGCATAGGCGGGTCGATGATCTTCATCTGCTCGAAGAACGCGGTGGCTCCCTCAGCCGGCGTCTCCGCCTATTGCGCGGTCAAGGCGGCCGAACTCCACCTCGCCCGCTGCATGGCCCTCGAGGGCGCCCCCGTCGGCATCCGCGTCAACGTCGTCAATCCCGATGCGGTCCTCCGCGGCTCCAAAATCTGGCAGGGGCCGATCCGCCAGCAGCGCGCCGCCTCGCTCCGCATCACCGAGGATCAACTCGAGGAACATTATCGCAAGCGCTCGCTCCTCCAGCGCTCCGTCTATCCCGAGGACATCGCCGAAGGCGTGTACTTCTTCGCCTCCGACCTCTCGAGCAAGTCGACCGGCAACTTCCTGAACATCGACGCAGGCAACGCCGCCACCTTCTCCCGCTGATACCGGAGAAGCACCTCATCAAGCTTGCCACCTATGTCGAGAACTTGCGAACCATGGGGCGTGGAGAGGTTCCCGATTTTGATCCACTCGACGGTGGCGACGGAGCACAGGCGCTCGTTCTTTTCGAGAAGCCTGGCCCGATGACTTCTATTGGGCGTGGGCGGGAAAGACTGGGATCCGGTTTCATATCACGCGACAACGATGATCCCACGGCGGAAGCAACCTTCCACTTCATGCGGAAGGCCGGACTCGAGCGTCGCGTGACCACGGTCTGGAACATGGTGCCCTGGTGGAATGGCACGCGCGCGATCAGGGCTGATGAGCTTCGCGCGGGCATGAATGCGCTGGACAATCTGGTTGTACTTTTGACCAACTTACGAGTGGTCGTGCTTGTGGGCCGAAAGGCGGGCCGGGCACGTTCCTACCTGGAAGGACGGGGATTTCCCTTGATCGAATCGGCTCATCCCTCCCCAATAGTGAGGGAACCCCTCCCAGATGTGTGGAAATCGATCCCGGGTAGATGGGCAGAGGCACTGCCGTTCGTCATCTCCACCGAATAGGGATGATTGATATGACTTTCAAAATAGCCACTTGGCGTGTTGCTGCTACCAGACGACCGGGAACGGGCACAAAGCCCTCTCTCTATCGTCAACCACCCAGAGCGGCCGGCGATCGACTCTTGCCTTTCCAATCTATCTGCTGCGTCAAGCCAACTTGATTTACGGGAGGGCCTTCTTGGTCAAACGTTACTCACCTTGCGCTGTCGCCGAAACGAGATACCATTTGAGATCATGGAGCAGACGTACATGATCGAACCCTCAATCTCTTCGGCTACCCTGCTGGAGTGGAAGAAGCTCAAAGATGACATCACGCGGCTATTCCAGGAGCAATGGGAAGAACCGGAATTGCCGGCCATGGAGTATCGCTCGGCTACCCGGCTTGCGGACTGGCTGGCTGGTCATGGCTTTGCGGTGGAGAGGCAGGCGGGTGGGCTTCCTACTGCATTTGTTGCCCGCTGTGGAAGTGGCAGCGGTCCAGTTCTGGCACTCCTCGCCGAATTCGACGCACTGCCCGGCCTCGACAACGATGCCTTGCCTTCCCGTCGTCCCCTCGGCAAGCCCGCAGGCCACGGCTGCGGGCACAATCACATCGGTCCGGCCAACGCTGGTGCGGCGATAGCCGCAGCCAAGGCTTGCCGCAGACTGGGCCTGGCCGGAGAAATTCGCGTGATCGGCTGTCCCGCGGAGGAAATCCTGTGGGGCAAGATCGCCCTCCTGCGCGCAGGCATCTTCTCCGGGATAGACGTCATTCTTACCTCCCACGGCGACTACCAGACCGGTGCGCTGTCGCGACCATGCCAGTCAGTCGTGTCGGGCGAATTCGTGTTCACCGGAGAGTCTGGCCATGGCGGCCAAGCAGGGCGACGGAACGTTCTGCTCATCGTGGAGGAGATGGTCGAAGCGGCGTCACGCTTGTTCGATGAGCGCTATCCCGAACTCCTGCTGCGCCACGTCCTCCGGCAGGCGGGAGTGATGCCGTCCATTACCCCGTCTGAGACGCGGGTATGGTTCTCGGCAAGGGGTTTCGATTACGGCAAGGTCAGATCCTCTTATGACGACATCGTCCTGATGTCTCAGAATCTTGCGCGTGAGGGTGGCGTCGCTTGCAGGCATCAGTTCATCTCTGAATCTCGCGGGTATCTGCCGAACGACACACTCGGGAGGGTTCTTCATGCCGCCTACTCGCGGGTCGGTCCTCCGAAGTGGTCGTCGGAAGATCTGTCGTTCATGAAAGAGCTGAGCCGGATCTGTTCTCCTGATGAGCAGATGGAACTCGACCGGCATGTTCATTACTTCGGCTCCGGTGCGGATTACTACGGGCAGGATGACGGTGAAGTGAGCTGGCGCGTTCCTCTCGGTCGGGTCAACTGGGCCTATCCGAAACAGGTGCCAATCCACCACTGGGCATGGACTGCACTGTCGGGCCACAGGGCTGGTCATGCAGGGCCACTGAGCGCGTCGCAGGCACTTGCCTTGGCCACCGTGACCATGCTGGCGTCGCCTGACATCGTTCATGCCGCAAGGAACGAACTGATCTCCCGTTCTCAGGGCCATTGGCTGACGGAGCCGCATATTGGTGCGATGGAAACCTTGACCCGCAATCCGGCGGCTTTCTGGGCCGGTACGTGGGTCGAGTGAAACCGGCTTTTTGGATGTCAATGGATACAGTGGCTTTGCCAACTCTGGCGGGTACCGCGTCGGTCCCCGATCAGTTGGGGAATTCTGATGGCAAACGGGGAGGAATAGCTGATGGATGAAGTCAGGATCAACGCTCAGATCTGATTCTTCATGCTGCCCTCCTGCTGCTCGCGGCGGTGATCTACGGAGCTATCTTTCCCGTCAACCGGTTTGCGGCAGAAGCTGGTTGGCAGCCATTGTCCTTTGCGTTCCAGCAGGCACTGTTCGCCGGGCTTGGGCTGGCCATCGCCGGTGCGATCGGAGGGATCAGGCCAGCCCTCAGCGGGAAACACCTCGGTGCATATGTGGCAATCGGCGGTCTGGCGGTCGGGCTTCCCATGGGCCTGCTCGTCGCGGCAGCCAACCACCTCGATGCCACGGTGGTAACGCTCGTTCTCTCCCTATCACCGATCTTGACCTTGTTCATCGGTGCGATGCTTGGAATCGAAACCGTGAGCCGCAACATGCTTATTGGCATGCTCTTGGGGATCATCGGGATCGCCGTGATCGTTATCCCTCAATCGGCGGTGCTCCGACAGGGCACCTGGGGATGGTTTCTTCTGTCGCTGGGGGCACCGGTCATGTTTGCGACCGCGAACAATCTCGCCAAGTACTTGCGTCCTCCCGCTACCCACTCGCTTGCCATGGCACCGGGTACCCTTTTCGGTGCTGCGCTTGTGTCGCTCATTGTTCTTCTGCTGTTTGGGGAGAGAATGATCCTTCCGCCGTCCAATCCAGCCCAACTCTGGCCGCTGGCTGCCGCCGTGACGATAAATGCCGCGTTCTACGTGCTGTTCTTCGAGACGATCCGAATCATGGGACCCGCGCGCTTCTCGTTCTTCAATTACCTCGCTGTCGCGGCGAGTGTTCTCTGGAGCATGGCCGTGTTTCGCGAACAGCCAGCAAATCTCTATTGGCTTGCCATCCTCATAATGTTCGGCGGGATGTACCTCGCGCTTACAAAGAGAACGCCATAGCCGAGACTTCCAAAGGGTCATCGAGAACTGATACGATGCAACTGATCAGCGCGCAGGAATATCCGTAGACGCCTTGGCGAAAGTGGAAACCTGGTGCGTCCATTCCAGCGGAAACGTCTGCATCACCCTCGCCACGGTCAGCCCCTCCGGTGGCATTTGGCCGGCTCCTCGCGATGAACGCCGGATGAATGTTGCATTCTGATCCCGTTCAAGAGACATTCTTTAGTTTCATGGCCAACGAGATTACAAAGAGCTCGTTGAACCGAAGTCAACTAAGGAGACCTCACATGCCCAGCGCCAAGCTTTCGCTTACCCTCGCCGCCGCGACCATGATCATGGCTATAGTACCGGCTGACGCCTCGCCTCGCAGTTATCAGCTGATTTGCAAGGGCGGTGGCGCGATGGTGGCCACAATCAAGTCCAATGCAACGATTTCCCTCAGCTTTTCGCCGGGAAGCGAAGCGGGGGTAGCGCAAGCTGGAAAATGCACCTGGGTTGATCGTGGTTTCCGTGCGGGTGAGCCCAACGTGTTGTCACTGGCGGGCGATCGCAACGGCACCGCCTACCTCTTGGACGGTATGCTTAGTGGCGACCGCTTCTATGTGCACGTTTACAATGATAACAACGGCCGCATGGTAGTCACCCGCACCGGCCTCTGACCGGCTTCATTTGGCTTGGTGACGCCTCCCAATGACTGAGAGGCGTCTTCGGGCGGTTCATGCTGCAGCTATTTGAAGATCCATGAGGCGCTCTCCACCGGAGCATTAGCAGCATTTCGCGGAGATCGACAGCAGCAGATCAGAGTCGAGCGAGAAAAACATTCGCCTTGTTCTGTTTTGTTGTGTCTACCAGCATTGGCCGTAGCTGGTCGGACCCGCTGCACGCCGACAAAGAGTGAGGCAGTAGAAGCAGTTCCATTATCTGGGCAGGCGCGAGTTAAGTGTCGATGCCATATGTTTGTCGCACGCCGACTAGACGACGAATGGTTCGCGGACTCAGGCAAACGTCTGGCGCTGCCATTCCAGCGCAAACGGTCGTATCGCTCTGGCCATCGTCAGCCCCTCCGGCTGTTTTCCTGCCAGTATCGTTTCCACGATTTCTGGCGCCAACAACGTCAACCGCAGCACCCGGCTGACATAGGAGGGGTTGATGTTCTCGGCGTCTGCGATCTCCTGGATGGTTGAGAACTCTCCGGTCTCCAGCAGTTTCCGCCAACGGAACCCACGCGCGAGGGCCTTTAGAAGGGTGCTATCGACCCGTATCCGCGGAGCTGGTGCCGATGTCGCGCCGTCCGGCGTGATCACGAGCGTCCGCCCGCCGCGTTTGCGGATGGCAAAAGGTACGGTGACGGTAACGGTCTCGTCGGTCATGCTGCCTTCTGGCCCTTGCCATTCATGATGCCGACCTCCGCAACCATCTGGGCCAGTCCCTTGTCCCTGAATCGCAGCTTCAGTCCGTTGGTGCCGATGTCCACGCGCTCGATCAGCAGCTGGATGATGCGCGCCTGTTCGGCCGGAAAGAGTTGTACCCAGAGTGGGTCCAAGGCGATCAACGCCTCCCGAACCTCATTTTCGGTCACGCTTGCTGGTTCCAACTGCGCTGCCTTCCATGTGGCGACAACCACCTCTGGCATTCCCAGCATGGCGCGAAGCTGATCGATGACCGTAGCCTCGATCTCCGCTGCCGGCACCCTGGGCACGGGGCTTGTACCCGCTCCGTGTTTAAGGACCGTCTGGCTGACGTAGTAGCGGTAGAGCCGGTCGCCCTTGCGGGTGTGGGTGGGCGAGAAGGCGGCGCCGTCCTCGCCGAAGAGCAGGCCCTTGAGCAGGGCGGGCGTCTCGCTTCGTGTATTTGCGGCACGCAGCCGCGGGCTCGCCTGTAGGATGGAGTGAACCCGATCCCAGGTCCTCTGGTCGATCAGGCGCTGATGCTCCCCGGCGTAGCCTGTGCCCTTGTGCACCGCTTCTCCGATGTAAACACGGTTGTTCAGTATCCGGTAACATGACGGCCATCGCCGCGCGCTGGTCGGCAACGCTGGGCCGTGAAGTCAAGCCGGCACAGGTGGTTCTGTGCCTCCTCGACCTGAAGCTGGCCCGCCTCGCTCACGATCCCACCCACGAAGACTCGGCAGTCGATGTCTGC
>CAMDBX010000136.1 GCA_945889445.1 Rhizobium sp. Q54
ATCACCATTCCGATCGCCAACCACCAGCCAGGTCCAGTGATCGCCGCGGGGCTGCTGATCAACAACCTTATGTTTGTCACGAGCTTCTTCGCGGCAGCACTGCCTGCGCGTGACGCCGTGCGGCGTTGGATCGAAACCACGGCCATCGGAGCGCTTGCCTCACCGCTCAGGCGCTGGTTCGCGATAAACTGGCTGGTCCTGGCCGGAGCCGGTGTGCTGTTGATCTCCGCCGTTCATGCCTATGGTGCGGTGACCGGACATGTCAGAGTGGTGGCGGGCCTCACCAGCACGGTCAATGCAGTGGTGGCAATGGTGCTCGTTTGCGCCTTTGTCGAGTTCGTTGGCCGGCGCAGCGAACGTGCCGACCAGACGGCCAAGCGGGCAATTCCCAAACTTCCGGGACTGGTGACCAGGATGCTCCGTGTGCTCATCCTGCTGGTTGCGGCCGCCTATTTCATCAGGCTGTGGGCTGTCGATGCGCTTCAGGCCGTAACGCAAGAGCAGTGGAACATACTCGCCGACTTTGCAATCGAACCGCTCGCGGCGATGTTCGGCGGCTATCTTGCGGTGTCCTATGTCAACTACTACGCCGCACGTTACCTCGCCACCCACCCTGTGACCGTGACGTCGATGGACGAAAACGGCGAGCTCATTTCGAAAACGGACGGCTCATCGCGGCTGCGCACGCTCATTCCGATCATCCGCATCACCGCCAATGTGCTCATCGTCATCATGATCGCGCTGCTGGTGCTCTCGCAGCTCGGCTTCAACATCACGCCGCTTCTGGCCGGCGCCTCGGTGATCGGCCTTGCCATTTCCTTCGGTAGCCAGGCGCTGGTGAAGGACATCGTCACCGGCGTGCTGTTCCTTGCCGAGGATTCCTTCCGCATCGGCGAAAACATTGTGTGCGGCAGCGCCAGCGGCACGGTGGAGGGCTTCACGCTGCGCTCCGTGCGGATGCGTCATTCGGACGGCCAGATCTTCACCGTGCCCTTCGGGCAGATTGGCGAGATCGTGAACTTCAGCCGCGACTGGTCCACCGTGAATTTCACCATGAGCCTCGACCGCGACGCGGACCTCGACGACATTCGCCGCGTGACAGCGCAGGTGGCGGACAGCCTCAAGACGGATTTCAAGAACCGCGTGCTCGACTCGCTCAAGGTGCAGGGCGTGAAGGACGTGACCGACACGGCAATCGTGGTGCAATTCAAGTTCACCGCCCTGCCGCACGATCCCCGCGAAATCGAGCGTGCAGCGCGAAGCCGCCTGCTGAAGGCCTTCAAGGACGATGGCATCGCCCTCTCCCGACCCACCTGGTTCACCCCGGGAACAGCCGCACAGCCAGCATGAGCGAAAGGAGTCCGGCGGGCTACCCCCGCCTTGCCTTCGAATCCGCCAGCACGCAGAGCATTTCCCACATGAGGTTGGCCGCCGTCACCGCGGTGATGCCGGTGGGGTCATAGCACGGGGCCACTTCGCAGATGTCGCCGCCGACGAGGTCCTTGCCCTGCAGGCTCCTCACCATGACCTGCACCTCGCGCGGGGTGAGTCCGCCGATTTCAGGAACACCGGTGCCCGGCGCCCAGGCGGGGTCGATGCCATCGATATCGATCGTCATGTAGGTGGGGCCGGTGCCCAGCACATCGTGGATCTTCTTGATCACCGCCTCGCGGCCCATGCGCTCATAGTCCTCGAAGGTGATGCAGGTGAAGCCCGCGTCCTCACCCCACTTGATGTCATCGGGCGAGAAGCGGGAGCCGCGCAGCCCGATCTGGATCGTTCGCTTGGGGTCGATCAGCCCCTCCTCCACGCCGCGGCGGAAGGTGGTGGCGTGGTTGATCTTGGTATCGGCCATCGTGTCCAGCGTGTCGGCGTGGCTGTCGATGTGGAAAATGCCGACCGGGCGGTGCTTCGCCACCGCGCGCAGGATCGGCAGCGGCACGGTGTGGTCACCGCCAATGGTGAGCGGCAGGGCGCCTGCGGCATGGATCTTGGCGAAGAAGTCTTCGATCATGTCGATCGAGCGCAGCAGGTCGATGGGGTTCAGCGGCGCGTCACCCACATCCGCCACGTTGCAGATGTCATAGGGGGCGATGCCGGAGACATTGTGCACGCGACGGATGAGGCGCGAGGCCTCGCGCACCGCGGCGGGGCCCTGGCGCGCGCCCGAGCGGTGATTGACGCCAAGATCGAACGGGACGCCGACAAGTGCAATGTCGAGGTCCGGCGACACATCATGGCGCTGCGTGCGCATGAAGGTTGCGATTCCCGCAAAGCGGGGCGTGGTGGCGGCATCGACGGGCTGGAAGCGCGGATCTTTCTTCATTATGGGTACCTTTGCAATTGCAGGAGGACGACCTCGTGACCACCACACTACAGACCATTCCGGCCCGCCGCGGCAAGGCCGTTCGCCTCAGCAAGGGGAAATCCGTGAAAGTGATCAACACCCATGGCAACCAGGTGGTGGATTTCTGGGCCTTCAACGCCGGAGATTTGCGCGAATACCTGGGGATGGAGCATTGCCGGGCGTTCTGGACCAGGCTGTTCCCCGTAGAAGGCGACAAGATGATCACCAACCGCCGCCGCCCGATTTTGACCATGACCAAGGACGCGAGCCCCGGCCGCCACGACACGCTGATCGCGCCCTGCGACAACGAGCGCTACGGCCTGCTGGGCTGCACGCACTACCATGACAACTGCCGCGACAACATGCATGCGGGGCTTGCCGAGCTAGGCTTCACCATTCCCTACACGCCCGACTCGCTCAACCTGTTCATGAACATTCCCTGGAAGCCGAATGGCGACCTCGAATGGGGCAACTGCCTGTGCAAGCCCGGCGACTATGTGGTGTTCCGCGCCGAGATGGATGCCATCGTGGTGTTCTCCGCCTGCCCGCAGGACATGCTGCCGATCAACAACGGTGTCACGGTCGAGGCGCATTTCGAGGTGCTGGACCAGTAAGGAAGCGACAGGCACGAAGAGCCCTCATCCGCCCTTTGGGCACCTTCTCCCATCCTGCGGACGGGAGAAGGGATTGGAGCGGTCGAAGTGCCTTCTCCCGTTGCAAAGCAATGGGAGAAGGTGGCCGACAGGCCGGATGAGGGCTGCCTTACCCCTCCAGCTTCTCGTAGACCGCCTTGGCCAGCACCAGCATCGGGTCCCTTCCCATTTCACCTGCCACAGCGACAGCAAGCAAGCCGTCCTGCCAGGTGCAGGCGATGAGCTTGCCGCTCTCCTGCACCTTGAGGGCGGTTTCAATGTCGGAGCCAGGTGATGTCAGCAGGACGGAGAGACGCTGGCCGCTCTTGTCCTCATACATCAGCATGGCGGCGGGGCCTTCATCGCCTGACAGAAGACGGCCACCCAGCAGCGCGTAGCCCTGCACCGAGAGATCCGGCACGGTGAATGCGGTGCCGACGCGCTTCGAAAGCCAGGCCTGCAGGTGGGCCTTTTCGGTACCGGGCACCTCAACCGGGTGGCGCACCTCGACGGCAAAGACGCTGTGCGCCTCGAGCGCCTGCTGGCCAAGATCGGCCACGGCCGTGGGTGCCGTCTCGCCCTTGAGGAACCAGCCGCCCAGCCCGCCGAACAGCAGCAACAGCATGGCGGCGACCATGGCGAGCCAAGGCGAGAGGCGAGAGGGAGCGGTGCGCTCGCGCAGCGCGGCGGCGAGTTGTTGCGGCACCGGCTCATCCAGCACGCCGCCAAAGGCGGCCTTCAGCAGTTCGCGCTGACGTTTCCAGTCAGCCACCTTGCGGGCAGCTTCCGGGTCGCGCGCCATGAGGGCTTCCACCTCGGCACGCTGCTCTGCCGAGAGTTCGCCATCGGCATAGGCGTGGAGCGCCCATTCATTCATGTGTTCGTTGGTCATTTCACGCGCCTCAGGCCAGTGTGCCCGCGATCTTCGAGCAACTGACGCATCTGTTCCCGCGCCCGCGACAGGCGCGACATGATCGTGCCGACCGGCACGCCGAGAATTTCCGAGACGTCGCGGTAGCTCATCTCCTCAAGACCCACGAGCACGATGACCTCGCGGTGCTGGGACGACAATCTATTCAGCGCCTCCGACACGGACCCGGCGGCGAGGCGGTTCTCCTGCTCCGGCGGAACCGAGCCTTCGCCATCGATCAGATCGTCCACCGTCTTCACGACCGTGGCGCGGCTGCTACGGCGCATGCCGCTGATGTGCAGGTTGCGCAGCATCGTGAACAGCCATGCGCGCAGCGGCCGGGACGGGTCGTAAAGATGGGTCTTGAGCATGGCCCGCTCCAGGCAATCCTGCACCAGGTCGTCGGCCAGCGCCGGGTCGCCCGTCAGCGCGCGGGCGAAGCGGCGCAGCACGGGCAGTTCGGCGGAAAGCTGGCGGCGGAAGTCCATCAACGGGTCCTTTGCAGGAGACTACGCAGGAGAAGGGGGGTTATTCCATTCCCCGCTTCACCTTGCCCGGCCTTGACCCGGGCACCCTCTTTTGGCCCAAAAAAGGATCGCCGGTTCAAGCCCGGCGAAGGTGACGGTCCAGGAGCGATATCTCGCCCCCTATCCCGTCCACTTCTCCCGCATCGTCACCAGTTCCTCCGCCGCCGTCGGGTGCACGGCCATGGTGGCGTCGAAGTCGGACTTCTTCGCCCCCAGCCGCAGCGAAATCCCCAGGAGCTGGGCCATTTCACCCGCATCGGTCCCGCAGATGTGGCAGCCCAGCACGCGGTCTGTCTCGCCGTCGACGACGAGCTTCATCAGCATGCGCTCATCCCGGCCTGACAGCGTGTGCTTCATCGGGCGGAAGCTGGTCTTGTAGATGTCAACCGCGCGGAAGCTTTCGCGGGCCTGCGCCTCGGTGAGGCCCACGGTGCCAATTTCGGGCTGGGAGAAGACGGCCGTCGGGATCAGCGAATGATCGACCTTCACGTCCTTGCCGCCGAATACGGTATCCGCGAATGCATGGCCCTCGCGAATGGCAACAGGGGTGAGGTTGGCGCGGTTGGTGACGTCACCCACGGCATAGATCGTGGGCACGGCGGTGCGTGAATACTCATCGACCTTGATGGCGTAGTGCGGCGTCAGCTCGACGCCCACCTTGTCCAGACCCAGGTCCATCACATTGGGGATGCGGCCAGTGGCGAACATGATCTGGCCCGCGCCGAAGCCGGTGCCGTCATTCAGGGTGACGCGCACACCAGTGCCCGAGCGCTCGATGGCGGAGACATCGGCCTGGGTGCGGAGCTCGATGCCCTTCTTCTTCATTTCGCCCGCGAGGTGGTTGCGGATGTCGTCGTCGAAGCCACGCAGGATCTGCGCCCCGCGACAGACCAGCACCGTCTCGACGCCGAGGCCCGAGAAGATGCCGGCGAATTCCACCGCGATGTAACCGCCGCCGACGATGACGATGCGCGACGGAAGCCGTTCCAGATGAAAGGCCTCGTTGGAGGTGATGGCAAGCTCGTGACCGGGAAGGTGCCTCGGCACGAAGGGTGTGGCACCGGTGGCGACCAGGATGTAGCGCGCGGTCACCTTGCGGCCAGAGGCCAGGCGCACCGTGTTGGCGTCCTCCACCGTGGCGCGATCGAGGATCAGTTCGGCGCCAGCCCCTTCCAGGTTGCGGATATAGGCCTTGTTGAGCCGGTCGATTTCCTTGTCCTTGTTCTCGACCAGCGTGGCCCAGTCGAAGGAGACCTTGTCGGTGGTCCAGCCGAAACCGATGGCGTCCTCGAACTCCTCGGCGAACTTGGAGGCATAGACGAAGAGCTTCTTGGGCACGCAACCGCGGATCACGCAGGTGCCGCCGACCCGATATTCCTCCGCCACCGCAACCTTGGCGCCATAGCGCGCCGCAATGCGCGCGGCGCGGACTCCGCCGGAACCCGCGCCGATCACGAAGAGATCATATTCGAAGCCGCTCATCCCTTGCGGAAGGTCTGCACGCCGTCATCAGTGCCCATCATGATGATGCCGCAGATATCGATGAACAGGCCGTGATCGACGACGCCGGGAATCGACTTGATGAGGTTGTCGAGACGGCGCGGCTCTGGGATATGGCCAATGGTGACGTCGATGATGGCGTTGCCGCTATCGGTCACGAAGGGTTTTCCGTCCTTGAGACGGAGCTGCATCTTGCCCTTGAGATCGCAGAGCTTCAGCGCGCGCTCGATTTTCCAGGCCGTGGCGTTGACGCCGAAGGGAACCACCTCGACGGGCAGCGGGAACTTGCCCAGCGCGTTCACCTTCTTCGACTGGTCGGCGATCACCACCATGTAGCGCGACGAGGTGGCAACGATCTTCTCCACCAACAGCGCACCACCGCCACCCTTGATGAGCTGGAAGTTGCCGTCGAACTCGTCGGCGCCGTCAACCGTCACGTCGAGGTGGGCCTGCTTCTCGAGCGTGGTCATCTTCAGGCCGAGGCTCGAGGCAAGCTGGAAGCTGGCGCGCGAGGTGGCCACGCATTCCACGTCAAAACCGCCACGTACCTTCTCGGCGAGCGCGGTGATGAAGTGGTTGGCGGTGGAGCCGGTGCCGAGACCGACCTTGCTGCCAGCCTTGACGTATTCGAGTGCGGCCATGGCCGCGGCTTTCTTCTGTTCGTCTGCGGTCACTTGTTGAGCCCACCCATCAGCATGTATTTCATTTCCAGGTATTCCTCGACGCCATGGTGCGATCCCTCGCGACCCAGGCCCGATTCCTTGACACCGCCGAACGGCGCTTCGGCCGTCGAGATGATGCCCTCGTTGATGCCGACCATGCCGTATTCGAGGCCCTCCGCCACGCGCCAGACGCGGCCGATGTCACGCGAATAGAAATAGCAGGCCAGGCCGAACTCGGTGGCATTCGCCATCTCGATGGCCTGTTCCTCGGTCTTGAACTTGAACAGCGGCGCCACCGGTCCGAAGGTTTCCTCGCGGGCGACCGCCATGTCGGCTGTCACATCACGGATCAGCGTCGGCTCGAAGAAGTTGCCGCCCAGCGACTTGCCGCCGAGCATGACCGTGGCGCCCTTCTTCACGGCGTCATCGATGTGCTCCTGCACCTTGGCGATGGCGGCCCTGTTGATCATGGGTCCGGTCGTCACGCCCTGCTCCGTGCCGTCGCCCACCTTGAGCTTCTTCACGGCCTCGGCGAGCTTATCGGCGAAAGCATCATAGACACTTTCCTGCACGAGAATGCGGTTGGCGCAGACGCAGGTCTGGCCGGCATTGCGATACTTCGACAGCATGGCGCCCTGCACCGCGGCATCGAGGTCGGCATCGTCGAACACGATGAACGGCGCGTTGCCGCCCAGTTCCAGGCCCACCTTCTTGATGGTGGGCGCACATTGCGCCATGAGCACGCGGCCGACTTCCGTCGAACCGGTAAAGGTCAGCGCGCGGACGATGGGGCTCGACGTCATCTCGGCGCCGATTTCGCGCGAGACGCCGGTCAGCACCGAGAACACGCCCGCGGGAATGCCGGCACGTTCCGCGAGCTCGCACAGCGCCAGCGCCGAGAACGGCGTCTCGTTGGCGGGCTTGCAGACGAAGGCGCAGCCGGCGGCCAGCGCCGGTCCGGCCTTGCGGGTGATCATGGCATTGGGAAAGTTCCACGGAGTGATGGCCGCGACGACGCCCACCGGCTGCTTGATCACCACCATGCGGGCGGCGGGCCACGGCGAGGGGATGGTCTCGCCATAGATGCGCTTGCCCTCTTCGGCGAAGAATTCGATGAAGGAGGCGCCATAGGCCACCTCGCCGCGCGACTCGGCAAGCGGCTTGCCCTGCTCGGCGGTCATGATCTGGGCCAGGTCTTCCTGGTTCTCCAGCATCAGGTTGAACCACTTGCGGAGGATTGCGGCGCGCTCCTTGGCGGTCTTCTTCGCCCATTCCTTCTGGGCGCGCTGTGCGGCCTCGATCGCCACCCGGGTTTCGGCAGCGCCAAGCTTCGGCACGGTGCCGATGACGCTCTCGTCAACCGGATTGGTGACGTCGATGGTGGCGGAGCCCCCGACCCACTTGCCGTCGATGTAGCATTTCTCCTTGAGGAGGGACTTGTCCTTCAGTAAATCGCGCAGCACCTGGGTCTTGCGGATATCCATTTCGAGATCTCCTGTCATTCGGGTGGCGGCCTCTTAGCACGGGGTCCGGCCCGAAACCAACATGCCAGTTTGCGGAGGCAGCCTTGCCCGATCGTGCGGTGATTTTCGACCTCGACGGCACCCTGGTGGATACCGCGCCCGACCTTATGCGGGCCACCAACCACGTGCTGAACGGGATGGGGCGCAGGGCTTTGGCCATGGAAGAGGTCCGCGCCTTCGTCGGCCACGGCGCCCGGGCACTGCTCACCCGCGGCCTCGCCGCCACCGGCGGAATGCCGGACGCCTATGACGTGGAGGCCGATTATCGGCTGTTCGTGGCGTTCTATGCGGCCAACATCGCCCATGGCAGCGCTCCCTTCCCCGGCCTCGTCCGGCTGCTGGAGCGGCTGAAGGACGAGGGCTTCGGGCTCGGCGTGTGCACAAACAAGCTTGAAGGCCTGTCGGTTCAGCTGCTCGACGCCCTCGACCTCGCCAAATACTTCGGTTCGGTGGTGGGACCTGACACGCTGGGCATCGCCAAGCCGGACCCCAAGCCCTTCTACGAGGCCGTGAACCGCCTGAACCTCGACAGCCCCCGCGCCCTGATGGTGGGCGACAGCGAAACCGACATCCTGACGGCGCGCAACGCCGGTGTGCCGGTGATCGCCGTGCCCTTTGGCTACACGCCGAGGCCCGTTTCGGAATTCGGACCCGACCGCATGATCAGCCATTTCGACGAGGCCTACGAGGCCATCGAGGAGCTGTTCGCCGAGGCCTGACGCGCTCCTTGACTTGCCACAAGCCTTCCGCCTATACGCAAACCACCCAAAAAGGCACGGGCGATTAGCTCAGTTGGTAGAGCACTGTGTTCACATCGCAGGGTTACCCGACCAGAAGACCAAGGTTTTCCTCAAGAAAAACAAGGTCTTGGCAACTCGAAGCGCAGAGGGTACTTGGTTCGATCGAACCATGGGAGCGTAGCTCAGCGGTAGAGCACTCCGTTCACATCGGAGTGGTCACAGGTTCGATCCCTGTCGCTCCCACCATCCTCTTCTCACAATCCCCTGATCATCTTCGCTGACGGCACTGCAAGGCTAAGGCCTTGCGTTATGCCTAACGGGTTGGCGGACATGGATTTCCTCTATTGCCGTGGCATTGCCGCCATGGGTCCGAGGCAACTCGCTTTCATCTCGCCGACACGAAAAGCCTGCCTACCCTGAAATACACTGTCACGCTCCAGATGGTATCATCGCCTTACACATAGCCAGCCCGCCGACAGGGCCGTGGAGCCGGACAAGGACGGCCAGCGCAAAGACTGAATGGCATCAGGAAAAGCAACTGTCGATTTTCAATGGCTATGACGGAACTCCGAGTTGTCGCGCATGATGGCATTGAGGATGGTGAGGAACTTGTGCATGGCTGCGACGAGAGCGACTTTGAATGGTTTACCGGCTTCCCGGAGGCGTTTGTAGAAGGGGTAG
>CAMDBX010000137.1 GCA_945889445.1 Rhizobium sp. Q54
AATCATGCACTAACATTCAAGCCGGACCACTCAATGGGGGCTGATCACAATCGTCAGGTGACGGCCATGCTCGATGAGAGCGGCATGGTGGGGGGGGGGCAGGGACCGGGTCTAGCGCATCTGGCGCTGTAAGGGGCTGGATATTCCCCGGAACCAGACCAAGCTGTCACGTCTGCGGCTGAGCAACGGATCTTGTATGCGGATTAAGGCGGAACACCCCGACCATATCTAGAGCTTCGACATCGCCGAAGAGGCAAACCCCAGAAGGTAGTTGTCTCTGGCCGCTGACGCTGATGGTCGAGTTTACACGCAAGTGCTCGACAATCCAAGTAGTCCGCCAGATCAAAGCCATCGGTGCCATCGTGACCCTAGCCGACGCCATTGTCTTCAACGGCATTCGGCCCTTGGATACCGCCCACCAGCATTCGTAACCAGCGCATCGCCGTTCGCGCTCGACAGGAGTGCAAACATTCAATAACTTCCTACTCAGTTCGGTACAAAATGTCAGTTAGGCCCATGGTCAGAAAACTCTCAACTAAACATGATCCTAATAATGGAGCGTCTAAATTTCTCAGTACAGCTAGTCGCGTTATTTTTGATCATCTCCAGAAAACGGGCGGAACTGCGGTCAACGAATGGTTACAGACGACACTAGGCGACGGCTGTGCTTCGCCAAAGATTACAACCATCGATCACCGCTCTCTTGTTGCAAAGTTCGGTGGTACCTACTCGGTACTTACAGCCCATGTAAAGTTCGATGGCCAAGGGATGTATCCGCGCTATCAGTATGTAACACTTCTGCGTGAGCCTACTGACCGGATGATGAGCTGGCTTTATTCTGTCGTCAATAAACATACCGCAGCTGAGCTTGGAGAATATTGGCACGTAGCGAAGAAGTTTATCGAGTCGGACGGTGATGAGGGTGGCGATTTGCTAAACGGAAACTTCTACGTGAAGCACTTTGCCGAGATTGATGGAGTTAACCTGGCTGACGGTCGCAGTCTGATCGATGCTGCTGTTGGAGCCCTTGAACGGTTCGATGTTTGGGGTATCTACGAGGTAATGCCTGAGGTCCTCGCCGACTTCAGTGGATTGCTCGGCGTTCAAGCGCCGGTGTGTCTCGAGCCGGTAAACGTCACGAGGGAGCGGCCAAACATAGGCGATCTTGGCGACTCCATCCGAGCACGGATTATCGAACTTAACTCTCTTGACATTGAATTTTATTCCATGATGAAGGATCGATATGCAGCGGCTCGAAGCCGTTGGAGCCACAGGATCGGAGCTGGGATTGGATTGAAGCCTATGCCTGCTCCGCTGGTGGTTACTCATACCGCTGAGGAATTTACGATCCACTCCGCACGTATCATTGGCGGGGATTCTGTCGCCGCCCAGGGCCCGATTGACTTCGAAGTTGCCTTTTCGCTGGTTCGCCCCGTTTCCAATTTGAATATTGGACTTGTCGTGCGAGACGAAGTTGGAGCTCACATATTCTCGAAAGACTCTGCGGCAATAGGTCAGCCGATAGGCCCCCTTGCTGCCGAATCCTTTGGCACCCGCTTCACATTCATGGCTAATCTACCTGATGGGCGATACACTCTAGGGCTACGAGTTGGAGAAGAACTTAATGGATTCAATCGATATATTGCGGCCTTAGATGAACTAGCGGTATTCCAAATCGGGAGTATGCCGCGGCATATACCTGAGCCTACCAGGTTTCAACTCCCGACCACGATCCATTGCGAGGCAGTTCCCACCAAATCTGGGACTGAGGGTTGGCGTTTGGCGGCTTCTGACCCGCGCCTCCACTCCCACGTCGGTAGATGTGAAGGGGGATCTGTCGTGTCGGACGGTCGGTCGGGTTTCCTTCTCTATGGACCTTACATGGCCTTATTCGAGGGTGAGTGGAGGGCTACCCTCGAAGGAATTCCTCAGCCCGACGCGGGCATCCTCAGGATTGAAGTTGCAAGCTTCGGGGGGCGTTTAGTCCATGCTTCGCTAGAGGTGACCAATCCGACTGAGCGGGCGCAACTTGGCTTTCGGCTCGAACATCCGGTCCTCGATATCGAGGTTCGTGTTTGGGTTCATGAGCTATCTGTCGCGCGAATCGACGCGATAGTAGTCGAGGGGGCTGCAATTGAGGGGAATGATTTCTCGGTAGCCAACACCGGCTGCGATGGTTTCAATGGCATCAGCCACGAAAGAGGCGACAACAATGGGTTCAATAAAGGCCAAATTACTTCGGTTCAAGAAGCGATGGCTGCGGCCGATTCTACGGAGGCTGAAGTTGTCACGAGCGGATTTAGCTTCCGTGGAGACGACAAACGAGCCGGCGGAGCAGCTGCTCGCGGCGCTGCTACGGTCGGACATGCGACGGTCGAAACAAGAAACGACCTTTTCTATGGGCCTGTCGGATACAATACACTCGCGCCTGATCGAGAGTCAGACCAAGGATGCGACGAAGCTGGAAAGCCTCGCGAGGAAGATACTCTCAACGCCCGCGCCGGCCGCAGCCAGCGAGCGTCGGCAGAAAACCGACTGACACCGTGGCCTCATCCGATCTTCAGCATCGTCATTGCCAATGACGGCCGATCAGCAGCGCTGAGCGAACTGCTTGACGTGCTCTCGTTTCTTGAGGGACCACCGCTCGAGGTTTGTGTGGTACGAGGACCGACGGAGGACGGTAGTGCCGAAGTACTCGCTGCCTAGGAGGGTCGAATCAAGATCGCATGCAATCCGATCCGCAACCTGTCGCTCTCGCGCAACATAGGAATTGCTATGGCAGCCGGTGAGATCATAGCCTTCCATGACGACGACGCTATCCCCGAACCCAATTGGCTCGTAGATTTGGCTGAGGCGTTTGACGATCACTCGGTAGCGTGTGCTGGTGGCCTGAATCGTGACTGTTCAGGAGTTAGGCTACAGTATGGCTACGCGACTGCCAACAGAATGGGGCAAGCCCGCTGGGACAGCCTTCTGCCTACCGAAGCGCTCTGTAAACCGGGGGCACCAGAGTTTCCATACACACAGGGCACAAATACCGCCATCCGTCGGGCTGATCTCGAAACCCTCGGCGGATTTGACGAGGAGTTCGAGTTCTATCTTGACGAGACGGGCTTCTGTTGTCGGCTAGTCGATGTCGGTCGCAAGATCAGGCAATTGCCGGGAGCAATCGTTTATCATCGTTCGCTCCCGAGCGCCATTCGCACATCAGATGGCGCCACACACTCGCTTTATTCGGTGCTTAAAAACAAGCTCTATTTCTCACTAGTCAACAACCATGGCCATCACACGCCCGACGAAGCACTGGTCGACTATGATGCATTTGTCAGGATCCAAGAGCAGCACCTGCGGCAGATGGCGGCGGCGACTGCTGACGGCCCGAGTTGGCTCAAGCGTTTTGTAGCTGATGCCGCCCGGGCCCGCGCGACGGGAATCAACAGAGGAACCTCCGGTCTGCGGCGGCTCATGAGCCTAGGGCTCATCACACGGCATCGGCGGCCGTTTTTGCCCCTTACCCGCCGGCCAGCGGCCGAATGGCATGAATGTAGTCTATATTCTCAGAAGGCTCCAGCAGCCCCCCCGACGATCAGCATTCGCAGCGTTGTAAACGGTTTGCCAGAGCTGTCAGAGCAGCGAGACGTGCTACGAAAGATATGGGCCGATCTCCTAACATCGGGTTCGCGGGTAGCCCTCGCCATCTATCCAGACCACCAAAACGTTGGTGATCCCGCGATCTGGCTCGGCACGCGATCGCTCCTGCAGTCTCTCAATATCACGATGGGATATGGCTGTGATCCATGGAGCGACGAACCTGACAGGCTGGCGCGCGCGGTTCCCCGCGGGCCGATTCTGTTGCTCGGTGGCAGCAATATTGGTGATGTATACGACCGGGAGCAGGGGCTGCGAACTAAGATACTCCAAGACTTCCCCGACCGTCCGATCATCCAATTGGCGCAAAGCACGTGGTTTCGTTCGCCCGTGACACGCGACGCGCTGGCCGCCGAGTTAGCGACGCATGGCAATACCACGTTACTGCTTCGTGACGCTCAGAGCCTTGCATTCGCTCGAACGTACTTTCCTGTGCGGTCGCTCCTCTGCCCGGATGCCGCACTGGCGCTCGAAATCACGGGGGTTGAACGCCAAGCTGACGTTCCTGTCGTCGCCCTTTGGCGGCGGGAAATCGAACTCGATTTACCGCTGCCACCTCTTCCGCCGGGATCGATCCTGGCAGACTGGCAGGACAATGTGGCTGACAATGCGAGTTGGTCGTTGAGCAGCCAAGCTTTTCGGGCGGTTGTAGGCGCCCCACCACCGGGCGATTTTTTCCGCGCGGCAGCCCGGCGGGCTGCGTGGCGGTACATGCCAACGCTGTGGGATGACCTCGCACGGGAGCGTTTGTTGCGTGGGTGCCGCTTGCTCGCACGTGGGCGGGTTGTGATCACCAATCGGTTTCACGCGCACCTTCTCTGTACCCTTCTGCGTATCCCACACGTCGTGTGCGACACCGTCAACGGCAAGCTTTCAGCCTACCGCGACACCTGGGAGGCAAGCGACCCGCACGTACGATTTGCGTCAACTCCCGACGAGGCCCTCGCGTTGGCTGATACGCTTGTCGCTCAGTTAAATAACCAACTTTTAAGAGCTGCCTAAACGCCTTCATACGCTCTTTATACTTCCTGCTAACTTCCGGAGAAAATGCGATGCAAATCCTTGCAGACATTAGATCTCTTCAAGACCCTTCCTACGCAGACCGCGGTATCGGCTCGCATGCGGCATTTGTATTGCGCTGGTTTCGCGGCAGTAGGTTTGCCAGCGGTGGGATCGTTGGATTGGTCGATTCTAAGCTCGGTCCTCTCTCTGCCGAGAACGCGGCGCTCTGTGACGAGATCCGACCGGCGTTTGTCTGCAATCGAGTTGACGAGCCATCGATATTTCTCTCGCTGTCGCCGCTTACGCACAATTCCCTGGTTCAGTCGCAGCTACTAGACCGCCCGCACATCCTGCCGATCGCGGTTGTTTATGACTTTATTCCACTTGAGTTTCCTGACCGCTATCTTGCTGACCGCGATGCCCTTTTTGCCTACGCTGCCGCCTTCAAGTGGCTCGAGGCCTTTAGTGCCTTCCTCCCAATCTCTGAGCACTCTGGAGCCGAGATTGTTCGCAGGCTCGGCATCCCAGCCGACCGAGTAAGCGTTACCGGCGTATCATTGCGAGAGGCCTTTTCTCGCCGCCTCGATTCGCGGGCAACGCCCCTCACGCGGCCCGACGGAGCTGCTGCTCAGACAATTTTGTACGTCGGCGGTCCCGATCCGCGGAAGAATCTCGAGACAGTTGTCGCCGCGCACACTAGGCTGGTGGCCAATGGGCATCCTAATCTGCAATTGGTCGTGGCGGGTGGGTATCCAGACGATTGGCAGCAGAAAGTGCGAAAGGAAGTGCATGATCACACCGGACGCGTTGCGAGCATCTTATTTCTGGGTCGTGTTAGCGACGAGGAACTCGCAGGGTGGCATGTCCATGCGACAGCCACCGTGATTGCTTCGCTGGCCGAGGGGTTTTCGATGCCCGTGATAGAAGCAATAGCCAGCGGTGGCGTTGCGATAGTTTCCGATATCCCGGCACATCGCGAGCTTGTCGATCAGCCCGAGGCGCTTTTTTCCGCTACCGATGGCCATGACCTCGCCACGAAACTTTCCGTGATTTTCCGTTGCTCTTCGCTGCGTGACAGCCTCCGCGAACGGCAGCGCAATGTTGCCGAGCGCTTTGCCCCCGAGGCCGTGGGTCAACGGCTTGAAACGGCGATTGAAGGCCACGTGGAATCTTTTCTCGTAAAGCGTCGTACTATGCCGGGCCGTCAGCGGCCGAGGATCGCGATGGTGACACCTTATCCACCCGACCATTCGGGGGTCGCCGATTACTCGAAAAAATGCGTCGACTCACTTGCGAAGTTCGTCGATGTCGACGTGTATACTGATGCCCACAAGCCCGCACCCAATCTGGCTGTGCAGGAATTTCATCCGATTTCAGCTTCCGCCTGGCTTCGGCCGGACTACGACGCAGTGATCGCGGTGGCCGGAAACTCGGAATTCCACACAAAAATTCTCGAATTGCATCGTAAGTTTGGCGGTCCGTGTATCATGCACGACAATCGCCTCGGCGAATTGACAGCCTGGTGGAAGGGTGTTGAGCACCTTCGCAAGCTCGCAGAGAGATCGCTCGGCCGAGCTATTTCGGGCGAGGAGGTGAGTGACTGGCTGGCTAACTCCGCGTCGCAGCCGACCCTGTTCTATGACGAGATGCTAGAGCAGATAGAGCCGCTTTTCGTCCATAGCGAGGGTATTCGCGCGAATGCTCTCCGGCTTTATGGAATTGACGCAGAGTATCTTCCATTTTGTGTGTACCGTGACTTTACTCCGGAAGATATCTCAGTCGCTGCGCGGCGGGCGGCACGGGATTCGCTAGGCATTCTCCAAGAGCAGTTAGTCGTGATTTCGCTCGGTATAGTCGATGCGGTAAAGAGTCCCACGAAGTGCATTGAAGCTATTGTAGGATTGGGCAGGCGCGGAGTAGCTGCACACCTGTATTTTGTCGGTCAGTGCTCCTCGGGAGTTCGCAAGGCGCTTTCGAAACTCGCAGCCTCCAGTGGTATCGCCGATCGAGTGCATTTCTTTGACGAATGGATCTCTGAGGACGATTACCGTCGCTTCATTGTGGCGGCTAACGCAGGTATTCAGCTGCGTGCTCATTTCTCTGGGGGTATCTCCGGTGCGTTGGCCGACTGCGTTGCCGCAGGCCTGCCTACGGTGGCGAACGATGATCTCGCCACAGCGATTGACGCTCCCAGCTACATATCGCGGGTTCCGGATAGGTCCACCGCAGAGCAGGTGGTTGATGCGCTCGCCGGTTGCCTCAATTATAGCGCAGACCGTCATCGGCAGGAGCATGTGCGGCTCGCCTACTCCCGCGAACACAGCTTCGATCATTACGTGCGGAGACTGCTCTTCCGTCTGCTCGGGCCCGCACCCCAATGGTCGTTGCCAATCGAACTAACAGTGGGGCAGCCTGCCCAGCCACGGCACATCAAGCGGATACTCGTTGATGCTACATTCACCTCGCGCTCACCGGCTGGCTCCGGAGTTCATAGAGTGGTGACCAGCACTTGGCAGGAGATCAAAAGGCAAACGGCACAGTGGGGCTGTGTGGCTACGCAGGTAGTCGTTGGCGATGGCCGATTTGTCATTGCGGGCGAGAGCGAACCAGTGACCTTCGAACCCGAAGATCTGCTCCTGCTTCCCGACGCCTACTGGGCCTGCGGCGAGGTCTGGACGGCCGTGGAGAAGGCGCGCGCAGCGGGTACAACAAGCGTTTTGCTCGTCTACGACCTCATCCCGATGCAGCATCCCGAGATCTATGGCGCCGACGGGGCAGCGATGTTTCACCAGTACATCGCGGCCGTTATCGCGCACGCCGACCTGATTGTAACGATCTCTGACACGGTAGCTAACGATCTCTCCTTGGCAATGCCGTCCTTTCGGTTCCCGCGCCGAGGTCCGGAAATCGTGCCTTGGCAGCTCGGCTGTGATTTGCCCAATGCCGGCGGCGACGTGCGGCCGGGTTTAAGTACCCTTTTCGACGACCGGCAACCTTGCTCCCTTTATCTAGCCGTCGGAGCTATCGAGCCGAGGAAAAATTACGGTTTCATTCTGGATGCTTTCGAGCTTTTGTGGGCGGATCCGGCGACAGCCCATGTCCGGCTTGCCATCGTCGGGCGGCCGGGCTTTAAGTCAGAGGCGCTCGTGATGCGGATCAAGAGCGACCCACGTTATAGTTCGCGGTTATTTCTTCTCTCTGACCTCAACGATGCCGAGGTCGATTACGCCTACCGTCATGCGCGGGCAGTCATCTTGGCATCAATCGCCGAAGGCTTTGGCTTGCCAATCGTTGAGGCGCTCAGGCACGGTCAGACGGTGATGGCGAGTGACTTGCCGATCCATCGCGAGGTGGGCGGCGAGAACTGCGAATATTTCTCACTTATCAGCTCTGAAGGCCTCACCGTCTTGATCGAAAGGCATGAAAAGCGGCACCAGGGCGTTGCCGCAGCCCGCCGCGATGGCATCGCTCCTATAACTTGGGCCGATGCTACAGCCCAACTCTGGAACGTAATCCGCGACCGTCTAGCGGTCGCGACGCCGCACACAAAGAAAGCGAGGAACCGGAAGATAGCGTCATGAAATTGTTTCATTCGCTTGACGAGTTTAGAGACTTCGCGGCCAGCCATACCGCAGACCAAAACGAGACAGAATTGATCGAGTTGCTCTCGAATTCTTTTCTGGTTGATCCAGTGATCTTGACTATGCCCGCCGACCCTTTCTCCGCAGAGTATCGTCGTGCTGTGCTCGACATTCACGCGAGGATTTCGGGTCGCCCAACCTACGACGCAACGACGATGGAGCATACCCCCCCTAGACGTCAACCGCTTCGTTGCCAGGCCTGCCGCCTACCAAAATGACCGCCAGTGGCTCGGGAATTACTTAGAGAGTTTTGGTCATGTTATAAAGAAGCTCGACGTGCAACGGGGCATGCGGGTAATCGAATACGGCTGCGGCGACGCAGAGATATCTCTCCACCTTGCCCGTTTCGGCTGCGATGTGACTGTAGTCGATATCGAGCCGTCCTACATTGATATCGTGCGACGCAAGGCGGACCAAATGCAGATATCAATTCAGACCATGCAAGGTGACTTCACCGATGGTAATGATCTCGATCCCTTTGATCGCATCTTCTTTTATCAAGCGTTTCACCATTCGCTTGAACACCAGCAGGCTATTTCGAATTACGTGCGCATGCTGCGGTCCGACGGCTTTCTTGTTTTCGGGGCGGAACCGGTGGTTGATCCAGATGGGCCGTGGGGACGGGCGGTGCCGTATCCATGGGGGCCCAGGCTCGACGGCCTCTCGCTACGTGCTATGCACACGCATGGTTGGATGGAACTCGGATTTCAGAAGTCGTACTTTGAACAATTGCTGGCGCGCCATGGGCTGGGCTGCGAGCATGCGTCGTCTTCGACCAATGGCCTCGCCTCGAGCATCGTGGCCCGACGCAAACCTGTAGTCACGGCCGCATCGCCACCCTTGCCCACCGGAACATTTCAGAATCCGACAACCGACCTCGCACACGACTTTCGCGGGGCGATGCTTTCCATCATAGGCATTAGGAACGGTGACTGGTTTGTGTCCGAGGGCCGGGAGGGCGTCGTGCTTTATGGCCCCTATATGCCGCTAGCAGTGGTCAATTATAAGGCCATTTTTGAGATTGCCTGTACGGGGCCCCTATCCCCAAGCCGGTATATTGCTACGTGCGATGTCGCGTGCGGCAACGAGGGTCGACGTCTGACGAGCGTTGACGTGACCAGCTTCAGTGGCGCTGGCCCCTTCGAGGTCGTCGTTCCCTTCGCGCTCGCTGAAATGACCGCAGGAATGCAGTTCCGCGTGATTGCTGCCGGAGGCGTT
>CAMDBX010000138.1 GCA_945889445.1 Rhizobium sp. Q54
TCGGACCTATCCGTAACGACGGTTTCCAGATTCGCAAAGGTGGCATCCGCATCCAGCAATTGCGCAATGCCGGCGGTGAGATCCGCCCAAGGAATGACGCGACCATGGCGAACTGCTCCTGCGGTAGACAAGGGCTGGTCCTTGCCAGAAAAGCCGAGATCACCGACGAAACCAAGCACGAGGAGGCGCCCAGGAGGGGCCTCGTGCTGCATCGCAAGCGAGTGGCCATGCCGCGTCACTTCCTCTCCGCGAGGCAGGGTACCGGTTATCATCGGGTCGGACTCGTTCGCAAACCCGGCGGGGAGGTCGATCAGGGCGCAATACGCCATCACCGATGCAAGGCCGATAGTCCGCCATGTCAAAGAGCCTGATGAATAGCGAGCACGTTTGGATTCGCCCATGAGTTGAAGCGGTCGTTCCTTGGAAATCTCCGTATCCTGCTATCCTGATTCGGCTAAGGCGTGCCGGCGCAAATACCAACATCTTGTGGGGAACTCGGGGCTGGACGCCAAACGCGCAGTTAAACGCCATCTGGCACCAAACTCGGCACGGAAGGGATGGAAGGCTGCCTTTTCACTCAACCAGCGGAGTTCTCTTTTCCACCTGGTCCTTGGCCCAGGCCTTCTTGTCCAGGAAGAAGGCCTCCAAGCCTTCAAGCACCACGGCCTCCTCGTACGAGGATCCCTCACGTCGCTCTTCGATCTCCGCAAGGGCCTTCTCGATCGTCAGCCACCTGGTCTTGCCCTCCGTCAGCCATCTGCGGGCGATCGCCTCGGAAAATGTCTTTTGGGTTTCATGCCCCAGCAGATCGGGGCGGTGGTTGAACACGACCCGCCTCGCGATCTTACGGTAGCGATCATCCTGGAATTGCTCAGCGATCTCAACTCTTCCCGGCCAAGAACTCCGGTGGAAATCACGCATCAGAACCGTGTCTCTTGACCCAGGGAAACCCCGATAGATTTGCTCCTCAAGCCAAGGCGACTGTTCGTAGACTTCGCGCGTTTCAACATATGCTCGCAGGAGCCGGTGACGCAGTTCCGGAGACCCCTGCAGGAGTTGGGCGCGCCGCAAGATTTCTGGCTCGCCAATCTTCATGAGATCGGCGCGGTTCCGCGCCATCTCCATGTCGAGAAGGATCGGACTGCTATTCGCCTTGATCGTCCGCAGCGGCTTGGGCTTGCTCGCCGCCCACTTCTTCAGCGAATCTTCACTCACCGACAGCAGTTCCGCTGGATCATGGGCGAGGTTGAAGGCAATAATGCTGCCGCTGTTCTCCGGATCAACAGCGATCGCCGAAACCAGCCAGTGATTTGACTTGTTGTAGCGAAACTCCGTATAAAGCCGCACCGGCGTTCCCTGGGCATTCCGCACGGCCTCAGCTTTCTGGCCCATCTTGAGGAAATGCTCCCAGATCCAAGGCACCCTCCCCTTCGCGAATTTCGCCAAAAAGATCGTTGCCTCGACATCAGCCATGGCATCATGCGCATTGGGGTGCAGGAAACCGTTTGCAGGCGCCAGCCGATCAAGTTTGAAGGTTATCGCGCCATCATCTCTTCGAGGAACTTCGAGGTGACCGGGTTCGAATTCGTGCACGGCCAAGGCGAGACGCATGATGTCCAACCGGCTGTTACCGTTGGTGTTTGTCAAGTATGGGTTTAGCAGCGACTGATAGAAAGCCTGCCGAAGGAGATCCTCGTCGAACTCGAGGCTGTTGTAGCCTGCAAATACCGCGGGTGACCATTCCGAGAGCTTCTCATGGATCACGGACGCCATTTCGTAGTGCGATGGGAGAGTAGGATCAGACAACTGATCCAGTGAAACACCCGTGATGATCAGCGCGCCGGGAGCCGGCAGGATGTGTGGCTGGATGCAGCAGCGAATCTCGAAGCGATCGATTTCATTCAGGAAGTCATCGGTCTTGATCGCCGCGAACTGCAGGATCTGGTCGTAAAACGTATCGCTGCCAGTTGTTTCGGTGTCGTAGAAGACGAACGCCATAACCGCTGTGCCATCCCGGATTTGCACGGAGATGCTACCAGCATCTTCATTGTCATGTCCGAATGGCACCCAACCTCATCTGGGTTATTCACACGATTCTGGAGCCACACCCCACTTGGAACGAACATTATTCGCATGCTCATGCTCTCGGTAGGCGCTGTTGAGATCGTCACTAAAACCAAGGACGATATCGTTTTCGCACGGCAAAATCTCAGCAAACTCTGGAATGGCTGCACCCAGAAAAGTCATCACCCAGAAGAATACCTGAGCATCAAGCAGCGTCTCCTTTACGCGGTGCGGGAAAATACCACTGCGCCATGATCTTCTCATCTGACAGATCCTTGGTGTCATCGCCAAGATGCCAGTAGCCATCGGCGCGCAGCTGGTCGAAGAATTGTTGTGGGTCACGGTAGCAGCCGTACCAATTCCCCCAAACAACGCCGTGCCCGCCGCTACCGCCTAACGCACAGTAATACGCCACCTTGCCGCTCCGCCTTTTGATCTTGGCCACAATGGCGAATGGTGGGTCATGGGATCCGTAGTCGTACCCGTCAATAAAAGCACGTGCATAGGCGAGGCGCTGCACGTCGTTGATCTCTCCATCCTCATCCATCTCAAGATCGTCCCGGACGTCGTCGTCGGTAAACTGGAGACCTGATATCTCGATGAAAGAATCAAGCCAGAGGTCAGCCTCGGCTCCGCCCTCGTAGATCACCCAACTCCGGAAGCTCTCAAGTTCCTTGCCCTCTACCGGTGGAGGGCCATAGCCGTAAGCGCTATTGACCAGAGCTTCGCACAGTCGCGCGAAGCGCTCAGGAACCTTGAGCGCTGCTGCTCCTTCTCGCTTACTGTTCATCGTCAAAACCCCTCGTCAAGCAGGTCCCCCACGCCTGGGAGACGCTACCTTTGTACCCACCAGAAAAGCTGCTTGCATTGAAAAGCTCACTCCTCGCCTCCCTTGATGATGCTGACCAGCGCGCCACCTGTCTTAATGCCGATCAATACCATTGTATGCATGTCCATGCTGACGAGCTCACGGGAACTCAGGAATTGGCGTGACGATCAGTCTGGGACCATAACTCGAGGATCACCTTGTCTGGTATCTTGTCGGCGCCGTCCTTGAGGATCCACCATCCGGTCTTTCGAAGCTTCGACAGAAAACTCTCGAGATCTACGTATGGACCGCAACACTCGGGGTACATTCCGCCCTGCCCTCCGAGTTCCGAGAGGTAACCAAAGAAGGCAGTTTTCCCGTCCGTCCTCCGAAGTCCGATCACTTGAGCAAAGTGGGGATAGTCCTCCGAGTCGTTGCCATACGTATTGATAACCTCGCGGGCATACTCCAGACGCTGCTTGTCCGAGATATGGGCTTCGTCGGGCAGTTCAAGCTTCCATCGCATCTGGTCGTCGTGAAAGTCGAAGTGATTCGGCCTCACGACCAGTTCGAAGTCATCATCCGTCTCCGATGAGCCTGCTTCGTAGAATAACCAATCCTGGAATTCCCGGAGCATCTCATCGTCTTCCGGCGGAGCCCCTTCGCCGAGGGCATGCGCCACCATAGCGTCCCTGATGATTTCATACTCTGGCGGCACATCAATGATCCGCGACAACCTTAGCACTCCTTTCTGAAACCCTTACCATCACAAGCCATGTAACGTGGCGGTCGCAAGTGTTGGCAGGCAACACAGCACGTTGACAAGCTTCATGTGCTCGATCGTTTCGCACCTGGCCTGCCGGAGACGGGGAGCGCCAAAGACGAGCGCCAGGGCCTTTGCGCGGGACACCGCCACGTTGATCCGGTTGAGGGAGAGCAGGAACTCGAGGCCGCGCGAAGTCTCCTCGGCCGATGACGCGGTCATGGAGACGATGCAGACAGGCGCCTCCTGGCCCTGAAACTTGTCGACGGTGCCGACGCGGATCCCAGCAGGCAGCGCGTCCCTCAGCGCATTCACCTGGGCGTTGTATGGGGCGACGACGATGATGTCGTCTTCAGTCATAGGCCTGGTGTTACCTTCCCTGTCTGTCCAACGACCCGTCAGCAAATCAGAGCATGCGGCGCGAATCGCCTCAACTTCCTCCTCGGCAACCTGGGCATTGCCCTCGTGCTCGACGGGCACCCAGAACGCCCCTGCTGCCGGAAAACGCGTTCCCGAAACAGCCTGCCGCACCGTGCCCGAATCGCTCTCGAGGCGACCTTCGTAGACGCGCTCGGATATGAACTTGTTGACGAAGGGATGCATGCGGCGCGTCACCCCAAGGAAGATGCCCCGGTCGGCGGGAATGGTGGCGTGCTCTCCCAGCATCCACTCGAGGCAGGAGAGGTTCGCGGGTTCGGGATGCGATCCCTGTATCACCTGCGGCAATTGCCGGGGATCGCCCACGAGGACGATATTCCGGGCCGCACGCCCCATAGCCGCCATGTTAGCGAGCCCCACCTGCCCCGCCTCGTCGACGAACAGCCAGTCGAACCCCTGAATGTTCTCATCCTTGGCAAGGAAGAAGACCGTTCCGCCGACGATCCGGCAATTCGTCTGCGCGTCCGCATCCTTGTTCGTCTGCTTGACGGGACAGGATGCGGGATATCCATTATAATCGGCCCGAACCCAATGCATGATTTCGGGTACCGGGATCGAAGCTGCCCGGTACGCGTCGACGCAACCCATCAGGACGTTCCTTATCGCCTCGTGACTGTTCGACGCCACGGCAACCCGGTGGCCCGCCTCGACCAGCGTCAGGATCGCTCGCGCGGTGACGTAGGTTTTTCCGGTACCGGGAGGACCCTGGATCGGAAGGACGGTTTCGTTCATGCGACGAACCGCGGCAATCGTCCCCATCACCAGATCGCTGCCATCGAGAATAGGACCTCCGCCAGTGAGGCGCGGAGGGGCTCCTGACAGAAGATCATCAACCGCTCGATAGCGCTTTTGTCCACACTGATCGGTAATCACATCCTCGAGTGATGCGACAATAACGTCAGTATCTACTGGCCCATCCGGATGGACCGTCATCTCTTCGGCGAGAAGATACGCGCGACCAACTCCGATCTTCAGCGTAACCTCCCGCTTCCGGCGGTCAAGGGCCTCGACAACGACCCTAACGAAGCCACTAGCTGTCGGCACTGCCGCCCGCTTGCCAGCCCGGAGCTTCGTCTCCTGCGCAGGGAAGCGGTAGGTTCGCGCGATCGACTGCTTGACCGGCACCCCCGGGCCAACCGCAACAAGTCCACCCAGCGCATCGAGATCGTCGATCAGGGCATCCTCGTCCTTTGCCAGACTGTCGAAAACGGCCCACCAGGCCGGCTTGGCCTCGCGCCGATGGAACTGGGAAAAATTGAACAACGCTGTCTGGCGCTCTTCAGGCAGGCCGGACAGTTTCAGCTGCTCGCGCAGGGACGCGATTTCCTGGTCTTCTTCCACTTCCTTGGGGGCGTGATCCTCGCCGGGTTGAGGCCACGGGCCCTCTGGGCGAATCGACAGCAGCCAAGCCCGCAGCCTCTCGGTCGATTCGCAGTCGACGCGATTGTACTGCTCGATCTCCCGGAGAATCTGATCGTCGCCCGTCTCCCGCCACTTCTCGTACGCTACCACGGAGCCTCCAGCCGTCTTGACCTCACCCTCGCGGGTCAGCCCGTAGAAGATCTCGAGCGACTTGATGGAATAGTTCGCCTCGGAGCAGACGACGCCTCCCCGCACCACAGCATAGAGGTCGACGAAACGTCCTTCCCGCATGAGGCGGTCGAGAAAGACTTCCCCGATTCCGTACTTGGCCGTGAGGCGGCGCAGGGCGGTAATCTCGTAGGGCGCGTAGTGATAAATCCGCGCATGTGGGAATTCGGTCAGGCGCTTGCGAAAGAACTCCAGCAGGTCGGACAGGGCTTCGGCCTCGGCGCTGTGATCGTGCGCCCAGAACGACGTGAAGGCTCCACCCGCCCAAACGCCGTGAAGGTATTCGAGGCCACCATCGTAGTGGGGATCACCCTCGATATCGTAGAAGATGTCCCCATCCTGGGGCCTGGGCAAAAGTCCGAAGCCCTTGCCCGAGACCGACGCACGCACTTCGAACGCGGGAGCACCCGCCTTGCGCGCGTTCTGCAGTCTCGACTGTACCTTCAGCCTTTCGAGCGTACCCTCAGCCATCCCCCTGACGGGGCCCTGGTGGCCGGCGAGCGCCGCCATCGTCATGATGCCGGCCTTCGCCAGCTTCTTGACCTGGACCTTGCTGATGTTGGCGACGTTGAACAGACTGTCTTCGGACTTCCAGACCTCCGCGCAGTGGTTTCCCCAGCGGCAGAGATCGCAGTCGCTGCAAGGCACGGGCTGCGTCGCCCTCGGTGCCGCGACGAAGGCCTCCAGGCGCGCCCTCGCGGCCCTGGCATAGGCGCTGAAGTCGGACAGCCTCAAAGTCTCCCGTTTGCCGTTTCCAAGCTGGACATGCGCAAACTGCGGCTCGACGCCCTGCACCTTTGCAAGCAGATCGGAATAGACAACCAGCTGAAGGACATGTTTCGGCGAGGGTCTGCGTTTCAGCTTGGTGTCTGTGACCTCGTAGCTGAAGGCGCCGAGATCGGAAGGCCTGTCCACCCGCTCCAGAAAGTCCGACCATCCCCCCCAGTTTTCAGAGCGAAGAGCGCCCTGGTAGACGACGTCCGGTCCAACCCCAAGGGCAGAGCGGGTCGCCGCGAGGTCGGCAGCAAGATCGCCTGTACGAGGGATTTCCAAGACACTACGGCCTTCGGTCACGAGACTTTCCAGATGCCTGCGCTCATGCGCGTCGCCTTGTTTCTGGAGGAGCACTGCATCCTCGCTGTCGGGGCGAGGCGTCGGCCCAACGCCCCTCAGGTGTGCGAGATCGAGGGTCGTAGCGTGCGCGCAGCCAATGAAGCGCATCAGGTTCGAGGCCGAAAAGAGATAAACGCCGCCGTCTTTTTTCATCGCCGCAAAACCCCTGTCCTGCCTCCGTTGGGTCGAAGCTCTTCCCCAAACGCCTTGGAGAGGCCCCTCATTATTCTTCCGGAACTCGAAACGTCACTTGACGACTGGGTAGAATGGCCTCCCCCAGTCATGCTTCGGATTGTCCATCATGATGTCTATAAACACCGGCATAAGGGTACCAAGAACGGCCGCACCGTCCGTCACCTGACGGCGGTTGACGCTGCTGTTCCACATAGCGCCGCCGTGGACGAGCTGGTTGCGCAACACATAAAGCCGGTCGAACACGATCGAGAGAAGTCGCGCGGTGTCCTGTTGCGCCATCGCGGTGGCAATCACCTTCTGGCTCGCCGCAAGAGACTGAGCCCAGTCCTCATAGCCTTCGATACCGTTATGATGGTTCCAGAACTGCGCAAAAACATGCTGGTTGTTTAGAAGAACCCTTATCTCGTTCGGAAACCTCAGCCAGACGGAATTGTAGATGCGCTTCGAACCGTCCATGACGACGAGCGCATCGAAGAACGTCCGGAAGCTTGTGCGCTCCCCACTCGGATCGCTACCGCCGACATCCTGTGCGTATGCGGCGTTGAACGAGACCCAGAGCAGGATAAAGCGCACATCGTGGTCGTCCTCCGCCTGCTCGGCGCGCCCAAGCCAGCTGATCGCGCGATGAACCCGCAGACCCAGCGCCTCCGGAAAGTGCGCCCTGATCGCACGCTGCTTTTCCTTCAGCGATTTGAACCCAAGATCAGCGTTCATGCTGTCACCGCTCCGCCCCGAAATAAGACAGCATACAGCGGAAATTCCCGCACAACAAAAGTGCGCCACCGCGAACCGCCCCGCGATCGAGAAGATATGTTCGGACCGCGATTTCAGTCATGTCTGCGGTCAGCGCCGCCAATGCTTCAGGACAGCCTCCATGGAGATTGTCTCCGCGGATTCGTTGCACCATCCGCCTTCCTCAAAGGTACTTAGGTAGGCCTCCTTGCTCGGGTATGTGCCATCGCAACTGGTGTCCGGCCCACCCTGGCCTGCGATCGAGCTCATTCCGCACAAGTATGTGAACCTTCCATCTTGCGTTTCAATTCTATAGGCGTGGGCGAAGTTGAAGTCGTTGTCGCGCAAGATGCGTTCTATACGGTGGCGCGCATACTCCAGTCTCTGTTGATCAGACAGTTGTTCGTCATCGGCCAATTCCAGTTCAGCTCGGGCCTCGTAGTCATCAAGGTCAAGCCCATCGAGATTGAAGTAAGGATTGTCAAAGTCCATGCCGTTGGCTTGCCAAAACAGCCAGTTGAACAGTTCGTCTGCTCCCTTTGGCAGGGGACCTTCGCCAAATGCACTCGCAACGGTGGCATCCCGCACCTCTACCAGCTCCGGGGGCAATTCTTCCTCATCACTCTCATGCATGTTCATGCCGTCCAACTCCGATAACGATGATATTGCCGTTCAATCTTTGGACGTAAGCCTAGGATACCAGAGCTCGAGGAGCTTCTCGTCTGGAATTTCGCTTGCGGGGTCCTTCAGCACCCACCACCCTTGCTTTCGAAGTTCGGCGTAAAATGCCTCATGGCTCGTGTGGCAACCATACCATTCTGGGAAAAGTCCGCTTTGGCCACCCATCTGAGTTAGGCAGCAGATAAGCGCAGATTTTCCGTCGGCTCTCCGGAGTTCGATGACGTCCGCAAAGTGTGGATCATCGCGCTCCTCTTCGATATATGAGTCGATGTAGTGTCGCGCATAGTCCAGTCGCTGTTCGTTCGAGATGGGGCTGTCCTCCGGAAGATCCTGCTCGCTCTGTATGCTGCCATCCTCGAACACAAGGTCGCGTAGTCGTATGACGAATTCGAAGTCAAGATTGCCGGCGGCAGGGCTCTCGTAGATAAGCCAGTTCTGGAAATCATCTATGCCTTCCGATCCGAATGGATCCGGCCCTTCGCCCGAGGCGTAGGCTACGATCTCGTCCCGGATTGATGCGTATTCAGGGGGAACCCTATACAACGTTGGCATTATCGGTCCGTCTGTTAGCGAGAATTTGCTGCGCTATTGGCCAAGTACGATCACAAAAACCCCACTTCGCCGGCTCGATCCCGACGCGGCGAAGCTCGATCCGGTCAGCGGCCCAGCAGCAGGAGATGTGAATGTTGGCGTGAACCCTTCCGGCATCGTGCCAGTGAAGAGCCTCGGTCAACGTGGCCAACCTCTCGGGCTCGAAATCGTAGAAGCGGCCATTGAGTTCGCTTGCGACAGCGGCCGCGCGCGCGCCGTGTCGGGGATCGCGCCATTCGTCCTCGCGCCTGCAATCGTGCAACAGCGCAAACACAGCGACAAGGTTCCGGTCGGCCTCCAGCTGATCCGCGAGGGTCATACCGTTGGCGAGCACCGCCTTCCAGTGAGCCGGACCGTGGACACTCGATCTTCCCAATACGAAGCGCGCTTCCGCGTCCCGGAGCAGACCGGAGGTGTCCACGTCTTTCAATTCAATCAATCCACTGTCTCGCATGTTGCCCCTGATCGA
>CAMDBX010000139.1 GCA_945889445.1 Rhizobium sp. Q54
GCATCGCCTGCACCGCAGGTAGCGAGGACTTGCGGAAGGATCTCCGCGACCTCGAGGTAGGTGGCGCCCGCCTCGGAATAGAGGGCGGCATGCACCTCCGCTGCCCGCCGGCGCTGCGCCTGCGGAAGCTTCGTGATGCCGGACGCGACCGTGTGTTTCCGGCCGGGCCAGCCCGGCGGCGGCCGCAGCAGGCACATGGGGAAGTTTCCGGGGTCGTAATAGTCCCGGAACAGCGCTGTGTGTTCTCTCGTCGGAAACATGCGGCAGAGGAGGCCATTGATAACCGCATCAAAGATGAAGTTGTGGATGGGCGTCGCCGCCGGAAATAGCGTCGTGTGCCCCAGCAGAACGTGGTGCAACTCGTGCATGACCAGCATGAAGAGCTTCTCGGGCGTGTTCGCGTGGCGCTCGACAAAATGCGGATTGACGAGGAGGCGGGGTTCGGCCCGGCACTCGACGGCCGCCGTCTCGACGCTGTCGCTCTCCACGATGTCGAGAAGGCGCAGCAGGGCCGCGAAGGCATAGCTCCCGCCCGGGAAGCACTCGAGGATTTGCTCGGCAAGCCCGGTTCTTGGAGCAAAGATGGCAGGCGCTGCGGTCATGGGTGTTTTCCCGGGATGCGGTGGACGAACATTGGCGGAACGAGCAGTGTCACAGAGCGGCGGCGCGCGAGGCTGCTCAAGGAGGGTCTCTTCGCCCTGAGCCAGACGGCATCTGAACACTTGGTGAGGACTGCCAGCACGCTCAGGAGATCGGGCCACTGTGTAGCTGCACCCGGCACTTTCTGGATCACTACGCAGCCGTCGGGAAGCGGCAGCGCCTTGGCGTGCGCCTCGATATGGGCGAGGAGGGTTCTCTCCGCGGAGCCTCCGGCGGCTTGCCCCAGTCTTTCCAGCAGGCTGGAGGCTGAAAGCCTGGTCACGTCGTCGGCCAGGGCGAAGCGAACGGCTAGGCCATAGGCGCCGCCGCCGGGCGTGTACTTGAGGCTGCAGACGCCCGAGCCGCCCGGGCCGAGCTGTCCCATGAGGCCGCTCAGTCCTTGCCAGGTCACCGTCGTCTTGGGCGGTGCCGACATGTTGTGGAGCAGCGATGTTGAAGGGTCAGCTCGCATGTGAGGTCCCGACCCTCAGGCGGAGGTCCGTCTCAGTAAAGGCATTGAAGGCTCGCTCGGCCTGGTCCTCGGTGGTGAGTTCCCTCTTCTGGAACAGGGCCGCCATCGCATTGGCCTGGAGGTGGTCGCGCGGCTTCTCTGGATCGAGCTTCGATAGCAGGTTCTTGAGGCGCTGCCAGGCGCGATAGCGCGGCTGGCTGGCGTGCATGCCTTCCGAGAAGGCCACGGGGGTCGCGATCTCCCGGTAGATGGCGCCTGCCTGCTCGGCCACCGCAGCGGCAAGGCGCCCGACGGCGCCCGTCTCAAACAGGTGGATCACTGCCGCCTCGCGCGCACCGGGTTTCAGCCGTGCGATGACGTCGGCCACCACGCCGGAGAACTCGCCGCGAGGAAGTGCGGGGGTGGCGACTGCAAGGCGCAGGCGCTCGACCGGATCTTTCGCCATCAGGATGCGCTTCAGGGGATCGTCTGGCCTGACGCCGGCCAGCCGCCAGGCCTCCTTGTGGGCGGCGAGCAGTTTCGTCTCGCTGACCTCGATCCCCTGCGCGCGCTGCGGGATGGCGTTGATGACGGCGATCCAGGCGGAGTCGGATGCCGCCATGTCCGGTCTGAGACAGAGGCCCGCGGCATGGGTTGCCAGGATGGCGCGGTACAGCATGCCGCCGCGCCGGGGGCTCAGCGAAATCCCCGCATTGTCGACAAGTCCGACCAGAATAGAAACGTAGCGAGCGATGTCCTCACCGATCGAGTCTTCGGTCAGATCGCGGCATAGCCGGATTTGGCTCAGAAGAGACGGAAGAACACCCCCGCCAGTCGGGTTGCCCCCGTCACGAGCCCTGATCACTTTGATGCGCTCATCCTCGCTCAGGCGCTCCCAGCCCTGCAGCGAAACGATATGGGTGAAGCGGTCGGCCAAAGCCGGGTCGAGCGGTTCGGAGCCGCGATAATCTGCCTCCTCGTTGTCCTGCCCGGAGGGCGGGTTCATTGCCGCCCAGCGATAGACGAGGCCCTCGATTTCGAGACCCTGTGCCCGGCGCTCGTGAATGATGGGAAAGAGCTTGTTCTGGATGTCGGGCCGGCAGCGGCTGATCTCGTCGAAGATCACCGCGCCCGCGCCCCAGATCGCGGAAGGCGTCGTCACATAGCGCAGGCCCTTCTCGCCGTCGGGCAGTGGGAAGCCCACGAGGTCGTCGAAGCTGAGCAGGCTCGCGTTGTAGTGTCGGCAGGAGAGCCCGAGGTCGGCCGCGACACGGGTCAGCAGCAGCGTCTTCGCGGTGCCGTGCGGTCCGATGAGGAGCAGGGGCTCGCCGGTGACCAGCGCGCCGAGGATGACGGGCGCGAGACGTGACAGGCCATGGAGCCCGAGCGCTGCGAGTGGATCCGTCAGGATGTTCAGCGCTGCAGTAGGCCGGTCGCCGGAGCTATCGGCTGGATCTAAACGGTTGGAAGTAGAAACCCGGGACACCATCACAACTCCTCTTTCTCGCGAGGAGGACGGCTTCCCATGTCGACCCATTTGGTTGCCCATCGGCCGCATGCCACCTTTCGGTGGAACCACCTTGCCCGGGTCGGGCAGGTTGGCGGAGGCAGATGCCTCGCTCGCTATGCTGTAAATGTTCTTAGTAACAGAGAGTTCGTTTGTCAATAAGGACAGCAGAAATTGACCTAAAAATCCTTTAAACGCGACATATTTCCGGCTTAAGAAAGACCACAAATACAAGTGTTTGCCAAAAAGAACAGTTCTGATGGAACTCCTCAGCCAAACTAGGAGGTCGGATGTTGGCATCGTTGGTGAACCGAATAACCTTGGTATCAGATCACAAAGGGAACGAATTGCTCTGCCTTTCCACGATCCGTTCGAGCCGTGCGAATTGCATTGGCCATCATCCCCTTCCATCCATCCAACTCATCCGCATGCTTCACCATCAGCATGTTGGGACGAGCAAACGGCGCTGCCTGAAACAGCTGAGCAGCGGCCCTGACCGGTTCTTCCTTCCGAACGATGACTGCGAGAATGTAGGCCGCAGCCGGTGAGCGGCTGACGCCAGCCATGCAGTGGATCAGCAGACGTTGCGCACCCGACTTCCTGCGGTATTCCGCAAACTCGACCATACTGGAGATCTGATCCGGCGTGGGCAGTCTTATGCCTTCCTCGGGTTCCACTATGTCGTGGAATCCAACACGCAGATGTCGTTCGGGAGCAAGAGAGAGGGTGCGAGATCAGCCGCGTCCATGATGGAGATGACTGCGTCGGGAATGTAATCATGCGTGATACGACCGAGTTCATCGAGCCGTTCAGTCAGGGTCATTCTCCGCGTTTGCAGATCGTGAATGGTATAGTGTTGGTGGTGGTCTGATCCGTCACCCAACCGCTTTACGGTTCTTGGCGGTAATGATGCAGACCTCAGGCGTTTGCTATTTCTTCGGGTCAGCGCCCGCTGATTGCTCTTACCAGTCGGGAGCGGTCATTCTTTTCATAAGTCTTGGAATGCTGGTTTGTGACACCGCCTCGATGCGCTCATGCGAACCAGACAGTGCTTTCAGGCCGGCTCGTTGTTCGTCGTTCGCCGAAATCAGGGATTTCCCGGTCATGTCACTCACCCGCAAATCTTTCCACGCTGGGAATCGCAGAATAGGGGTGATGGCCAACCAACCGTAACCTACTTGGCAAGCTCGGCGGATCTTCAGAAGAAGCGCCAGAAAACGAAGACCATGGCGGCATACAGGACCAGGATGACGGCGGCGCCTAGAATATGGGTTTTTAGTGCGACCTGGGCCGAAGCCGGATTGAGCCACCAGCCGAAATGCCCGGCGACCCAGGGCACGAGAAAGCCGGTCAGGCCGACGCTCACGATGTTGCCGATGAAAAGGGAGACGGCAAAGGACATGCCGAGCTTCTCGCCCAGGAGTGGGAAGCCAACGAGGATGCTCCAGATGAAAACGATGGGGTACAGCATCAGCAGGACCAGCATGTCCATCTTCCACCCCGGCAGCGGCGTAGAACCCGGTCCGGCGGCTTCCGTGAACCACTGGTCGAATCCTATCCGCGCCATTCGCGTGTGAAATTCCTGGGTTAGCGGCGCTGCTTCCTCGATGAGCTTCTTGCGCACCGGCGAGTCAAGCCAGGCCTGGAGGTTCGCATCGCTGTCGAAGCGCAGGATGGCGACGAAATCCTCTTGCACGCCGGGCACCGGCGACTCGAAGCGATAGCCCTGCAGGCCGGGCGTCTTGGACTGGGCGGCCGCGATCTTGCGTTCCCATATACGGTACTCGGCTTCCTTGCCCGGCAGGACACGGGTGCTGATCATCACCGATGATGGCGACGGTTTGATGCCTTCCGCCTCGTCCTGAACAATGTGCACGTCGTCGCGGCCGACCAGCATCGGGGCGGCCCCCTCGATGCGCGTCTGGCGCTCGGACGAGGTCAGCCAGGCGCGGGCAGCGTCTAGGCTGCTGAAGCGTTGTAGGATGACCCAGTCTACCTGCAGCGGCGGCTTCGGCGGCGTCAGCCGCTGCTCGATGAAGCCCGGGAAGTTGGCGATGAAGTTGCTGGTTTCGCCTTGCCAGCGGGCGAAGTCCTCGGCCCGTTCCGGCCGCACGCAGGTCTGCGTCACGATGGTGACGCTACGGCCCGCGCCGTTGGCGGCGACGATCATGGCTTGCCAGCCAGCTCGCTGTAGAGCCGGTCCGGGGTGAAGGGCAGGTGGGCGAAGCGCACGCCTACGGCGGCGGCCAGCGCGTTGGAGACCGCCGGTGCCACGGGATTGATGCCGCACTCGCCTTGGGACTTGGCGCCCAGCGGTCCGATCGTGTCGACCGTATCGGCGAAGAAGATGTCGGTGTGCGGAGTGTCGGCGAAGGCAGGGATACGGTAGTTGCGCAGCTGCGGATTCACCATGTGGCCTTCGTCGTGGACCATGTTCTCCGTCAGCGCCCAGCCGTAGCCCATGGCGACGGCGCCATCGAGCTGGCCGCGGCACTGCATGGGGTTGATCTGGCGTCCGATGTCTGCGGCATGCACGCTGTGCAGGATGCGGATCTCGCCGGTCACGCGATGGACTGCCAGCCGAACGCCCTGCACGTTGAACGCGATCGACCGCGGCGACAGATAGGCCTTGCGGACGACCGTGAAGCGATGATTGACCTTGGCGCCAGCGGCATGGAGTTCGCTGAGCGGGATCCTCTTGTTGCCGCAGACGACGGCATCGTTGTCGAGCCGGCACTTGTCACGATCGACGCCACTGTGGCGAGCGGCGAAATCGAGGATGTCGTCGCGCATCGCCTGGGCGGTGAGGTGGACCGCCTTGCCCGCCACGACCGTGCCGGTGCTGGCGAAGGTGCCGGTATCGTAGGGCGTGTGGTCGGTGTCGGCATTGATGATGTCGACATCCTTGGCGCGCACGCCGACGATGGAGGCGGCGATCTGCTTGTGTGCTGTGGTGATGCCATTGCCCATTTCGGACGAACCACAGGCGAGGTGATAGGTGCCGTCGGGCAGCAGCTTCATCTCGGCGCCCGACCGGTGCTCGGTCGGCGGACCGCATTCGAGCATCGCCAGCGCCGTGCCGGTTCCCTCGGCCCACTCGTCGCCTTCAGGCTTGATGACGCCATTGCCCTTCTTGAGTTCCGTCTCGACGATATCGAGGCACTGGTCGATGCCGTAACTGCCGAAGCTCGCGTCGCTCGGCTCTTGCCAGATCGACTCTATATTGTCACCGGGACGCACGACGTTTTTGCGCCGCATCTCGACGGGATCGATGCCCAGCAGACCCGACAGCTCGTCTATGGCGCATTCCATCGCGAAGGTAGTCTGCGAGGAGCCATAGCCCCTGAAGCCGCCGCCCGGGATCATGTTGGTGTAGACGACGTGGCCGACACCCTTCTTGTTCGGGCAGCGATAGGCCGCGAACGGGCTTCCCATCGCGGCGCCGAGCGTCTCGCTGGCATGATTTCCGTAGGCGCCGGTGTTGGACACGACATGGACGTCGAGCGCGGTCAGCGTGCCGTCCTTGCGGGCGCCAATTTTGATCCTGGTCGTCATCTGATGCCGGGTCGAGGCTCCGATGAACTCGTCTTCGCGGGTCCATTCCCATTTCACGGGGCGGCCGCCGAGCTTCATGCTGGCGAACAGGGGCAAGTCTTCCGACATCATCTCCTGCTTGCCGCCGAAGCCGCCGCCGACCCGCTCTGTGAAGACATGGATGTCGCGCACCGGCACTCCCATCAGGTAGGCGAGTTTCGTGCGGGCGGAGAAGGGGCCCTGCGAGCTGGTGCGCACGTGCCAGCGGCCATCCTCGCCCTTCCAAGCGATCGATCCATGGGTCTCGAGATGCACGTGCTGCACTCGCGATGTCGAGTAGGTCATTTCGTGGACGGCATCGGCTTCCTTGAAGCCCTTTGCCACGTCGCCGATCTCGCCCTGGAGCGTGCAGAAGATGTTGTCATTCTGGGTATTGACATCGTTCTTGTCGTGCAGCCGTGGTGCGCCGGGTCCCATGGCCGCTACCGGATCAAAAACCGCAGGCAGGATTTCGTATTCTACTTCGAGGGCGCGCACGCCCGCTTCTGCCGCGGCCTCGGTCTCCCCGACAACCACGGCGATGCGCTGGCCTGCAAAACGGGCCACGTTGTCCAGCATGTAGGTGTCGTCGGGATCGACGAGATGATCCTCGTGCAGAGCAGTGCTGTAGAGCCGGCGCGGCACGTCTTCCCAGGTAAAGACGGCGACGACGCCCGGCAGTGCGGAGGCCTTGGTCCGGTCGATGCGCGTGAGGCGCGCATGGGCATGCGGCGAGCGCAGCACCTTCATGTGCAGCATACCCTCGATCGCGATGTCCATTGTGTAGCGAGCCTTGCCAGTCAGGATGGCGTCGGTGAACGGGTTGGGCAGGCTGGCGCCGCAGGCTTTGCCGATGATGTCCTCCTCGATATTGCTCTTGCCGCGCAAGGCATCGTCGATCGAGCGGTAGCCGGTACAGCGGCAGAGGTTGCCCTTCAGCGCGTGCGGCAGGTCGGCCTTGTGCGCCTCGTCGAACGCGGCCGAGGCCGTGGTCATGATCATGCCGGCGGCGCAGTAGCCGCACTGGAAGGCCTGGGCGTCGTGGAACGCCTGCTGCACGGGATGAAGCTTGCCGTCCTTGGCGAGACCCTCGATGGTCGTGACCTTGCGCCCGTCGGCGCGGAACGCGGGCACGAGACAGGAATGGAACGGCTTGTCATCGATCCATACGGTGCAGGCGCCGCAGTCACCCGCGTCGCAACCCTTCTTCACCCCGAAGACTTCGAGGTCGCGCAGGAAGGTGCGCAGACACTGTCCGGGCTTGGGGTCGACCGCGTAGAGGTGGCCGTTGACTTCATATCTTCTCATACGAGCTCCGCGCGGATCTGTTCAGCGAAGTAGTAGGTGATGTGCTGCTTATAGGCGGCCGATCCGTGCTCGTCCTGGAAGTATCCATCAGCCGGCAACCGCTTGTCGATCGCGCGGCGCATTTCGGCAGCGGTCGGTGTGCGTTCGAACCGCAGTTGCACGGGCCGGGGCGTCGACGCGGTGATGGTCAGGAGGAAATCCCGTCCGTCGTTGTCGACGGTCGCGACGATCAGGGCGGCCGATCGGCCGAAGCGGGTCAGTGACATCTGACGCATGGCATAGCGCTTGGCGAGGGCCGTCGCCGGCAGTTGGATCGAGCGCAGCAGTTCCCCCGGCTGCAGGACATTCCTGTGGTTGCCGGTGACGAAGTCGACGATCGAGACCGTCCGGCGCGTACCGTCCCGCGGCCACAGCGTGCAAACGCCTTCGAGTGCGGCGGTCAGTGAGATCATGGCGCCGGCCGGCAGCGACATCACGACGTTCCCGCCGATCGTGGCGGCGTTCCAGATCTTGAAGGACATTAGGAATGCATCGATGCAGTCGCGGAAAAGGGGCACCGCCACCCAGTCGGGCGGGGCCTTGAAGGCATGCAGGTCGGCCACGCGACAGGTCGCAGCGATCTCGAGCCCGTCGGGCGTCGCGATGAGCGGAGTCCAGCCCAGCGAATCGAGGTCGATCAGCGTATCGGTCGCGACCTGCGGCTCGGAAAAGAGCCAGGTGCCTCCCGCCAGCCACGCATAGTTGGGTTGCCATGAGACGATCTCGTCGGCCGAGACCGGCCGCTTGATCTCGGTGATGGTGTTGAGGTTCATCGGGGCATCATTCCCTGTAGACCTCGACAGCCTGCATCATGCCTAACTCCTCATAGTTCATCACGAGAAAGTTGACCATGATGATCCCGGTATAGTCAAGAGGCCGGGAGCGGAGACGACCCTGCCTTCCTTGCCCTCCACAATGACCGAATCGCGGCAGAGCGGTTCCTTCTGCGGCATGACGTTGATCTGCGTCACCTGGAACGGGTTGGTGTGGATGTGGAGGACGCGGTCGTCCCAAAAGTGGGTATTCACGATCGTACACTCCTCGACGGCGCCAAGCTTGACGCGCTGGTCGATGCGATTGGGATTGGACGTCTTGCCGTCGACCAGGAAGGTGAACTCCTGCCAATGCCCGGCGGCGTCGGTCTCCGGCGTTTGGCCCAGAAGGTGACCGTGCGCCGGCCGGTGATCTCGCTGTCCTTGATGTCCTCGAACGGCGGATTGGGCAGGGAGGCCGGCAGCTTCACTGGGATCGGATCGCCCGCGACCACGAGGTGGGCCAGCTGGGGACACCGACATGCAGAGATCGATAGTGGTCGAATCCAACGCATAGGCACTATTGGTGAGATCAAAGCCCAGGAGCGTCTCGCCAGATCGTCCCTATCACAATCAAAGCAGCTCAAGTCTATTGGGCGACTGGACTACTGCAGCTCGTCGAGTGTAGCCGGACCCGATCCACCGGAGACCAGGGCGGGCCACTGTTTGGAATTGAAGGGAACTGCGGGAGGAAGAAAAGGTTCGTGTCCGCGCGCCTTCATCTCCGCGATGATGGCCTTGCGAGCGTCGGTTCCCATCAACTCATAGTCCATCACGTGGTAGTTGTTGAAGAATAGACCGCCAACCGAGCGGTCGGAAATGATGCGCACCAGCGACGTCATCATGTCCTCGGGTGTCGTCGTGAAAGAGATCGTTTCAATAAGGATCAAGCGGTCGTTGATTGCTTCTGGGCCGAAATATTGCGCCAGCACGCTAAACAGCACGTTGTTCTGGCGTGCGACATAGAT
>CAMDBX010000140.1 GCA_945889445.1 Rhizobium sp. Q54
AGGAAAGTGACCCCGGCCGCGAGATAACGCCGGTAGTCGCGCCAGAAATCATCGGTCTCAAGGAACAGAAAAACCCGCCCGCCGGCCTGCCGCCCGATGGCTGCCGTCTGCTCGGGTGACGCAGCTTCTGCGAGCAGAAGACGCGCGCCGCCGTCTCCAGGCGGCGCCACGGTGACCCAGCGCTTGCCGCCGCCCAGCTGCGTGTCCTCGACGAGGCGAAAGCCAAGCACGTCGACATAGAAGCGAATGCCGGCCTCATAGCTCGGCACCAGCAGGCTGACGGTGGCCAGTGCCTGTTTCATCGAGCTTGGCTCCTCATGCTTTTTCACGGTGGCTTATGGCATGGCGGAAGGCGTGGTTCCATCGCCTCCCGCCGCCAACATGGAGCCGCCCTAGGCGCGCAGCCGGTCGTTTGCCGGATCCCAGATCGACTCCGGGATGATGCGGGCCTTGCGCATCTCGGTGAACATCATCAGCTCGAGCTCGGTTCCGACGGCCGTCAGTTCCGGCGGCAGATAGGCGAAAGCCAGCGACTTGCCGGTCTTCTGGCCGAAGCCGCCCGAGGTGGTGAGGCCCACCTTCTTGCCGTTGTGGTAGATCGGCTCATTGCCCACGCAGTCGCTGTCGGTGTTGTCGACCTCGATGTAGACGAGCTTCATGCGCGGGCCCTGCTGCTTGCGCCGCAGCGTGGCGGCCTTGCCGATGAAGTCATCCTTGTCGAGGCGCAGGAAGCGTTCCATCGAGGCTTCGATCATGTCGATCTCGGCGGTGAGTTCGGAGCCCCAGCCACGATAGGATTTCTCGATGCGCAGCGCGTTCATGGCATAGGTGCCGAACAGCCTGATGTCATGCGGCTTGCCCGCCGCCATCAGCGCATCGAACACCTTGGGCATCTGCGCCATGGGAACGTGAAGCTCCCAGCCGAGTTCGCCCACATAGTTCACGCGCAGCAACCGCACGCCCGCAACGCCCGCCACCGTGGCGGTCTTGCCGGTCAGCCAGCGGAAGGACGCATTGGTGAGGTCGGTGTCCGTACAGGCTGCCAGCACCTCGCGGGACAGCGGACCGGCGAGCACCAGCACGCCGAAGTCGTCGGTCACGTCGGTGATCGCCACCTGCTCATCGTCGCGCTTGCGCCATGTCAGCTGGTCAAGGTCGTGGAGCTGTGCAACAGCTGCCGAGAGCACATAGAAATGGTCGGCCGCAAGCCGTGTGACCGTGATCTCGGATTCGATGAAGCCGTTCTCGTTGAGCAGGTGGCCGAGGATGATGCCGCCATCCTTCGTCGGGATCTTGTTGGCGCAGATGCGCTCGAGGAAGGCGTAGGCGTCCTTGCCCGTGACCTCGTACTTGGAGAAGGTCGAAAGATCCATCAGGCCCACGCGATCGCGAACGGCGAGGGCTTCTTCTTTCACTGCCGGGAACCAGTTGGAGCGCTTGAAGGAATACTTCTCGCCTTCGCCGCTCTTGTCGTACCAGCGCGGCCGCTCCCAGCCGAAGATCTGCGCGAACTGCGCGCCTTCTGCCTTCAGCTTGTCATAGAGCGAGGACTTGCGCAGCCCACGGCCCACCTCGTGCTGCTCGGCGGGCTTGTAGCAGTAATACATGTGGTGATAGTCGGCGACGGAGACTTCCGCCGTGTAGTCCTTGGTCGCCCAGTTGCCGAAGCGGCGCGGGTCGAACTCGCGCATGTTGATCTCGGCTTGGCCGTGCACCATCCATTGGGCGAGGTACTTGCCGGCACCACCGCCCTGGCAGATGCCGATCGAGGCGCCGCAATGCATCCAGTAGTTCTTCGGGCCATGCGCCGGGCCTGACAGGTAGACGCCGTCCGGCGTGTGGGTGATGGCGCCCGAGATGATAGACTTCACGCCCGTCTCGCCGAACAGCGGCAGGCGCTCCGTAGCGCGCTCCAGCCACGGCATGATGCGGTCGAGCTCCGGGGCTTCCAGTTCGCTCTCATAGTCCCAGCGCGGCGGCTGGCCATCCCAGCACACATGCGCGGTGGCCGTCTCGTAGGGGCCGACCAGCACGCCATTGGTTTCCTCGCGCAGATAGGCGTGGGAGTAGGGGTCGCGCACAACGGGGAGTTCCATGTCGAGGTCGATCAACTCCTTCAACGGCTCGGTGATCACATAGTGGTGCAGCATGTTGGCGATCGGCACGTTGTGCCCGGTCCAGGCGCCCACCACGTCGCAGTACGAGCCGGCGGAATTCACCACGTGCTCGCAGTCGATGGTTCCCTGCTCGGTGAACACGCGCCATTCGCCATTGGGCAACAACTTGATGTCCATCACCCGGTTGCGGCGCACGATCTCGGCGCCCAGCTGGCGGGCGCCCGCTGCCATGGCGTTGGTGATGTCGGCGGGTGCAACGTGGCCGTCGGTCACCGTCCTGAAGGCGGCCTTGACGCCGGTGGTATCGAGAAAGGGGTGATACTGCTTGATCTCGGAGGGTCCGATGATCTCGCACTCGTAGCCCGCCAGCCGAGAGATGCCGTAGACGTATTTCAGCCAGTTCACTTCCTCGTCGGTGCAGGCAAGGCGCAGGCCGCCGCAGCCATGCCAGGACACGGCCTGCCCGGTCAGCTTTTCCAGCTGCGGGTAAAGCTCGGTGCCGTAGAGGTGCACCTTGGTCATGTTCAGGGAGCCGTTGAAATGCGGGCACTGGCCCGCCGCATGCCAGGTCGAGCCCGAGGTCAGTTCGCCCTTCTCGATCAGGACGATGTCCGACCAGCCCTCAAGCGCCAGGTGGTAGAGGAGCCCCACGCCCATCACGCCACCGCCAACAACCACAACACGCGCATGCGACTTCATAACGATCTCCGGATTCTGCTTCAGGAAGGATAGTCCGGAGGCATGCCCCGGCTCAAGGTCCAGTCAATCCTCTTCAACCGTCCATGGCTGATTTCAAGGCGAATTCGGGCTTGGGGTGGTGAGCAGGGCTCAACGGTCAGAGCTTCTGCACCTCGAACAGCATGAGGCCGGTGGCGATTGCCACGTTGAGGGACTCGGCGCCTCCCTTCATCGGAATGCGCACCAGCCGTGAGCAGGCAGCCGAAGCTTCATCCGACAGGCCGCGCCCCTCGCTTCCCATGGCGATTAGCGTGGGCGCGCCATAGCTGCGGCGATAGCTCTCTGTTGCCTTCAGATGGGTGCCAACACTCTCGCCCGGCCATTCCTTGAGGAGAGCGAGGAAGGGCTTCTGCTCCAATCGTACGAGCGGCATGCCGAAGATCGAGCCCATGGTGGCCCGCACGCAATCGGGCGAATAGGGGTCGCAGGACTGCCCCGCAAGGATCACACCTGCCGCGCCTGCCGCATCCGCCGTGCGGATGATGGTGCCGAGGTTGCCGGGGTCGCGCATGTCCTCCAGCGCCACCCAAACGCCGTCGGGCTTCACGATCTCGGCGCAGCGCTGGCGGAACACGCCGATCCGGTCCGGCGGGTTCTTCTGGGCGCTCACCTGGCCCATGATCTTGTCGTCCACCTTCATCAGCGCGGCTTCGCCCCACGGCTCGCAAAAGGCGCTCGTCAGCAGGTAGATCGGCTCCCAGCCCTCGGCCCGGGCCCGCTCCAGCACCTGCCGCCCCTCGGCCACGAACAGCTGGGTCTCCTGCCGGTTCCGCTTCTCGGCGAGCGAGCGGATGAGCTTCAGGGTGGGATTATGCGGCGAGGTGATGGTGAGCATGGAGGGGTTCTAGATGAATTTGGCTGGTCCTGCACCGCCAGAAAGAGCCTGCCCCTCTCAGAAGCCATGTTCCCAAAACGTATGCATGCGCTATCATTGTCCCCATGAACATTCTTCCCAACATCAAGACCGGCATTTCAGTCTGCCCGCATGATTGCCCCTCGGCCTGCGCCCTCGAAGTCGAGGTGCTGGACGAGCACACCATCGGCCGGGTGCGGGGTGCCAAGGACAATTCCTACACGCTGGGCGTGATCTGCGAGAAGGTGGCCCGCTATGCCGAGCGTATCCACCATCCGGACCGGCTGCTCCACCCGCTGAAGCGCAAGGGCCCCAAGGGCTCCGGTGAATTCCAGCGGATCTCCTGGGATGACGCCATGGCCGAAACGGCGGAGGCCATGCTGAAGGCGGAGGCCGAACATGGCCCCACCGCCGTCTGGCCCTATTTCTACGCCGGCACCATGGGCTACGTGATGCGCGACGGCATCAACCGCCTGCGCCATGCCAAGGGCTACTCGAACTTGGCCGACACGTTCTGCGTGGCGCTCTCATGGTCGGGCTATCTCGCGGGAACGGGCTCCGTCTCCGGCGTTGACCCGCGCGAAATGCAGGTTTCCGACCTCATCGTCATCTGGGGCGGCAACCCGGTGAACACCCAGGTCAACGTGATGACCCACGCCATGAAGGCGCGGAAGGACCGGGGTGCCAAGATCGCCTGCGTCGACATCTATGAAACCGGCACCATGAAGCAGGCCGACATCAAGCTGCTGATCCGCCCCGGCACCGATGGCGCACTCGCCTGTGCGGTGATGCACGTGCTGTTCCGCGAGGGATACGCCGACTGGGACTACCTCGAGAAATACACCGACGCGCCAAAGGAATTCTCCGAACACCTGAAGGCGAAGACCCCGGAATGGGCCGCGAAGATCTGCGATATTCCGGCAGCAGACATCGAGGCCTTCGCGAAGCTCATCGGCGAGACCAAGCGCGCGTTCTTCCGCATCGGCTATGGCTTCACGCGCTCACGCAATGGCGCGCCCAACATGCACGCCGTCACCTGCATTCCGGCGGTGACGGGCGCCTGGGCGCATGAGGGCGGCGGGGCATTGCATTCGAACAGCGGCATGTATGCCATGAACAAGACCATGATCGAGGGGCTGGACGTGCGGAAGCGCGGCATCCGCATCCTCGACCAGAGCCGCATCGGCGCAGTGCTACTGAATGATCCTTACGATCTGCAGGGCGGCCCGCCGGTGAAGGTGCTGCTCGTGCAGAACACCAATCCGGCCTCCGTTGCGCCGGACCAGACGAAGGTCAAGCAGGGGCTGGCACGCGAGGATCTGTTCACCTGTGTCCACGAACAGTTCATGACCGAGACGGCAAAATTCGCGGACATCGTGTTGCCCGCCACCATGTTCCTCGAGCATGACGACATCTACCAGGGTGGCGGCCACTCACACTTGATGTATGGCCGCAAACTGGTGGATGCACCCGGCGAGTGCCGCAACAACCATGAGGTCATCTGCGATCTGGCGCAGCGCGTGGGGGCCGAGCACCCCGGCTTCCACATGAGCCCGCGTGAGCTCATCGACTGGACGCTGGTCAACTCGAAGAAGCCCGGTCTCGATGTGCTGGACGCGGAGAATTGGGTCGACGTGATGCCGGCGTTCGAGCGCGCCCATTTCCTCAAGGGCTTCGGCTTCCCGGATGGCAAGTTCCGCTTCCGCGCCGACTGGCGCAAGGTGCGCTTCCGCTCGACCGAGGTGCCGGTCGGCCCGGTGGAGATGTTGCCCTCCTTCCCCGACCATTGCGAGACGATCGAGGAGGCCACGGTGGCGTATCCCTTCCGGCTGGCCACCAGCCCGGCGCGCACCTTCCTCAACTCCACCTTCAACGAAACGCCCTCTTCAAGGAAGCGCGAGGGCCGCCCCACCGTCTTCGTCCACCCGGAGGACCTCGCGGCGCTGGGGCTTGCCGATGGCCAGAAGGTGAAGGTCGGCAGCGCGCGCGGCACGGTCACGCTCCATGCCAAGGCGCATGACGGGCAGCGCCGCGGCGTCCTGATCGCCGAGTCGATCTGGCCCAACGAGGCTCACGAGGACGGGCAGGGCATCAACACCCTGACCGGTGCGGATCAGCCTGCCCCCAATGGCGGTGGCGCCTTCCACGACAACCGGGTGTGGATCAGGGCGGCCTGACTTCGTTAACGAAGTGTTAATCCGTGTGCGGAGGGAACGGAGCCGCGTCCTCCACGTTATGGCCTCAAAGCTGCCCCGAACTCATCGCCATTGCGCGCGATAAGGGAGCATCGAATCGAGGAACCACCATGTCCCGCCGTGCATTGACAATCATCGCCGTGCTGCTTGCCGCCGCGACAGCAGCCACCGCCGCCTCCGCCGTCCCGGCACCGCTTCGCGCCGTGTCGGAGTTCGTCCTGTCGGTGGCCTAGGGCACCGCTGAACGCTTACGCCTTCGGGCAGCGCTCCGTGAGGTCCTGGTTCATCAGCACGTTCCGCCGTGACGGCGTGAAGTCGCCGCGCACATGGTCCAGCCAGAGCTTTAGGTAGGTCCGTGGGTTCTCGCGGCAGAACACGTCCGGCGCGATTTCCTTCAGCTTCGGCAGCTTGTTCCACGGTACGTTCGGGAAGGTGTGATGTTCGTGGTGGTAACCGGTGTTGAACAGGAAGAGGTTCTGGAAGCGGTAGTCCGAGTAGGTCGGCTCGACTTCGTTCATGCCCTCGTGCTCGCTTAGGGATTGCCCGAGGTTCGACACGCCCATCTTTCCCAGGAACAGGGAGAGTGACCAGTTGTGATAAAGCCAGCCGAGAAAGCCGAAGGCCATGAACAGGAAGACGTTCACGGCAAGCGACACGGCCACGAACAGCAGCGTGAGGTTTCGCGGCACCTTGCGCGCGCCAATGTGGCGGTTCCTGTCCTTCACGGTGCGGCCCGATGCCTTCTCGTAAAGCGGAACGAGGATCTTGTCGGAGAAGATGAAGCCGAAGGGCAGAAGGTGAAGCACCAGGGTCAGCAGTGTCAGCAGGTGTTGCGTCACCGGGTGTGAGGCCTTGATCGTCCGGCGGGCGTTGAAGCTGCAGATGTCCTCGTGCTCGTAGTCACGCTCATAGTTGCCGAGGAAGGGGTGGTGGCTGGTGACGTGCTCGTACTGGTAGGTCAACTGCTTCCCGAATGAAGCCAGAATGAGCTCGAGTCCCAGGTCGAAGGCCAGCTTCGGTCCCGTCTTGTGAAACACCAGGCGATGCGCCGTTTCGTGCAGAAGCGCGCCGGCGGAATGGATGATGAATTGCCCGACGAAGAACGCCGCGAGGAAGCACCAGAGCAGGTTGGTCTGTCCGACGATATAGGCCATGCCCCAGTGCAGCGTCAGCAGCACCGGCACGGCCAGCGCTGTCCAGGGGTTGGGCCCCGCCAGGGCGCGCGCGTCCGGATGGCGGGTGATGACCGTCTTTCGCTGGATGTTATGGCGCAGCGCCTGCGCAGAGATGTGTTCCAACGCCTTACCCCTCTGGTGGTCCGACAGCAATCTTGAGTGGCAATACTGCCCTGCTCAGGGCAGCCGCGCAATGCGCTCCGCCAGCAGATGGAAGAAGCCGTCGGCGTCCACGTCGCGGATGACTGTGGCGTTCGGCGGCCGTTTGGTCACATGCCACCAGTCGATCACCGTGGCGCCCATGGTGAGCTCCGACTCGCATTCCACCGACACGTTCACCAGCCGCCCCTTGAACAGGTCCGGCCTGATGAGCCACGCCACCACGCAAGGGTCATGCAGCGGGCCGCCGTCGGTGCCATGCTTGTTTTCGTCGAAGCGTTCGAAGAAGTCGAGCATTGCCGCCACGGCCGGGCCGGACTTGTTCGGCATCTTGCGGAAGGCCTCGACGCGCTTTGCCGTCGTCAGTGCCTGATGCGTGCAATCCAGCGGGATGAGCGTGATCGGGATGCCGGAGTCGAAAACCAGCCGTGCGGCGTGCGGGTCGACATAGATGTTGAACTCGGCGGCAGGCGTCACATTGCCTTGCTCGAAGTAACCGCCGCCCATCGCCACGATGTGCTTGATACGTCCTGCAATGCGCGGTTCGCGCACCAGGGCAAGGCCGATGTTGGTGAGCGGCCCCAGGGTGCACAGCGTCACCGTGCCGGCGGGCCGCGACATCAGCGTCTCGACGATGAAGTCCACCGCATATTGCCCCTGCAGCGGCATCTCGGGTTCGGGCAGAACGGGGCCGTCGAGGCCGGTCTTGCCATGCACTTCCTCCGCTGTCACCAACGGCCGGATCATCGGGCGGATGGCGCCGGCGAAGACCTTGGTTTCAGGCTTTCCGGCCAGTTCGCAGATCTTGCGGCTGTTCTTCTCGGTCAGGGCCAGCGGCACGTTGCCGGCCACCGCCGTAATGCCCAGCACCTCGAACTCGGGCGAGGCGAGCGCCAGGAGAATGGCCACGGCATCGTCCTGGCCGGGGCCGGGGTCGGTGTCGATGATGATAGGCAGCGGTTCGGTCATGGTGTCTCCGCGATGATGCGATGGCTGAGCAGAGCGAGAGCCTGCGGGTAGATGCGATGTTCTTCCGTCAGCACCCGGGCGGCAAGCACATCTGCCGTGTCTTCTGGCAGCACGGGCACTTCCGCTTGCAGCAGCACCGGCCCGCCGTCCAGTTCCGGCGTCACCAGATGCACGCTGCAGCCATGAACCTTAGCGCCGTCGGCAATCGCGCGCTCATGGGTGTGCAGACCCTTGTAGGCGGGCAGCAGCGAGGGGTGAATGTTGATCAACCGGCCATCCCAGCCTGCGATGAACCCCGCCGTCAACACGCGCATGAAACCGGCGAGCGCCATGGCTTCGACATTCATCGAGCGGAGATAGGCATCAAGCGCCTTCTCGAAGGCCTCGCGGCTGGGGAAGGCCTTGTGGTCGATCACCATCGTGGCGATGCCGTTGGCGGCCGCGAACTCCAGCCCCTTGGCATCGGCCGTGTTGGCCACGACGCACACAATCTCCGCCGGGTATTCGGCAGCGCGCGCCGCCTCGACCAGCGCCATCATGTTGGAGCCGCGCCCCGAGATCAGGATGGCGGTACGCAGTTTCCTCATTTCACCGCAAGGGCGCCGGTGAGGGCCACCTGTTCCTCCGAGCCCTTGCGCTTGCGGATGGTGCCGAGGGTGACGACCGTTTCACCTGACCGCTTGAGGGACGCGGCAACCTTCTTGGCGTCCTTTGCCGCTGCAACCACGATCATGCCGATGCCGCAGTTGAAGGTGCGCAGCATCTCGCGCTCAGAGACGGATCCGACTCCCTGCAGCCACTTGAACACCGGCGTATAGGGCACGGCGTCGAGGTTGATCTCGGCCACGGTGGTCTTGGGCAGCACGCGCGGGATGTTCTCGATGAAGCCACCGCCGGTGATGTGGGCGAGCGCCTTGATGGCATCGGTCTGCTTCATCGCCTTGAGGATGGGCTTCACATAGATGCGGGTGGGGGCCAGCAGGGCATCGCCCAGC
>CAMDBX010000141.1 GCA_945889445.1 Rhizobium sp. Q54
CAGCATCTGCCCAGGCCTTGATGATCTGGATGCGATCGAGATTGCCGCTCAACGGATCCTTCATGGCTGCGGCGAGGAAAGTTGGGGACTTGCCTGCGGGCGCTGTCAGAAGGTCGCCGCCCATCGGCACGCCCTTGGCATAGCCTGCATCGGCGGGCATGCGCGTCTGGGCATCAGAGGGCACGAAGTCCCACCCACCGAAGAAGCGCACCAGCATGCGGGGGCCGGTTGTCGAATAGGCCTCCTTGCGCTTCAGCGCGTCCCAGATCGCCTCGCGGGTGTTCTCCGTCGCCCATACGCCGGTATATCCGGCGGCCGCCATCTGCCAGCCCTTGATGGTGACCTGGGGAGTCTTGATGACATCATGCTCCCAGCGGTGCGGTGAGGGTTCAACACCCGTATGCTTGCCGAAGAAATTGTCTTCTTCCGCCGTGGCAAGTCCGGTGTGAGTGTCAGTCCCGCTCACGAAACCGAACTTGAAGGGGTTTGCGCCAAGCGACGCCTGGAGCTTCAATCCCTCGGTCAGGGCCTGGCGGGCATACTCATGTTCAAGCATGCCGGGCTGCTTCGGCACACCCGCGAGATTGGCGGCGTCCCATTTCTCGAAATTGGCAAATTCATCGTTGGGTGACAGTGAAGGGTGGGTTTCACCATCACCCTTGATCTGGGTGATCTCATACATCGGCTCCCAGCGCGCCCGGGTCTCTGCCCAGTCCCGCGTCAGCGGATTACCTTCGAAGGTCGAGAGCGCGAACATCTTGCCATTGGACAGGTTGCCATTGTGGGGAATGGCCAGCAGCGATCCGCCGGTCCTTTCCTCCCATTTCGACATCCACTTCCATAAGTCCTCCGGGTTCTCGCTGTCGAAGGTTGTCATCGGCAGCATGTCGTCGGCCTTGTCCTTGCCGTCGCGGTAGATCACGTTGCGATGAAGATTGTCGCCACCGCCGGCGTTGCTGGTCCATTCATAGCCAATGAAGGCCGTGAAGCGGCCAGGCTCATTGTATTTCTCCATGATCGCCGTGTTCTTCGCCCAGATCGACATGGCAAGGCGCGGGTCCTTCATAACCGGCGGAACCTTGTTGTTGGACTGGGCGGCGATCATTTCAGAGGCCGCCTGCACGCCCTGACCCGAAGCCATCATGTCGTGCCAGCGCTTGGCAAGAGGATCGATCATAAGGTTCGGATTGCCGTCCCTGATTTCAAAGATCACGCCGGCGGCATCCGAATGATCAGTCACCGCGGCCCAGTCGAGTGGGCGGCTCAGCCTGGCGGGTTCGCCCAGCGACGAGGTGACCTGCTCGCCGCGTGCGAAGCGCAGCGCCTCCTCCGGCCCCAGCGATGCGCCAAAGGCACCCGCATCGACGGACCACCCTGTGTGGACGTGCTGGTCACCCCAGAACACGCGGGTCGGATAGTTACGGTTCGCGTAGGGCGAAAAGCCGCGCTTCGGGAAGGCGTGTGCTGCTGCCTCCGGGTTGATGATCCCGATATCGTCGGACGTAACGGGATCCTGTGCCTCAGCCATGGCACTCATCGACACACCAACGAGGTAAACTGCGCCCAACCACGCAAAGCTCTTTGCAAGGTCTTTCATCGCTTCCTCCGCACCCATGTGGGCCCATAGTAAAATACAAATTGGGACGCGCTGAAAGTGCAATTTGCGCCACAACTAAAGATGGAAGTGAACCACAGCTCTGGCGTTGCGAATTTTGTCCGGAGCAGGCAGAGCTCCGTTCGGTTGACCAAGCGCGCAGAGAGCAGTTAGCGAAAGAATTCGCCCCGAATGTCAGATTCAACAAGATCAATGGCTTAGTCGCACCACCCAGTTCTCATCTCTATCTCGTCCGGTGCGCCATTTGCGAACAAGACCGCTGATTTTTCCGTCGGCGGTCTGCTGGGCTGCGATGACGGCTGCCAGGGTGGCCGTGTCGCCGATGATCTGGACCGTGTGGTCGTCAACCCGGATCTCGGAGACCACGGTTGCGAGATAGGCCTTCCGCGCCTGGATGTCGGCTGTCTCGATCTTCTGCCTGACCAGATCCACGAAGGCGGCAATGCGATCTGGTGTCAGGGCGCGCGATGTAGCTGCCTGCACAGCAAAGCGTTCAAGCGAAGCCTGGGAAAGGACCCGGGCTGACTTAGGGGTGGTGATGCGTTCCTTCAACTGAGCATCGAGTGTTCAACACCCCACTCGGCCCGGTCGTACCGGGCGAGCTTGTCACCAGTGTCCTTGATCTCGGCATCCAGTGCCGCCCTACGGTTTGTAACGCCAACGTCCTTAGCTGCCTGACGATCGACTAGAGCCTCGAGTATCATTGTCATGCGCTCAGGCGCCAGAAGCTAGTCGCGAACGGCATATGTGACCGCCATGTCCAGCTTCGCGCCGTCGTACCAGTGCCACAGGAAGCAAAGGTCGTAAGTCCGACCAACAGGGACGAACCATTCGCCACCGGCCGACGTCCACTTCGGACGCGGCAAGATCATCCTGCTGGAAAGAGAAAGGATCAAACGCGACACCATCAAAACCCGCCGCTTGCAATGCTGCGGCAAGACCGCATAACGACAAATACAGATGCGCCAGATCCTCTCTTCAATCACGCGCCCAAAGATCTCAATTTATCTGACGACGGACATTCTCAGGACCCGCCAGCGGCCGACGCCTTGATGTCTTTGTTCTGTTGATCTGGCTAATTCAGGCTATAGCTCCAGCTCTTTACTCGACTTGGAAATTGTGCAATTTTCTTACCCTAATGCGACCATTTGCGTTGGTGTCCAGCACAGGCAAACGAGTTCGTCGATTGTTTCGATCAGACCAGCCGGGAGCTTGATAAGGCCATTTGGGTGGGAAGACATGGCGTCGACCGGACATGCAGTGACCGAAATTGTATCGCATTGTGCGGCCTCTGATTGGGACCGCATTTATGCCTTGGATGAACAGGCTCTACCCTCACAATCCAGTGCTTGGACGAATGCGATTTGTGTAACGGGCGGGTATGTAATCAAGCGTCGCAAGTATATCTTTCAGGATCAAACAGAGGCGGCGCTTGCCCTCTTTTCTAAAAACCACAGCATCAATCCTTTTCATATCCACAGGTCGCCACCCGCAGCCTGGGGCTTTGGCGGCCCGATCTCAACCCGCCCACTGAGTTCCGATCATCTTCGGGTGATCCTCGACGATTGTGCGGGATTGCCGGGCGCTGCCATGCAGATCCGCCCCAATCCTCTGATGGCTAACATTTGGAGCGAAGCCGCCGCAGGCAGTGGTTGGACAGCCTTGCCGCGCAAGGCGCATGTTCTTGATCTCCAAGGGGGCTTTGATGCGGTCTGGAACCATCTGTTTCTGGGAAAGACCCGCAATCATGCGCGCAAGGCAGAACGTCTTGGGATCACCGTGCACTCGGGATCAAGCGCGGACCTCGTAGCAGAGTTCGACGCCCTGTTTCGGATGTCCATCCTCCGTTGGGCAAGGAAGCAAAACGAATTTTCATGGCTTGCCTCACTTCGGGGTTATATCCGCGATCCGAAGAAGAAGTTTTTCGAGATGGCGCGGTTGTGCAGCGACATTGTGCGGGTAACGATTGCGCGGAAGGATGGCAAAGCGATTGCCGGAATCGTTGTGCTCTATGGTAATAATGCGCACTATACGCGAGGTGCGATGGATGATCAGGCTGTAGGAAATTCCGGAACCAATTCTCTCTTGCACGCGACGGCAATCAAGGAAGCTTGCGAAAGGAATTGTCGATATTATCATATGGGTGAGTCGGGCGAATCTGCGTCACTCACTGCGTTCAAGGCTCAATTTGGGGCGGTCGGATATGCCTATGCCGAGTATCGCCATGAAAATCTTCCGATCTTGTCGGTAGACCAAAAACTCCGCACGATTGCAAAAAAAGCCATTAGATTTCGAGATGTTTGAACCAGGGACACCATAATGGCGAATAAGCTTTAGCTCGGTCTTCACTATTCCCATCCTTGCTTTCCGTGTTTGCGTACAGACCGAGCACGCACTGGCTGCTGCCGAGGGTCTGGTACCTGACCTCCGCTACCTTCATGTCGAAGAGGGTGGGTTCCTGTCCCCTCACTGCCTTGATCTTCCTGACTGCCCTGTTGAAGGCGTCTGGTGTGAGCATGGCCGTTACCCGGCGATAGCCGTAGTGGGCATAATTCGATGCAATCAGAACACTGTTCCGGGTCCGTTCATCCTCGTCGGGCTTCAGCGGTGGAACGTATATCTCTTTGCTGCATCGCCGATCTCGGCATATCGGGCGCCGACATTCCGCGCCTGGCCCGGGAAGCTGCACGGCAATGGCATTCTTCCCGGCGTCCCTGCTTGAACGCCTGGGTCGGAGCCGGAAACTGCAGGCCTACCGCCGGGCCCGCGCCGAAGCCGAAGCGCTTTCCGACGCTGAGTTGACCGACATCAGCCTGAAACGATGCCAGTTGGGCCACGTGGCCGGCGTCAGCCCCTTCAGATACTGACCAGGGGAAGGGCCCAGCGGTCCTCCCCCGGCGGGTTTTTGGCAACCGGGGCACGGATGTTGCTGCTGCCATTCGTTGCGTCATTGAAATCCTGCCTTTTCGAATCTAAATTCTGGCATACCGACGAAACGTCGCGGTTGCGGCAGGTGGTGGGGTTACGCAAACGTCAATCATATGTCATAAAACAGGTGGCGTTGTATGTATGTGTTGAAGGGGAACGGAAGAAGGGAAGCCACTTGCATGAGTAAGGCTGAAGACCTGGCCGAACGCTCACCTGCCGAAGCTTGGGAAGGGCTCGTCAAACGCTGGGACGCTGCCTACACCAGTTACCGCACCGCCCTCGAGGCAAAGTCGCTTCTGGGAAATGACGAGGAAGCCCTGCGGGAGTGCAATGCGGCCGAAACCACCGCCCGCAGCGAGTTGGAAGAGATACGCCGACAGATGGACGCGATGATCGGGAACGGCCGGAAGAGACGGCCGCCGCCGGGCGATGAAATCACCATGCGCATCCTGCCGCAGGACACGGCGGGCGGAAAGGGGCCCGGAAGCGAGCGCCGGAAGATGCGAGGCTGATCGGGCGGGCCGGAAGCCCCGCTACGCCCGTCACACCAGCTGCATCAGCCGCATCGCGGCGAAAACGACGCTCACCGCCAGTGCCGCAAGCGATGCCACACCGAGGCCGCGCTGCAGCCAGCGGGGCATGCCCGCATATCGCGCCACCAGCCGTCCGGATAGCGCTAGCAGGGCGGCGAGCAGGGATAGGGCGAGGGGCGTGCTGTCCTGCCGGAGCTCCGCCACGTTTTCCCGAAACTCCTTCACGACCACGAAGATTCCGATGCTGCCATCCGCTTCAATGTGATCGGCCGCCACGACGCGCACCGACTGGAAGAGGTGCGTTGCCTCGAGGCGGCGCTGGAAGTCGCTCAGCAGCCGTCCATCGTAAGGTTGACCAATCCGGAAGGGCAGCTCCTTTTGGATGGTATCCCGCGAGACGCGACCGAGGCCGCTGAAGGTCATGTCACCGAAGGTGGCGGTTGAGCCTCCTTCGATCGTCATCTCGACCGTCGTCAGGCGCCGGGCGTGGTCGAGGCGAAGCGCGCGCTGGGTGACGGCGGCCAGGGGATAAATGTCGCGCACGTGTCGCAGCACATCGGACTCCATCGCCCAGAGTGCCTCGGACGTCGCAGGCTTGCCGGTGTAGGAAGCGATGCGGTCGCCGACGATGGCGGCCACGGCATCGACTTCCGGTGAAGACCTCACGCCCGAGATGTCTATGATGCCGACGCGGAACATTTCTCCAGGCAGCGGATCGGCGATGATGGTGCCGTCGGGCAGGCTGCCGTCAGCGGCCGTGGCCGGGCGGCAGGTCACCTTTGCCTCGAGATAGCCAAAGGCCCGCAGCACGGACGCGAGCTTGTCGCAGTCGGCACGGGCGCGCTCGACAGGCGGAGAGGGGGCTGTGCCGGTCCCGGGCCCCGCTGGCTCGCGCGGTGCGAGATAGCTCCTCATCGCCGCGAGAACTGCAGGATCGGCGATGGGCTTCTCGTTCAGATACATATTGTCGTGGGCACGCGCCGTTGCCGCGCCTGCCATCGCGCCGATCGTCAGCAGGACGAGCGCCGCCATCACACGAAGCCCGCCCCTCAGAATGGCACCGCACCTGGATTTTGACGTCAGGGGTTCCAATGGATCCCTCACTGAGGCGGCGGCGCAGGAGCCGCTGCGGGGTCTTCGGGAAGCGGCTTCACGGCCGACCACGGTCCCATGTGGGACGCCGCCGCATGGAGCATGAAAATCTTGGTGTTGGGAGAGGAATAGACGACTTCGAATTGCGCCGAGTTCATGAGCCTGATCTCGATGCCGTCGAGCGAGGCCGGCGGCATCACGCCCTCGGCGTCGGTCAGCGCCTTCTGGCTGCGCGTGATGATGATGTAGCCGGCCTTCCACTTCTCGTCCGACAGCCAGCGCGAGAGCGTCTGCTCCGGCGCCGCGATCAGCGCATTGCGCACGTTGCGATTCTCTTCTGAAATTGGAAGGTATGCGAAGTTCTCGTAGTTCATGAACTGCGAGGGATAGTTACGTGCGCCCTCGATCAGCAGGCTGTTGGGTGGTGCCTGCCCGTAGAGCCACGCCGCTGCGTCCACCTCGTCCCTCGTGAAGGTGTATTCGCGGTCCTTGCCATTGTTGGCGAAGAGGAAGCCTATTACGCCCAGCACCGCCGTGATGCCGAATGCCGCGAGCGATATCCGTCCCGCGCCGCGCCCCACGGTAGGAAAAAATGCCGCAGCGGCGAAGAGCGCCAGCATCGGCAGCGCGAAGAGATAGACGCGGAAGTGGATCTCGCCACCATAGCGGTTCGCCATCAGCGGGAGTGCCGAAAACAATATCGCTGCGGCGAGGCCGTCGCGGTAGCCGAGGCGCCAGCGCCTGAAGCCTCCCAGCATGGCGAAGGCGAGGACGCCCAGCGTCAGCGCCCGGCCGATGATCACACCCCAGGCGCGGCCCTCGCTCACCGCCAAAACGACGGCCATCTTCTTCTCGACCGCACCGAGGCCCTCGCCGAAGGTGCTCAGTTCCTCGGCAATATTAAACACCACGAAGGGTGCAGCGAAATAGAGGAGCCACAGCAGCTCTGCGGCAAAGGCGAACATCAGCACATAGGGGCTGACCCGGCCCATCACCACGAGCGCCGCCAGCATCAGGATGATGGCAAGGGGCGTCAGCTGGTGTGTGGCAGTGGTCATCAGGATGAGGATCAGCACCAGCAGGCCGCCGGCGACGTTGGCCAAGAGACCGTGCTGCTGCGGCGGGAAGGATGCCGCACCCTGCAGCAGAGTCCTGGCGCTCGCCAGAAGCTGCGTGGCGCGATTGGCGTGCGGCTTGCCCGTGCCCTGTCCGCCGGCGAAGCCCGCGAGGCAGAGGCCCATGATCAGCAGATAGAAGAGCAGCGAGATGCCCTGCGGCGAGAAGTAGTCCTGGCCGATCCAGTTGCCCACCAGGAACAGCCAGATCGCCGCCGCGACGCGGCGCGGATCATCGGTCAGGCGGCGGTAGACGGGGATGAGGGCCAGCACGTAGAGCGCGTTCAGCACCGCGGGCGAAAAGCGCGCATAGCTCGCGAGATCGAGCGGCGACAGGCCGAGGCGGTTCGCAACGATGGCGAAGAAATAGAAGAAGCCGGGCCAGTTGTGATAGGCGGGCAGGAAGGGCGCGACCGGATCCACTGTACCGTGGCGCTGGATGTAGTCGATGATGCCGATGTGCTTCCACGCCCATGAGTAGCGCAGCGTGCCGTAGGCCAGCTCAGGCGTGACATGGAGCACCACGACGAGGCCGAGGAGGTGGAGGTAGGGGATGGCCCCCCGCACCGTGCGTCCGCCGAGGCTGATGGTGAAGCCGAGGGCAAGCGCCCCGACCGCAGCCCAGTATCCGGCGGGGAGCGTGGCGATCAGGCCATAGTCGGTGAGGTCCGCAGGGTCGACTGTGCGGAAGCTGATCCACCAGATTGCGAGGCCCGCCGCCAGCAGGCCGAGCGATAGGAGGGCGGGCATGTTTCGCCGCGCGTCTGTCGTCGCTTCCTGCCGGGTTTCCTCGCCAGGCAATGCTGGCATGTTCACGTCGACCGTCATGATGCCCGATGTCTACCGTGAAAACCGGTCATAGGCTCGCAGGACCTGTCCGACATTGGACTCGATCCAGAGACGGTTGGTGAAATAGCATTCCGACTTCTGCAGGTTGCAATCAATGTGGCGCAGCCAGGCGAGGCAGGCCAAGGTGCAGTTGGTGTCCCGGTCGAGCGGCCAGCCGGGATAGGTTTCCGCCGCCAGGGTTGCGCCGGAGAGATAGGCGAGATCCTCGTCTCGCCACAGGGGGTGGCCGATCAGGTCGCTGTTGTCCTTGTAGCGCTTCATGTGCGGGCACCGAGCTTCTTGGCGACATTCGCCTGCCGTGTCCCCACTGCGGCGCGATGCAGTGGCTGCAGTTCGAGCGATTGCGCTGGGAGAAGGGAAAACCGGAGACCGCTCACTACCTGTGTGAGGCCTGCGACGCGGAGATTGCGGAAGCTGCCAAGACCGAGATGATGGCCAAGGGCGAATGGCGCCCCACAGCCGAGGGTAATGACCCCCGTACCCGCGGATATCACCTCTCCGCCCTCTATTCACCGGTTGGCTGGACGAGTTGGGCGGGAATAGCTCGAAGCTGGGAGGATGCCCAGCACAATGATGCGGCTCTGAAGACAGCGAAGAACGTGCTCCTCGGCGAAACCTGGATGGAATCCGGCGAAGCGCCCGACTGGCAGCGGCTTTACGACCGCCGAGAGCGCTGGACGCCGGGATCCGTGCCCGAGAAGGCACTGTTCCTGCCCTCGCGGATCTTGCGCTCGGTGGGAGTGGTCTTCGGTTCTGATTTCTGCGTCTTGGTCTTCTGGTGCTCTACCTCGATACCGATGGCGACAAACCCCGTGTCGGTGATGATCAGGGTGTCGATCTCGGCCTTCTTTGCGATGAAGGCATCGACTGCTTCGTCGAGCACGATCAGGTCGCAATCGCGCACCAGCGACTGGCTGTTGAGGACGAAGCGCGGCTCGTGGATATGCGTGAGACGGAGTTCCAGCTTCGCAATCTGCGTGCGCGCGAAGGCAGCCGCAGGATGGCGCTGCCCT
>CAMDBX010000142.1 GCA_945889445.1 Rhizobium sp. Q54
ATAGCTCTAAAGATAGGGCGGCACATCAAGGGTACATTTGGCCTGACCAAAGAGGGGCAATCCCTGATCGGTCATCCCGGCAAGATTTTTGACATGATGGCGCCGTTCCTCTTGTTTCGCGTCAATCACGAGTATTTTTCCCGCAAGCCGATGCAGTTGATAGGAAACTGGGACGTCTTCCTCAACGTCCTAAATGTCGAGGCTGAGGACGGGATCACCGCTGCCGTGCTGCGGAAAACTCTATACGGGCCGCATGACAAGGCGAACGGCTATGATGGAATGGTGGGAGGACTCTACGTTCAGATTCTCCGGCCGCTCTGCTGGGCGGGACTCCTCGTCGAACACAAACCACCGGAAACTCACTCCCTGTCAGATCGCACTTTCCACAAGACGCCTTTATGGAACCTTGTCCTGCGGCTTGAGACCGACAGCCAGGTCCAGCCTGCGACCCGACACTGATGGCCGAGGCAGCGAGAGCCGCCCAGCAGGCGCCGCAGGAGGTGCTGGCCGGCATTGTCGAGCGCGTGACCTTCCACAATGAAGAGAGCGGCTTCTGCGTGCTGCGCGTCAAAGCGCGGGGGCACCGGGACCTCGTAACGGTGGTTGGGCATTCCGCCGCCATCGCGACGGGCGAATGGATCACGGCAACAGGAGAGTGGTTCAACGACCGCACCCACGGACTGCAGTTCAAGGCGCGTTTCCTCAAGACAACCCCACCCACCACGGCGGAGGGTATTGAGAAATACCTCTCCTCCGGCATGATCCGGGGGATCGGCCCGGTGTATGCGAAGAAAATGGTGAAGGCCTTCGGCGAGCAGGTCTTCGACATCATCGAGGCAAACCCGGAGCGCCTGTGGGAAGTAGACGGCATCGGCGCGGTGCGGGCCCAGCGGATCGTTGCAGCCTGGGCCGAGCAAAAGGCGGTCCGGGAGATCATGGTGTTCCTGCACAGCAATGGCGTGGGCACGGCGCGTGCGGTACGCATCTTCAAGACTTATGGCGCCGACGCAATTCAGGTGATGACAGATAATCCATACCGCCTGGCGCGCGATATCCGCGGCATTGGTTTCCGCACGGCGGATGCTATTGCCATGAAGCTGGGGATCGAGAAGACGGCCATGATCCGCGTCAGGGCGGGGATTTCCTATGCACTGACGGAGGCCATGGACCAGGGGCACTGCGGCCTACCGGTCGAAGAACTGGCGCCCCTGGCGGTCGAACTGCTGGATGTGCCGAAGGAACTCATCCAGACTGCGCTGGATCTCGAGCTTGCCGAGGGCGCCGTCATCGCCGATGCCGTGGGCGAGACGCGCTGTATATTCCTCGCGGGGCTCTATAGATCCGAGCAGGCAATTGCCGAGCGCCTGCGGACACTCGTCAGGGACAAGCTGCCATGGGCCTGGATCGACCCCGACAAGGCACTGCCCTGGATCGAGCAGAAGACCGGCCTCAGCCTTGCGCCGAGCCAGAGAGAGGCGATCAGGCTTGCGCTCATGGCAAAGCTTCTGGTCATCACCGGCGGCCCCGGTGTGGGCAAGACCACCATCGTCAATTCCATCCTGCGTATCCTCGCCGCAAAGGGCGTCAACCTTCTGCTCTGTGCGCCGACAGGCCGCGCCGCCAAGCGCATGACGGAGGCTACAGGCTTTGAGGCGAAGACCATTCACAGATTGCTCGAAGTCGATCCCAAGGGCGGCGGCTTCAAGCGTAATGCCGAGAACCCGCTCGACTGCGAGTTGCTGGTCATCGACGAGACCTCCATGGTGGACGTGCCCCTGATGCATGCCCTCCTCAAGGCTCTGCCGGACAGCTCTGCCCTGCTCATTGTCGGCGACATTGACCAGTTGCCCTCCGTGGGGCCCGGCCAGGTGCTTGCCGACATCATTCAGTCGGAGGCCATCCCCGTCGTGCGGCTGACGGAGGTGTTCCGCCAGGCCGCCGAGAGCCGCATCATCACCGCCGCGCATCGCATCAACAAGGGCCAGATGCCCGACCTCGCAAGGCCCGAGGGCGACAGCGATTTCTACTTCGTCAATGCCGCAGACCCGGAGGCCGCCGTTCCGCTGATCGTGGATCTTGTGAAGAACCGCATCCCGAACCGCTTCGGCTTCGACCCCATCCGCGATGTGCAGGTCCTCTGCCCCATGAACCGCGGCGGCGTCGGCGCGCGCTCGCTCAACATCGAACTGCAGGCAGCGCTGAACCCAGCCAAGGAGCAGAAAGTGGAGCGCTTCGGCTGGACCTTTGCCCCTGGCGACAAGGTGATGCAGATCGAGAATGATTACGAGAAGGAAGTCTACAATGGCGATGTCGGTTACATCGACGCCGTTGATCTCGACACCGGGGAGCTGATCGCCAGCTTTGATGGCCGCCCGGTCACCTACGGATTTGGCGAACTCGACACCCTAGTTCCCGCATATGCGGCAACCATCCACAAGTCGCAAGGCTCCGAATACCCCGCAGTCGTCATCCCGGTCATGACCCAGCATTACACCATGCTGCAGCGGAACCTGATCTACACCGGCATCACGCGGGGCAAGAAACTCGTGGTGATCGTGGGCCAGGCCAAGGCCGTCGCCATTGCGGTGAAGAACGTCTCGGGCCGCCGTCGCTGGACGAAGCTCAAGGAATGGCTAGGCAGCACACCCAAGCCCGCCATACGCCGATGAGCCAGCCAAGCCGCCTATGCACTCCAGTTTAGACATTTTAAGGCTCAGCTACGAACCACTGGTCCCTTGGCGGACGCCGTTTGAACACATGGTTTCTTTCATGAGCCCCAAGGATCCTCAGGTCATCTCCCTGGGGTGGCTAACTGGGGCGGCAATAGAAGCCGCGAGCGTCGGCAACACAATTGACGTAATCGGGCGCTGGCCGCTTGTAGATCCAGAACTCACTTCCAAATAACTGGTAGACGCAGACGAGCGCCACAATCCCACCTATGGGCGCAATGCGTGTGCCCGTAAGGCGCGACGACTGGGGAGTAACCACCCAATCCGCTTCACCATTATGGCTCACCGAGCCCCGGGCTTCCGTCGGACATGTGTGATACTGGTGGGGTGCCGCACGGGCCGGTATGCATACAGCCAATAACATGGCCGTTGCGAGCGGCAGAGATTGCAGGAACAGACGCATTCGATCCCTCCTTTATGCTTGCCTGCTTATCTGGCCGGCAATCGCCAAGATTATCAAGTCCGAAGTGGAGCCTGCGTGGACGACAGGTCGGAACGCCCTCACCTCATGGCACGGGCAAGGAAGCGCCTCACGGGGTTCACTCGTCTTGATCATGCAACCTTTTGTACGTCAACTTCATCCTCGAGCGAGGTGATCTTCACGATAGATCGGAACTCCTCAAGAAGATCGGGCTGGCGTCGCTGCAGGTAGCTTGTAACCGCCTTGTTCAACACCAGCTTATTGAGAAACCCACGCGCCAGAACCATGTTGAGGACATCGTTGCTATAGGACTGCTCGATCACCTTGAAGCGGCTCTGCACCAGCGACATCTCCTGCTCCATGCGGGCGATCTCGGCCGACGACAGGCCTTTCAAACCCTTTGTCTGGCTTGGCTCGAGCAGCTGGTCAGATGGCGTGGCGGCAAGAAGGGCTCCGGCATAACTGACCGAGAAGTTGTTCATCGAGCACATGAGGTCGGCACATTCGATCTGGCGTTGCGGCTTCATCTTTCTCAGATACCGCATGATGTCAGCACTGAAGTTACGGTCCTTCAGCATCTCCTCGACTTCCGGACAGATGCCATCAAGAAGATCGCGCTTGCGCCGCAACGAGACGATGTTGAGGTCGAGCGCCTTCGCTAGCCGGTCCTCTGGCACGCCCCGCTCAAGGGCACGCAACACCATGTAATGTTCCTGAACCGTGGCAAGGCGGTTGACTCGCTTGTTGTAGGTGTAGCCTTCATCGTCGCGTGAGATGAGGCAGGCAGTCGTCGCGAGCCCCAAATCCCGCATCGCCAGGAGGCGAAGATGACCGTCGAGCAGCATGTGGAGCCCCGAAGCAGGATCGGCCGGCGTCACCATCAGCGGCTCGATGAGGCCAATCTCCCGGATGGAGGAGAGGATCTGGGCGAACTTGCGGGTCTTGCGGACTTCAGGTTGGACAGAACGTGTGGGAAGGAGTTTGTCGAGGCCCAAATTGATCGCCTGTCCCTCAAATCCGATCTGTACCTTTTCCGTCATCGCATCTCTCCCCCGTTCTTGCCCGGATCGAGGATCGCAGGCATGGATGTGAGCCCTTCGGCCCGTAGCAGATTCAGGAAGTCCTCATCGCCCAGCAGCCGGGTCATGGCGCCCGACACAAAGGCGAGCCGTTGCTGCACCCCATCTGCCTTGCGGATCAGCATCTTCTGTCGCTCAACTTCCCTGTTATAGGCACGCACAAGGGCCGAGGACGTCAGCTTCTGGGACCTGTTTTGCCGCGCCCCCTTCTGGCCGTAGCCCTTTCCGGCGCGGCGGCGTTCGTCGATGATGCGCTTGACGGTCAGGACCTTCTTGCCTCGGAGATCGCCCGACTCATAGGCGGTCTGCAGAACCTCCTGAATGTCACTGTCATCACTCCCGGCCTTGGCGATGGCCATGGCGATTGCCAGCGGCACCCGGCCTGCCTCCACTGCCGTCACGAGGCGCTGCTCACCCTTTTCCAGAAGCTCCAGCATTCCACTAACCCACCGCGGGTCGAGCCCGGTCTTGCGGGCTATTGCCACAACCGAATGACCCCGCCGCTTCAGGCTGCGGATCGCCTCGAGTTGCTCGAGAGTTCGCGGCGTGTGGCGGGCGATGTTCTCGACAAGGCTCATGACAAAGGCTTCGTCGTCAGTGGCCTCTATCACCTGCGCAGGAATGCTCGTCTGCCCCAGGGCCTGGAAGGCCTCAATACGGCCCTGCCCGCAGACCAGAATATAGCGTCTGCCATCGGGACCTGATCGCTCCGCTACCGTGATGGGCTTCTTGAGGCCCAGGAGGCGGATGGACTCGACCAGTTCCTGGAACACTTTCTGGTTTCGCTCGCGCGGGTTCAGGATCTCAATCGCCTCAATCGGCACATCTTCGATCATGGGTGCCTTCTTCATGCGGCTCTCCTGATGCGACTGCGGGCGGCAAGACGATAGAGCGCCTCCAGCCCGTCAAACCTGTAGCCCTCCAACCAGAAGCCATTTGCCTCAGCAAGGTTGAGCCGCTGCGGCCCGAGGTCGATCCAGGGCAGGAGGTAATAATCGAGGATGCTGGCATTGTCGGAATCAAGCCGCACCGCGATGGTGATGTCGGGACAGAGACCGGTATCGAGCCTGATTTTCCAGCGCAGGCTTCCGGCCTCGGTGCGGCGGCTGCGCGCCAGCACAATCGAGGCGGTGAACTCGCCATTGACGGTGAGGAGATCCGTGGCTGCATCCCGCATCACCTCGCCACCGATATCCATGATGCCCGCTTCGGTGCGTTGCACGATCTCAGGATGAAGCCGCCTTAGCTGGCGGTTAATCTCGAGATAGGCAAAATCCCGGTCCGGCCGGTAGCCAACCAGCTCATAGGCCCGGATGAGGCTGCCGAAGCGGTGGGTGTAGACGCTGGCCGAAGGCATCTCCTCGGCCTCGTTGATCAATATCCCCGAGAGATAGCCCTTGCCATCGTAGAGGCCCTTCAGCTTCGTCAGCAGGTCCTCGTCAGTGAACCGCTGGGAACGTCCGCGTATGATCCCTTGCGCAATATAGAAAAGCTCCGGCTCAACGATCGCCGGGAAGGCCTCTTCCTTGCGTACCAGCTTCTCAGGGGGATTCACCACCCGCTCGCGCTTCAGCTTGAAAGAGCGGCGGTTGTAGACGTTGTTGCCGATGTACTTCTCGTTGGTGAGCACCTCGTGCACGGTACCTCGGCTCCAGTGCCGTCCGAGGTCGGTCAAAATCCCCATAGCATTGAGGCGGGAGGCGATCTCGCTCTCGACAAAGCCCTGCTCCACGAACCAGCTGTACATCTGGCGAACGATCAGCACCTCGTCCTCAGGCCCCGGCCTCAGCACAACACGGTCGGTCTGCAGGCTCTTGTGCTCGCCTCGTTTCAGCTCGGCCTTCACCTGGCCTGACTGGTCCAGCAGAACCCGCCTGAGGCCATATCCCGCCATCCCGCCTTGCCGGAAGCCAAGCTCGATCAGGCGGCACTGACCGGCAAACACCTTGGCCGAGAGCTCGCGACTGTATTCGCCGGCCATGGCGCGCTTCACGCCCTTGACGATGGTCGAGACCGGAGAGCCGTCATTTTCGAACTGCTCCGCGACATAGATTACTTTGATGCCGGCCTGCTTGCAGGTGTACTCATAGTGAGCAGATTCGTCAGCATCCTGGAACCGGCCCCAACGGCTCACATCGTAGACGAGGATCAACTCGAAGTCGGTCTCCTTCGCCCGGACATCCGCGATCAGGTTCTGCAGACCCTCGCGCCCGCCGATGTTGAGGCCACTCTTGCCCTCGTCCGCGTAGGTCCGGACAATGTCGATGTTGTTGTGCTTGGCGTAATCGCGGATCCGGTCCGCCTGGTTCTCGGTCGAATACTGCTGGTGCTCTGTCGACATGCGCACATACTCGGCAGCGCGCCGCCGTCGCTCGTGACCACTCGGAAACTGAAAGTTCGTCTGCATCCCACCATCCAACTCAGGACCACATCGGGCAGCTGACAGCTAGCGTCATGTCGCGATAGACTTCAAGAGGATAATTCGTGTACAGATGATTATACTTCCGCCAACCGCAAATAGACACGAAGTACTATCCCACAAGTTATCCACACGACATTCATGCGTGACAATCCGCTCGAGCTCGCTTGGCTGCAATCATGCGGTGCCAGCCGTTGTGTGAGCGTTCGCAATGATTATCGTGCGAGACCATCTCATGCAAAAGGTCTCAACCCGCGTGCACGAAGCCGTTCTCGACTGGACGCCGCCCGAACGCATGACGCCACAGGAGCGTCGCGATGAGATCGCCGCAATTCTCTGCGCTGGCCTGACACGCATGTTCGACCAACAGTCCAGTTCTTTATCTGCGCCCGAGCAAGACAGTTTTGTCGACTTCGCAGGCAGACAGAGCGTTGCTCGCCGTCCCAGGATTCGCCAGCGAACAGGAGGATGACGGTGCGGACTACGAGGCAAGGCAAGAACACGGCGCTCCCACGGCCCGGCGAGAACACTGCAACCGACGAAGGCGTGCTGGCACAGCTTGCGGCTCTGCAGCACATGAGCGTCAATGAATTAAAGATAAAATGGGAGGCCCTCCTCGGCACAACCGCGCCCAACAATGCGCGGGCGTTCCTCGAGTTGCGCATCAGCCACCGCATCCAGGAACTGACCTACGGCGGCCTCTCCCGCGATACGCGGCGAACGCTTGAGCTTCTGGCCGACGAGGTCGAGGGAAAGGTCGCGCGCAAGAACATGGCGGCGGACCCGCGCAATCCGATGCCCGGAACCCGGCTCATCCGGGAGTGGGAGGAAACCGAACATACGGTCACCGTTCTGGGTGACGGCTACGACTGGCAAGGGCGCAAGTACCGTTCCCTCTCCGCCGTGGCGAAGGCCATCACCGGCGTCAACTGGAATGGCTTTCGCTTCTTCCGCCTTGACAAGAGGCTCGGTCATCACCGGGGGAGCGAACCATGACCGCACCGCCAAAGCGCCTGCGCTGCGCCATCTATGCCCGCAAGTCGACCGAGGAAGGCCTCGACATGGAGTTTAACTCGCTGGACGCCCAGCGCGAGGCCTGCGAAGCCTATGTGGCAAGCCAGAAGGCCGAGGGCTGGGCCGCCATCCGCGAGCGCTACGAAGACGGGGGCTATTCCGGCGGAACACTCGACCGCCCCGCCCTGACGCAGTTGTTGAAGGACATCGAAACGGGGCTCATCGACGTTGTGGTGGTCTACAAGATCGACCGCCTGTCGCGCGCCCTGATGGATTTCTCGAAGCTGGTCGAGATCTTCGACCGGAACAATGTCACCTTCGTCTCGGTCACCCAGTCTTTTAACACGACCACCTCCATGGGACGGCTGACACTGAACATTCTTCTGAGCTTCGCCCAGTTCGAGCGAGAGATCATCGGCGAGCGCATCCGGGACAAGATTGCAGCCTCGAGAAAGCGCGGCATGTGGATGGGCGGCTGTGTACCCCTCGGCTATGACGTCAAGGACAAAAAGCTTGCCGTCAACGAGGCCGAAGCCGAAATCGTACGCATGATCTTCCGCCGATTCATGACCGTCGGCTCCACCAGCGCGCTCGCACGGCAGCTCCACGCTGAGGGCCTTCTAACGAAGCGCGGCAAACCGGTGAGCCACGGATACGTCTACAAGATCGTCAAGAACCACATCTACCTCGGCGAAGCCGTGCACAAGGGGACCGCCTATCCCGGGGCGCATGAGCCCATCGTCAGCCGCGAGCTTTGGGAAGGCGCCCAGGCGGTACTCAAGGAAAGTCCCCGCCTCCGGGCCGCCGGAAACCGCAGCAGATCGGATGCCCTGCTCAAGGGGCTTATCTTCACGGCCACGGGCACGGCCATGACGCCCGCACATACCCGCAAGCGCCACCGGCTCTACCACTACTACGTCTCGATGGACGCCATTCGCCGAAACCCGATCCCGGCGGACGCTGGCCCGCCTCGTTTGTCTGCTCCCATGATCGAAGGCGCCGTGGTTGCCGAACTGCGGCGCCTGATCGCAACACCGGAGACCGCGGCCCATATCCTCGAGCGGTTTCAGCAGGAAGGTTTCCACTGCGACCAGCGGCAACTCCTCGCAGCGCTCAGGAACTTCAACCGGCTGTGGGAAGTGCTGTTTCCCGCCGAACGCGCCCGCATCGTCCGGTTGCTGGTGGCGCGCGTGACGGCCGGGCCCGACGGCCTCGCCATCGACCTTCGCCATCAGGGTCTTGGCGATCTGGCCCGCGATCTTCTGGCAAAAAATTCCGAGGGAGTTACGGCATGAGCAGCGAAACGGTCCGGGTTCTTGTCCCACTCTCCATCCGCCGCCGCAATGGCCGACCCAGGATCCTGCCGCCCGAGAATGCCCTCGAGGCCGAGACCCGGGGGCAGGTTCCTCATATCCTGAAGGCGCTTGGACGGGCATGGGCGTGGCGGCGAAGGCTGGAGACGGGCGAGGCCGCGACG
>CAMDBX010000143.1 GCA_945889445.1 Rhizobium sp. Q54
GGCTGAACGCGTGACCGGCAACCACACGGACAAAGCCGCCGGGGTGCAAGCGGATATGCAAACGCCCATCACTGATTCGCGTATTTGCTGGTGTTTTAGACCTAAATCCGCTCCAGCCATGATCGGCTTGGAATAGCGGCGTCAGCCCCGCCCGTCCAGCCGCCTCGCGGTCCTGAGTTCCGGGAACCAGCGCGACCAGAAGAAGGCCACCCCCATGGTCCCGGCCCCGCCCAGCGCCACCGCCGCCACCGCCCCGATCAGCCGCGCCACGGTCCCGGCGCGAAATTCGCCCAGCTCGTTGGAAGCGCCGATGAACACCCGGTTCACGGCATTGACCCGGCCACGCACCTCGTCCGGCGTCCACAGCTGCAGAAGCGTCTCGCGGATATAGACGCTCACCATGTCGCAGGCCCCCATCAGCACAAGTGCGCCGATGGAGAGCGGCACGGAGGTCGAGAGCCCGAACACCAATGTGAAGAACCCGAACAGCGCCACGAAGACGAACAGGATGCGCCCGGCATGGTCCTTGATGCCATAGCGCGCGAGGTAGAGCGCCATGGCCACCGCGCCCACGCCGGGTGCTGCCCGCAGCAGCCCAAGTCCCCATGGCCCTACGTCAAGAATGTCGCGCGCATAGACCGGCAGCAGCGCCACGGCACCACCCAGCAGCACCGCGAACAGGTCGAGCGACACGGCACCCAGCACGATCTTCTCGCGCCGGATGAAGGCGAAGCCAGCGAACAGCGTGCCGAGCGTCGTCTCCTCCTTGGCGCTTTCCTCGCGGGTCTGTGGCACGCTGCCCATGGCGATGATCAGCGTGGCCGCGATGATGACGAGCGCCAGCGCCACGCCATAGGCCACGGATCCCGCAATCCCATAGAGCAACCCACCCGCCACCGGCCCCGCGATGTTCGCCGTCTGCCAGATCATGGTGGTGAGCGAGATCGCATGCGCAATCGCCTCCTTCGGCACGAGGTTGGGGGCGAGCGCGTCGGAGGCCGGGTTCATGAAGGCGCGCGCCACGCCCAGCACCGCGAGAATGCCGAAGACGGGTGTCACGTCAGTGGGCTTCGAGAGCGTGAACAGCAACAGCCCCAGCGCACACACGGCCTCGAGTGCCAGGCAGGAGGCCATGATCAGCCGGCGGTTGAAGCGATCGGCGGCTAGCCCCGTTACCAGCACCAGCAGCAAGGGCGGCAGAAACTGCACGAGCCCGACATAGCCGAGGTACAGCGGGTCACGGGTGATGTCATAGATCTCCCAACCCACCGAAACGGACATGATCTGCACCGCGAATGAGGCGCAGCCGATCGCGATCAGGTAGAGCACGAACTTGGGGTGCCGCAGCGCATTGTGCTCTGCGGAGGCGCGAAGTGTTGTCATGAACGCGTCTAGGCCAACCGGCCCTGATGCTCCACCACGCGTTTGAGCAGCGGCACGTAGTGGCGGAATTCCGGCGTCACCACGCCCGGCTTCTTGCCCTCATCATCCCAGATGCGCACGCGCACGGCTTCGCGGTGGAAAGGATTGGACTCGAAGTCGTTCACCTCCGCCTCGCTCATCGGTCCGCCCTGCAGCATCAGCGTGTGCTTGGAAGCCTCGGACAGCCGATCATGGTAGCCCTTGTCGGTTGAGCAGAGATAGCGCTTGGCAGGCACATGCAGGCGCACGCATTCGGTAATGACCGGCGGGAAGAAGGGCGCCAGCACCATGGCACCCGACTCCTCATGGTAATTGTCGCGCGCGTCGCCCAGCGACATGGGTCCGAACTCGGAAGTGTAGTGGCCGATGTCGTGCAGCAGTGCCGCTGCCACCAGTTCCTCCGGCGCGCCCTCGGCCTCGGCCAGAACAGCACCCTGCAGCATGTGCTCGGACATGGAAACCGGCTCGCCGAGGTAGGACTCGGCCCCGCGCCGCTCGAAGATGTCAGCGATGAACTCCACGATGTTGGAGCGGTCAAGCTTGGGCGCGGTCATTGCAGCAGTCCTTCTTCCTCGATGGCCGAGAGTGTCGAATAGAGCCCGTCCTTGTCGGCGTAGCAACCCTGCAACCAGCGCTTGCCGGTGCCGGAGAAGCCCTTGCGCGCGTGCAGCATGCGGGTGTTGTCGACGATGAACAACTCGCCCGGCTTCAGCTTGAAGGTCACCTCCATCGCGGGGTCCTCGATCAGCTCCGCAAACCGGCGGTAGGCGGCGTAGTAATCCGCCATGTCCTCATAGGGAACGTCGGTGGTCGCCGCGAGCGAACGGTTGTTGAAGCGGATGGCGATCAGCTCGCCATCAGGACCCAGCTCGATCATTGGCCGCTTGGCGCGCAGGCGCACGCCGGCCGAGCCCTCATAGGCGAAGCGCGCGGCATGGCCCGACAACAGGTCGAAGCCGCGCGGGTTCTCCGCCTTCAGCCGCTCCACCACCTTGAAGCCATCGACCACGATCGAGTCGCCACCCTCCACCGAATTCTCGAGGCAGGCCAGAATCTGAAGCGTGGGAACGGGATCGCGGTACGGGTTGTCGGTGTGGGCCTGGAGGCCAAGGTTCGTGTAGGCGAGGTTGTTGGGGTTCACCTCGGCCCTCACCTCGAAGAAGCGGCCGTAATTGGTCTCGCGCACATAGCCGAAGAGTTCCGCCACCTTGCACAGCGTGCCGGGCTCGGTGGGCGTCCCCGTCATTACCGCGAAGCCGTGGCGGCGCACGGCAGCCAGCCAGCGGCCGAGCGCGCGGCGGTCGTTGGTGACGTCAGTCCAGCTTTCGGAGGGAACGATGTTCAGCAGTCGGGAGTCCCAGCGCTCGATCCCCTTTCCCGTCCAGCCCGGTGGCCGCGTCTCGTGCCGGTCATAGGCGTGCCGGGCAAGCCATGAGCCGTCAAAATCGATGCTCCGCCCCTCGGGTTCGAAGCGCAGCGACAGGGTGCCGCCCGCCGCCGCCGCCTCGGCAACCGTCGTCTCGGCCGGAATGTCGAGGATGGTGATCAGCCGCTGGCCATTGCCGGGGCTGCGGGTCTTGTCGTCCCGGGCATTGTCGCGGAGCCACAGGGCATGGAACCGGTGCCTTTCGGCCCCCAGCGAAACCTCGACGGCGGCGCCGCCGTCGATCACCCTCGCCTCCGAAACCTGCATGGAATCCCTCCCCGAACCAGCCGCGCCCGGCGGAACACTGGACCCGCAGCCGGTTCGATTTCAAGCCCTTGAACCGTGACGGAGGCATGACGTCTCCGCCAACAGTCTGAATTGCCGCTCACCCGTGGGGCTGCTATAGGCGGTGCACCAAATACCGCAGCGCAACAGAAGGCTTTTCCCATGGCGAAGATCAAGGTCCAGAACCCGGTTGTCGAGTTGGACGGCGACGAGATGACCCGCATCATCTGGGACCTCATCAAGAAGAAGCTGATCCTGCCCTATCTGGACGTGGACCTGCACTATTACGATCTGTCCGTGGAGAACCGCGACCGCACCGACGACCAGGTGACGGTGGACTCCGCCCACGCCATCAAGAAATACGGCGTGGGCGTGAAGTGCGCCACCATCACGCCGGACGAGGCGCGCGTGAAGGAGTTCCACCTCAAGCAGATGTGGAAGTCGCCCAACGGCACCATCCGCAACATTTTGGGCGGCGTGATCTTCCGCGAGCCGATCATCTGCAACAACGTGCCGCGCCTTGTTCCCGGCTGGACGAAGCCCATCATCATCGGCCGCCACGCCTTCGGCGACCAGTACCGCGCCACCGACTTCACCTTCCCCGGCAAGGGCACGCTCACCGTCAAGTTCGTCGGCGAGGACGGCACGGTGATCGAAAAGGAAGTGTTCAAGGCACCCGGTGCGGGCGTTGCCATGGCCATGTACAACCTCGACGAGTCGATCAAGGAATTCGCCCGGGCCTCGTTCAACTATGGCCTGATGCGCAATTACCCGGTCTATCTCTCGACCAAGAACACCATCCTCAAGGCCTATGACGGCCGCTTCAAGGACATCTTCCAGGAAATCTACGACGCCGAGTTCAAGGCAGAATTCGAGAAGAACAAGCTGTTCTACGAGCACCGCCTGATCGACGACATGGTGGCTTCGGCCCTGAAGTGGACCGGCGGCTATGTCTGGGCCTGCAAGAACTATGACGGCGACGTGCAGTCCGACATCGTGGCTCAAGGCTTCGGCTCACTGGGCCTGATGACCTCGGTGCTGATGACGCCGGACGGCAAGACGGTTGAAGCAGAAGCCGCCCACGGCACGGTGACGCGTCACTACCGCCTGCACCAGCAGGGCAAGCAGACCTCCACCAACTCTGCAGCCTCGATCTATGCCTGGACCGGTGGACTCAAGCACCGCGCCAAGCTGGACGGCAACGCGCAGCTGGGCAAGTTCGCCGATGCGCTGGAGAAGGTGGTCGTCCAAACCATCGAGGAAGGCAAGATGACCAAGGACCTCGCCGTCCTCATCGGCCCGGACCAGAGCTGGCTCACCACCGAGGGCTTCCTCGACGCGGTTGACGCCAACCTGCAGAAGGCGATGGGCTGAGCGGTCACCGCACTCCCAACTTAGCCAACGACACTCACCATGGCCGGGCTTGACCCGGCCATCCTTTTGGGTGGGCAGGCAAAGGGTGCCCGGGTCAAGCCCGGGCGTGATGAGATGGTGACGCACCTCTCGACGAACCCCCTCATCTGCGCGACACTCAGCACATGACCGACACGCTCGCCACCGGTGGCTGCCAGTGCGGCGCGGTGCGCTATCGCATCACCGCGCCCTTCGAGAACCCCCACATCTGCCATTGCCGCATGTGCCAGAAGGCCTTCGGCAATTATTTTGCCGCGCTGGTGGGCACGAAGAAGACAGGTCTTCACTGGACCAAAGGCGGGCCATCCTTCTTCCGGAGTTCGGAGATCGTGCAGCGCGGCTTCTGCAAGGACTGCGGCACGCCGCTGACCTTCGCCTATGACACGGCAGACCGCATCGCGGTGTCGATCGGCTCGCTGGACCATCTGGAAGCTGTGACGCCGGCGCGGGCCTATGGAATAGAAGGCCAGCTTCCCTCTTTCGCCCTGCTCCACACCCTTCCGGGCACGCGCACGGAAGATGACATCCCGGCCGCGGACATGGAGCGGCTGAAGAGCCGCCAGCATCCGGACCGGGACTGAGTCTAAGCCATCACCTGCTTGCGCCCGCGATCACGCGGCGCGGCACGCGTGTCAGGGAAGCGTCGGCATGGTTGGCGGCTTGTAGGCGGAGGACCAGACATAGGGATCCGGCGAGCAGTTGCCCACTTCCTCAATCAGCGGGTTGCCCACCTGGTTGGGTCCGTCGAATGTGGGGCACTCACAGCTCACCAGCGGCAGGCCGGTGCTCGAGTCAACCCTGCCGGTGGCACGGCATGGCGCGGTCATGCAGCCGGCGTAGATGTTCGACGTTCCGCTCGTCGGGCAGTCGTAGCTGGTCTGGCCCTTCTGGGGGATCAGGATCGGCGTGTAGTCCGACACGACATCAGCCCCGGGAAACAGGGTCTTGTTGCGGATGGCATTGCAGACGGGCGCCTGCCGTGTGTTCGGATTTGTCACGACATTGGCGCCATTCAGGCACTTCGATCCATCCTTGCCACAAACCTTGACGGTCTGCAGATAGACGGCCTTGTTCAGGATCGCATTGATGTCGACATAGGAATAGGTCGCGCCTTCCGGCTCATTCTTCGAGATCTTGTAGCAGTCACACGTGGCAGTCTTCTTGTCAGCAGACAGAACACAGCCGGGGGTTTCGGTAGAGCCGCCAGGAACGCCAGAGTAATAGCACAGGGCGATCGGGCCAGTGTCCTCGAGCCGGCAGGCGAGGAAGTTCGATGCCTGCAAGGTTACGTTGGCCCAGGCACAGGCACTGGATGTCTGCGTGGTCTTGCAGTTGTTGATCGTCACCTGGCCGTTGAGGCCCTCATATTTGAACTGCGGCTTGCAGGCCGGGCTCGTCACGCAGCTCTGACTCATCGCCGCGCCCGGATTGAAAAGGCACAGACACAACAGCAACAACGCGAAGTGCCATGTTCCCTTGCACGTACGTCCGAGCCAACCATTCACGTGAGCCATCATCTTCGTGCCTTCTAAATCCCACACTCCCTTCCGGTTAGTATATCGTCCGTAATCTGTCTACGGACGAAATGATTGTCCAATCCCTGGTTGTCGCGAATGGCGGGCAGGCAGGCGCGGCGCGATCAGATGGATGCAACATTCCACTGCGCGCGCCGCCGCCCGTTTCAGACTGTCACCTGGCTTCCCACCTCGATCACCCGGCCCGGCGGCAGACGGAAATAGCTGCTCGCATCATTGGCGTTCCTCGCCATCATGATGAACAGCTTGTCCTGCCACACCGGCATGCCCTGATACTTGGAGGCGCGAACGCTGCGCCGCGACAGGAAGAAGGAGGTGTCCATCATCGAGAAGCTCATCTCCGACTTCGGGATCGAGAGAAGCATGGCCGGCACGTTGGGGTTCTCCATGAAGCCGAAGCTGGCCTCGATGCGCCAGAAGCGTTCCGAGAGCTGCTCGATCTTCAGGCGGCGCGACTCCTCCACCACGGGCACGGTGGCACCCTTCACGGTGAGGATGACGTTCCTGTCATGCAGTACCTTGTAGTGCTTGAGGCTGTGGAGAAGTGCGGTCGGCGCGCTCTCGGAATCGCTGGTGAGGAACACCGCCGTGCCGGGCACGGTCTCCGGCGGCCGCTTGGCGAGCGAGGCGACGAGGTCCTTGAGGGGCACTTCCGAAAGCCTGGTCTTCTCCGCCAGCAGGCGCGAGCCTTCGCGCCACGTCCACATCAGCAGGAAGATGGCCGCACCCAGCGCAAGCGGCATCCAGCCGCCTTCCAGGATCTTCAGCGCATTGGCGCCAAAGAACACGACGTCCAGCGCCAGCAGCGGCAGCATGACGGCCAGCACAAGCCACAGGGGCCACTTCCAGTCCTTCCACATCACGGCGACGGCCATCATTGCCGTCACCACCATGGTGCCGGTGACGGCGATGCCATAGGCATGCGCCAGCGCGCCGGATGACTTGAACGACAGCACCAGGATGATGACACCGGCAAGCAGCAGCCAGTTCACCTGCGGCAGGTAGGTCTGTCCGGCATGCTGTTCTGACGTGAAGCGGATTTCCATGCGCGGCAGCAGCCCGAGCTGGATCGCCTGCTGGGTGAGCGAATAGGCGCCCGTGATCACCGCCTGCGATGCGATGATGGTGGCGGCAGTGGCCAGAACCACCATGGGCACGAGGCCCCACTCCGGCACCATGCGGAAGAATGGGTTGTCGATGGTCGAAGGGTCCGCCAGCAGCAGCGCGCCCTGCCCAAGATAATTCAACACCAGCGCGGGGAGCACGATCACCAGCCAGGCAGCCTGGATGGGCCGCTTGCCGAAATGCCCGAGGTCGGCATAGAGCGCCTCGGCACCGGTCACCGCAAGGAACACGGCGCCCAGCACGACGAGCCCGATGAAGCCGTGATTTGCCAGGAAGTGGACCGCCTTCACAGGATTGAAGGCCATCAGCACCGACGGGTTGTCGAAGATGTGATAAAGCCCGACGCCCGCCAGCGCGGCGAACCACACGAGCGTGATGGGACCGAAGAACGCCGCCACCCGCCCGGTGCCCTGCGACTGGACCAGGAACAGGCCCACGATGATCACCAGCGTCAGCGGCAGTACGTAGCTTTCGAAGGCCGGCGTCACGATCTTGAGACCTTCAACGGCCGAGAGCACCGAGATGGCCGGTGTGATGATCGCGTCGCCATAGAACAGTGCGGCTCCGATCATGCCGAGCACGGCAATCCACGTCACGGATTTTCCGAAGGCGCGCTGGGCGAGCGCCATGAGCGACAGCGTGCCGCCCTCGCCCTTGTTGTCGGCATTGAGCAGGATGAGCACATATTTGACGGTGACGACGAGGATGAGCGCCCAGATGATGAGCGAGAGCACGCCATGCACCAGCGCCTCCGAAATCGCACCGTCATGGCGCATGCCGGCGAGAACGGCCTCGCGCAGCGCATAGAGCGGGCTGGTGCCGATGTCGCCATAGACGACGCCGACCGAACCCACCGCGAGAATGAGGAAACCGGGCGGCCGGGGGCCCTGGCCGTGATTTGCGGCTTCGTACGAAGCCTCACCCTGTTCCTGCACTGTCGACATCGTGTTGCTCCATTTCTTGCTGCACTGCAGCAGGAGCGGCGATATGCGCCTGCGCGCAGAAGTTTACCTGCGCAAATTCTGCCGTCCAGCCTTGCAATATGGGAAGCGTAAGGCCTACTTCCAAAACGCGTGAATGAGGAGGTCACCATGACCGAGACCCATACCGGCGGCTGCCAGTGCGGTGGGGTGCGTTACCGGATCGACGGGCCACTGGGCAATTCTGGATTCTGCTACTGCCGCATGTGCCAGAAGGCCTTCGGGTCGCTGGGGGCACCGCTCGTCAGCGTGCCGCCGGAGCGGTTCACCTGGACGCGCGGAACACCATCGACGTTCCGCTCCTCGCCCGTGGTGGCGCGCGGCTTCTGCCAGGACTGCGGCACGCCGCTGTTCATGCTGGAGGACGACTACGGCCCGATCGAAATCGCCGTCGGCTCGCTGGATGACCCCAATGCGGCAGCGCCGGACCATGTGGTGGGGGTGGAGAGCAAGCTCATCTGGGCGGACAGCCTGCCCGGCCTTCCCGCAAGGCGGACGGAGGATGACCGGACCCCGCAAGACCTGACCAAGCTGCGCTCGCTACAGCATCCGGACCATGACACGGCGGATTGGCCGGTTAAGGGTTAGCACGCTCGATTGATGGCGTGACGACACGCCCCCACTCACCTTGCCCGGGCTTGTCCCGGGCATCTTCTTTTGTGGCGATCAAAGAAGATCGCCGGGACAAGCAACTGTCGATTTTCAATGGCTATGACGGAACTCCGAGTTGTCGCGCATGATGGCATTGAGGATGGTGAGGAACTTGTGCATGGCTGCGACGAGAGCGACTTTGAATGGTTTACCGGCTTCCCGGAGGCGTTTGTAGAAGGGGTAG